>LFTB01000133.1 GCA_001512905.1 Clostridia bacterium DTU084 | reverse complement strand
CGTCAAGCCCTTGGAAGGAAGCGTGATCATCAGTTTGGACATGCCGCTGAGCTTCTCCATTATCGACAGGCTCCTGGGGGGGCAGGGGGGGGCAAGCCAGGTGCGGGAGCTGACAGACATCGAGCAGACCGTTCTTGCCCGGATCCTAAAGCGGCTTTTCCTAGGCTTCAAAGAAGCCTGGAAGAACGTGGTGGAGCTGGATCCCACCCTGGAACGGCTGGAGATGAATCCGCAGTTTGTGCAGGTCGTGCCTCCAGGGGACATGGTGGTCCTCAATACCTTGGAGCTGAGGATCGATGATGCCAGGGGCATGATGAACATCTGCCTGCCTTATCTCAGCTTGGAACCCATCCTCTCGAAGCTTTCTGCCCACTATTGGTTTTCAGGCACAAGTGGAAGCAGCAAAAAAGAGAAGCTGGAACAACTCAAAAGCAAGCTGGACAAGACAGTGGTTCCTGTGAGCGTGATTATGGGCAGAGCAACCCTGAACGTCCGGGACGTGCTGGCCTTGGAGGTGGGAGATGTGATTCCCCTCACAAGCCGCAAGCCCGGCATGGTGGAGCTTGAAGTGGGGTCCCGGTTGAAGTTTTTAGGCTATCCAGGTTCTGTGGGACGGCACCTGGGAGTGCAAATAGTGAAAGCTGTAGGCGAGACAGCAGAAGGAGATGAGGTCGATGAATCAACAGCTGACCCAAGCGGAAATTGATGCTCTGCTGAAGGGACAAGCAGGGAGCGAAGAAGAGTTGTTGGTGGAGCATTATCTAACCCCTTTGGAACAGGATGCCATCGGCGAGATCGGCAACATCGCTATGGGCGCTGCAGCGACTAATCTGTCCCTATTGATCTCTAAAAAAGTGCGGATCACAACGCCCAGCGTGTCTATGATCACCTTAAGCAAACAAAAGGAGCAGTACCAGCGTCCCTTTGTCAGCGTGCAGGTTAATTTCAGCCAGGGGCTGGAAGGGGTAAACGTTTTGATCATCCAGGATCGGGACGCGGCAGTGATCTCCCAGCTGATGATGGGTTTTTCTGGGGAAGTGCCTGAAGATCCTGAGCTTGGGGAAATCGAACTGTCAGCATTGAGTGAGGCCATGAACCAAATGATGGGTGCAGCCTCCACCTCCCTCTCCACCATGCTGGAGCGGCGGATTATGATTTCAGCGCCGACAACCAAGCTGGTGGCCCAGGCCCACGAAACGTTGGAGATCATGCCTATCGGCAGCGAGGACCTGTTGGTCAAGGTGGAGTTCCGCATCACCATCGACGGCAGCCTGGACAGCACCATCATGCAGCTGATTCCGCTGCCTCTGGCCAAACAGATGGTTGTCATGCTGATGGAAAAACAAGCGCCCCAAGCTGCAGAAGAAGCTGCACCTGCCCAGGCACAGGCGCCTCAAGTCCAAGTGCAGCCTGAAGCAGTCAGTCAGCCAATGGCTGCAGCTGCCCAGCCCACAGCTGCAGTGAGCAAGGCTCCTACTGTACAGCCTGCCCAGTTCATGCCGCTGAGGGGCAGCGAGGCGTCCAGCCCTCAAAAAATAGATCTGGTGATGGACGTGCCGCTGGAAGTGACAGTAGAGTTGGGCAGGGCCCGGCTGACCATCAGAGAGATCCTGAACTTGGGCGAAGGATCAGTGGTGGAGCTGGACAAGCTGGCTGGGGAACCTGTGGACGTGTTTGTCAACGGGCAGCTTTTAGCAAACGGCGAGGTAGTTGTGATCGACGAGAACTTCGGGATTAAGATCACAAACCTGGCGAAAACAGAAAACCAATGAAAATCAGGAAGGAGATCAAAAGATGCCAACAGTTTTGATCGTCGATGATGCAGCATTTATGAGGATGATGCTGAAGGATATCCTCCTGCGGGGAGGATATCAGGTGGTTGGAGAAGCAGAAAACGGCCAGCGGGCAATCGAACTATATAAAGAGCTTAAGCCGGATCTGGTGACCATGGACATCACCATGCCTGAACTGGATGGCATCAGTGCCTTGAAGGAAATCCGCGCCTACGATCCCGATGCTGTGGTGATCATGTGCAGCGCCATGGGGCAGCAAGCGCTGGTCATCGACGCTATAGGCGCAGGCGCTAAAGATTTTATCGTCAAGCCCTTCCAACCTGAGCGGGTGCTGGAAGCTGTCAAGAAAGCTGTGGGTTAAAATGTTTTTTGTCTTTTTTTCTCTCTTTTTCTTGGGCCTTACTCCCCTAGCCTGTGCTGAGGGATGGCAGCCGGCTTTTTGGCTGCAGGTTGTCAGGTTAATTGGGGGACTGATTTTGATTATCCCCCTCATTTACCTTGCTGTCCGCTATTGGACCAGGACTCAGGGCGGCACGGGCGGCACAATTGAGGTGCTGGACCGGGTCATGTTTGCCCAGGGGAAAACCCTGAATCTGGTGCGGGTTGGGGAAGAGGTTTACCTTTTGGCAGCCTCAGAGCAGGGCGTGGAGCTGCTGAGGACCTACCAAGGGGAAGAGGCGCGGGCATTCATCAGCCAAAGCAGCGACAGCCAAGAGCCCATAGAGTTTGACAGGATCCTGGAAAAACAGCTGAGCAAGCTGCGGAACTTGAAAAAGAAGCAAAAGGGGCCACGGGAGTGAACAGGAAGAAAATTTTCATCTGGCTGCTGCTGTTTTTGCTGGCAGCTTCCTGCAGCCAGGCACTAGAGATACCTTCGGTGGAGCTGAGGATCGGCGAGGGAGATGGTCCAGAGGAGACTGCAGTGAGCCTGCAGCTTTTGGCACTGCTTACGGTGCTCTCTTTGGCGCCAGCGATCCTGATCATGCTCACCTCCTTTACCAGGATCGTGGTGGTGCTTTCCTTTACCCGCAGTGCCCTGGCCACAAACCAGGTGCCGCCCAACCAGGTGCTGATTGGACTTGCGCTGTTCATCACCTTCTTCACCATGGCTCCCACCTGGCACGTGGTTCAGCAGGAAGCCCTCACTCCGTATTTGCGCGGAGAGCTCAGCCAAGAGCAGGCCTTCCAGACAGCCATGGAGCCGATCCGGGAGTTTATGTTCAAACAGACCCGGGAAAAGGACCTGCAGCTTTTCATGCAGCTTGGAGGTTACGAAAGGCCTCAGAACAAGGAAGATGTGCCCACTGTGGCTTTAATCCCTGCTTTTGTGATCAGCGAGCTGAAAACCGCCTTTCAGATCGGCTTCATTATTTACGTGCCTTTTATTGTCATTGATATGGTAGTGGCAAGCGCTCTAATGTCCATGGGCATGCTGATGCTGCCCCCTGTGATGCTGTCGCTGCCATTTAAAATACTCTTGTTTATCCTGGCTGACGGCTGGAACTTAGTGGTGCGATCTCTTTTGCTGAGCTTTTAGGAGGGAGAGGTAAATGAACGAAGAATTGGTCTTGAATATAGCCCGGGAAGCTTTAACCACAGTGCTCCTTGTGGCAGGCCCTATTTTGGGCCTGGGCCTTGCAGTGGGACTTGTGGTGAGCATTTTTCAGGCCACAACCCAGATCCAGGAACAAACCCTCTCCTTTATTCCAAAGATCGTGGTGGTGATGCTCTCCATCATGATCTTCGGACCTTGGATGCTCAGGGTAATGCTGGACTTCACAACCCGTCTCTGGCTTAATGTTGCCAGCTTTATCGGTTAAATGGAAATCCTGTTTGACAATTTCACCTGGTTCTTACTGCTGCTTACCCGGGTGGCAGCAATTGTGGGAGCGAGCCCGCTGTTGGGCAGCCGCAATGTACCTATGCAGCTGAAGGCAGCCCTTGCTGCCATCATCGCCATTGTGCTTTTGCCAACCATTGAGGTTCCTGCCGCCGCTCCCCCGGAAGGCCTTTCCATCCTCCCCCTCCTTCTCAAGGAAGTGGCAGCTGGCCTCCTTCTGGGCTACAGCATTACAGTTACCTTTGCCATCTTTCAGCTCATGGGTCAGTTTATGGATTTTCCTATGGGCTTCAGCATGGTCAACGTCTTCGACCCCACAAGCCAGACGCAGATCCCGATTTTAGGTCAATTCAACTACCTTTTGGCCTTGATGATTTTCCTGCTCATCGACGGACACCACTTTCTCTTTTATGTCCTCAAAAAGAGCTTGGAGCTGGTTCCCCTGGGGGCGGTAGCGCTGCCCAGGGAATTATTGGGCTGGCTGCTTGCAGTTTTCTCGCAAATGTTTTCCCTGGGCTTTCAGCTGAGCTTGCCTGTGGTGGGGACGCTGTTTCTCACAGATTTGGCCCTGGCCATTTTAGCCCGCACAGTGCCGCAGATGAACGTGTTCGTTGTTGGGTATCCAGCCAAGGTGGCCATTGGCCTTGGGGTTCTGCTCCTGACCCTGCCCTTGTACGGAGGCGCATTTGTGGAGTTATTTAGTCAGCGAGGGTGGTTGGCAGGACAGCTGGAACAGCTGCTTCTGCTGTTTGGAAGATGAAGAGAGAATGGGAATTCGATCTGCAGCTCTTTGCAGAGGAAGATAAGACTCAAGAGGCCACGCCCAGGCGGCGTGAGGAAGCCAGAAAGCGCGGCCAGGTTGCAAAGAGCCCTGAGCTGGGCTTGGCCGCAGGCATTCTCAGCTCCTGTTTTCTGCTGAAAGCCTTTGGCCCCGGCATGTGGCAGACCCTTCTCAGCTTTACAGAATATTGCCTAGCCCAAAGCAGCTCCTGGCAGGGCAGCCAGGCAGATCTTTCGGCCCTTGTAGTGCAGACAATTATTTTTCTAGCCAAGATTTTAGCTCCCCTTTTTGCAGGGCTCCTTTTGGTGAGCCTGGCTGTAAACCTTGCCCAGGTCGGTTTTCTGGTCACAAGCGAAGGCCTGACCCCCAAAGGGGAGCGGATTAACCCAATTGAAGGTTTCAAGCGGATTTTTTCCAAGCGCAGCTTTTTCGAGCTTGGGAAAGCAGTGGTCAAGGTTTTGATTGTAGGGTATTTGGCCTATTCTGTGATCCGGAACAATTTCGAGTTTTTTCTCCGGGCAGCGCAAATGCCGCCAGCCAGCGCTGCCGGGATGCTGGGGACAGTTGCCTGGCAAATCGGGAACAGAGTTGGCCTTGGGTTTCTCATTTTAGCAGTCCTGGACTACGCCTACCAGCGCTTTGAGCACGAGAAAAGCCTGAAGATGACCATCGAGGAAGTGAAGGAAGAGCTGAAGCAGACAGAAGGCTCGCCTCAGGTTCGATCCAGGATCAGACAGAAGCAGCGGCAAATGGCCATGCTCAGGATGATGGAGGAAGTGCCCAAAGCAGATGTGGTGATCACAAACCCCACGCAGCTGGCAGTTGCCATCAGCTACGACCCTGATAAAATGGTGGCTCCCATTGTGGTGGCTAAAGGCCGGGAAAAGCTGGCAGAGAAAATCCGGGAACTGGCCCGAAAACACGGGGTGCCCATTGTGGAGAACAAACCTCTGGCCCAGGCCCTGTACCGGACAGTTGAGGTGGGACAGGCAATTGGGCCGGAATTGTATAGAGCTGTGGCAGAGATCCTGGCCTTTGTGTATCAACTAAAGGGACGATCGATATAGGGAGGAAACTTGCTTGGTTAACGAGAAAGCAGCCAGATTCAGCCAACCTTTGTTAGCCGGATTGGTGGTGGTGGTGCTCCTGATGATGGTGCTGCCCCTGCCGCCTGCCCTTTTGGATCTGCTCCTGGCAATCAATATCAGCCTTTCACTTTTTATCCTGCTCCTGACCATGGAAGTTTCCAGCCCTCTGGAGCTGTCTGTTTTTCCTTCCCTGCTCCTTTTGGCCACCCTTTTCCGCCTGGCCTTGAACGTTTCTTCCACCAGGCTCATTCTCCTTACAGGCTACGCAGGCAAGCTCATCAACGCTTTTGGCAATTTTGTGGTGGGAGGCAATTTCGTAGTTGGCTGCGTGATCTTCCTGATTCTAGTGGTGATCCAGTTTCTGGTGATCACAAAGGGCGCAGAGCGGGTGGCGGAAGTGGCAGCTCGCTTCACATTGGACGCCATGCCTGGAAAGCAGATGAGCATCGATGCAGACCTCAACTCCGGCCTCATCGACGAAAAGGAGGCCAGGGCCAGGAGACGGGCCATCGAGCGGGAAGCGGATTTCTACGGCGCCATGGACGGTGCCAGCAAGTTTGTCAAGGGAGATGCCATCGCAGGCATCATTATCGTCCTCATCGATATTATCGCAGGCTTCATCATCGGCATGATGCAGCGGGGCATGACTGCAACCGAAGCGATGAGCCACTACGCCCTCCTTACAGTGGGAGATGGGCTGGTGAGCCAGATCCCTGCCCTTTTGGTCTCCACCAGCACAGGTATTATCGTCACCAGAGCCGCCGCAGAGCTTGAGATGGGCAGAGAGCTCACAGGCCAAATGGCCAGGCCAAAAGTTTTGGCAATGGCAGCTGTAATCTCGGGCATATTGGCCCTCATGCCTGGCCTGCCCTTTCTGCCGTTTTTTGTCATCGCTGCGGTTTTCGGCATTCTAGCTTACAACATGAACCGGGCAGAAGCCCTTGAGATGGCAAAGGACCAGGCTTCAAAGCAGGAAGCGGAACTTGCTGCCACCCGCAAGCCGGAAAACGTCTTGAATCTCCTTCAGGTGGACCCTGTGGAGCTTGAGATCGGCTACGGCCTCATTCCCCTGGTTGACCCGGAACAGGGGGGAGATCTCCTGGATCGGATCACCCTCTTGCGCAGGCAGTGCGCCTTAGAGCTCGGAGCTGTGATTCCTGCCATCAGGATCAGGGACAACATGCAGCTTGCGCCAAACAGCTACCAGGTGAAGATCAAAGGCGTAAAGCGAGGGGAAGGGGAGCTGGAGCCGAACCGGTATCTCGCCATGGATGCCGGAAGCGTCACAGAGAAAGTGCCTGGGAAAGAAACCAGAGAACCTGCCTTTGGCCTGCCGGCCCTGTGGGTGGACGAAGAGCACAGGGAGCAGGCTGAGCTTGCAGGCTACACAGTGGTGGACCCGCCGTCGGTGGTGGCCACGCATCTCACTGAGCTCCTCAAAAGCAGAGCCTGGGAGCTTTTAGGCAGGCAGGA
Source organism: Clostridia bacterium DTU084 (assembly GCA_001512905.1). GTDB lineage: Bacteria > Bacillota > DTU084 > DTU084 > DTU084 > DTU084. The sequence continues at coordinate 25,562 of LFTB01000133.1, read as the reverse complement.
AGTACAGGCAATGCTTGATAAGGTACAGGAAAACTACCCTGTTGTGGTTGAGGAGCTGGTTCCCAATCTGTTGACAGTAGGGGAAATCCAGAAGGTGCTCGCTAACCTCCTGCGGGAGGGGATTTCCATCCGGAACCTGGTGACCATCCTGGAAGCTTTGGCAGATGAGGCCAGAGAAAACCGGGATCCTGACTACCTCACAGCCAAAGTGCGCCAGAGGCTGGCACCCCAAATCACCGCCCAGTTTCAGGATCAGGCAGGCAATATCAGGGCTCTGGTTGTGGAGCCCAACACCCAGAGCCAGCTGGAGGCTGCAGCAAACGGCGAGCTGGCATTGGAACCTGAGTTCCTCAACTCCTTCTACCGAAGTCTCGAGGAGGAACTGAACAGGAACCTGCCTGCTGGGGAAGTGGTGCTGCTTACCTCCGATCAAATCAGGCCGCACCTTGCCCGGCTTGTCCGGAGGGTAACAGGGAGGCTGCCTGTGCTTTCATACAGCGAACTGACAGAAGATGCCAATGTGTTTTCAGTGGGGATGGTGACAGCAAATGCAGGTTAAAAAATTCTTGGCCCCGAGCCTGGCCCAAGCCCTGGCCCAGGTGAAAGAGGACTTGGGCGAGGAGGCAGTGATCCTCCACAGCAGACAGGTTCGGGGGCAGGGGCTGTTGGGATGGCTGCGCCCCCCACAGTACGAGGTGATTGCGGCAAAGGAGCGGCAATCTCCGCCGCCAAAGCCAAAGGCCAAGCCGAAGGTGCCGGAAAAGCAGGCAAATCCAGAGCCTTTGGCTGCCTTGGAGGAAGAATACCAGAAACTGGGAAAGCTGGTTGAGGAGCTGAAAACACAGCTCCCCCAGGCGCCTTTCACAGGCCATCGGCTAGAAGTTTATGAGGCGCTTATTGCAGCCGGGTACGAAGCTGCTCTTGCAGAGAAACTCCTTACCGCTTGCGGAGAACAGGAAACTTTGGAGCTTATCTGGCAGGCGCTGGAAAAAGAGCTTGCCAAGGGGCTGAAGAGCGCTTCCCTGCCCTTTCCAGAAGAAGAGCCTGTAGTCCTGGCTTTAATTGGCCCCACAGGCGTTGGCAAAACCACCACCATCGCGAAACTGGCTGCCCTCTACAGCCTCAAACACGGCTATAAAGTGGGTCTTGCCACAGTGGACACATACCGGATCGGTGCTGTAGAGCAGCTGCGCACCTATGCTGAGATCTTGGATGTGCCTCTGGAAGTGGCCCTCTCAACCACTGAACTGAAAGAGGCTCTCAGGAGGCTCCGGGAGAGCTGCGAGGTGATCTTTCTGGATACTGCCGGCCGCAGCCAGCAGAACCATATGCAGCTTGGGGAGCTGAAATCATATCTGCAGGCAGCAGAGCCGGATCACGTGGCCCTTGTCCTCAGCGGCACCTTGAACAGCCAAGGTGCAAGGCAAGTGCTCGCAAGCTTCGGGCAGCTGGGGATAGACAGCTTGATCGTCAGCAAGACTGACGAGGTTGCCAGCTTCGGCCCTGTGGCCAGCGTGCTGTTGGAAAGGGAGCTTTCCATATCCTGCCTCACCTGCGGCCAGGCAGTGCCAGACGATCTTCAGCTGCCGGATCGGGATGAGCTGGTCAATTTGTGTCTCAGAGGGGTTAGGAGATGATTGATCAAGCAGAGGGACTGAGGAGGCTCGTAAGGGGAAGAAGCAGTTCCCCCAAAATTCTCACTGTGGCCAGCGGCAAAGGTGGGGTAGGAAAGACGACGGTCAGTGCCAATTTAGGTTTGCTTCTGGCTTCCCGTGGCTTGAGAGTGTGCCTTTTTGATGCAGACCTGGGCCTGCCCAATTTGGATCTGGTCTTAGGCCTCAACCCAAAGCACACAGTGGGAGAGGCCCTTTCCGGCGACGTGCCCCTGCGGGAGGTTCTGCTCACAGGGCCTTATGGACTTGGAATCCTCGCAGGAGGCAGGGATGTGAACCTGGCCCACCTGTCCTTTGAGCAGGTGGAGAACCTCGCGGAAGAGCTTGTGGCCCTGGTGCGGGACTACGATTTGTTTCTGGTAGATTGCGGAGCGGGCTTAGGCGTTGCAGTGCACACTTTTGCAGCTGCTGCAGATTGGCTGCTTTTGGTCACCACACCAGACCCAGCCTCCCTTACCGACGGCTACGGCCTGTTGAAATACTTGGCCCAAAACGACCTCAAGGCATCAGTGGGACTGGTGGTGAACCAAACCCGTTCTTTTCACGAGGGCAGAGAAGTTGCCCAGCGCCTTCAGCTGGCAGCAGATCACTTTTTGGCCCAGAAGGTGCACCTCCTCGGCCAGATCCCTTATGACGATGCCTTGGTGCGCGCCGCCAGAAAAGGAGAGCCTGTGGTGAAAAACGCTCCCCGCTGTCTTGCGGTTCAAGCTTTAGGGAAACTGGCAGAAACTGTAGAAGAGCAGTTGAGAGGAACTGAAAAGCGCCAGCAAGGGGGCCTTCGGAGCTTGTGGAGAAAATTCCTGGGCCTGAACTTTGGACTGGGAGGGAAATAAATGAAAAACCAACAGTATTTGGAAGCCTATTTGGATGAAAGCAGCGAGCTTTTGGAGAAACTGGACAGCAGACTCGTGGAATTCGAAGCTTCAGGCGACGGGGTGGACGAGCTCTTCCGGATCTTCCACACCCTCAAAGGCTCTTCTGCCAGCATGGGCTTTGAGCGGGTGGCCCTCTTGAGCCACAGGCTGGAGGACATTCTGGGCCTGGTGCGGGAAGGGAAGCTGGCAGTCAGTTCGGATCTGGTTGATTTCCTCCTGCAGGGGGCAGACGGCATCCGCAAGCTCATCGCAGAGGAAACAGAAGGAGGAGAGGTCTGCGCCAACTACCAGGATCTGCTCAGGCAGGCTGAAGCCTTTTTAGGGGACAGGGGGGAGGAAGCACCAGAGGCAGCACATCTTCCCTCTGTAAAGTTGGAGCTGACAGACAGAGAACGGAAGCAGGCCGCAGGCGCCCTGTGGAAGCTGAGCTTGCAGCTGGCTGAGGACTGCCCCTTGAAGGGCGCAAGATCCCTCTTGATCCTGAAAGGAATTGAGGAATTGGGGAAAGTCCTCAAAAGCCATCCTGCAGGGTCAGCTCTGGAGTCAGAGAGCTACGACGGAAGTCTTGTGGTAATTTTCTCTTCATCCCTCTCCTGGGGAGAGCTGGAGAGGCGGCTGACAGAAAAGGTTTTAACAGAGGTGGCAGCCTATCGCCTCGAGCAGTACGATGCGCCGAAGCAGGGCAACGGCAACGGGAAGAGAACCACCAGCATCAGAGTTGAAGCTGCCAAATTGGACCAGCTCTTAAACCTTGCAGGAGAGCTTGTGATCGTCCAGGCTCAGCTGGACCAGCTGGCGGGAAGCGAAGAAAACGACGCCCTCAAACAGGTGGCAGCGGATAATCAAAGGCTGATCATGGATCTGCAGGCAGCAGTGATGAAGGCGCGGATGGTTCCCTTGACGTCTGTGTTCGGCCGTTTCCCGCGCCTGGTGCGGGATCTGGCAAGGGAGCTGAACAAGAAAGTGGAGCTGGTGGTCTTAGGCAGCGAAACGGAAGTGGACCGCACAGTGGCGGAAGGAATAACAGAACCCCTCCTGCACCTGGTGCGCAATGCCATAGACCACGGCATCGAAAGGCCTGAGCTGAGAAAGGCAAAAGGAAAAGAAGAAACGGGCAGGGTCATCCTCCAGGCTTCCCAAGAAGGAGAAGCTGTCCTGATCAGCGTAGAGGACGACGGCGCAGGCATTGATGTGGAGTCTGTGCGCAGGACTGCCCTCGAGCGCGGCCTTGTCACTGAGAGCCAGCTTGAAAAGCTCAGCGACCATGAAATCATGAACCTGATCTTCCTGCCGGGCCTCAGCACCAACGAAGAAGTCACTGATGTGAGCGGCAGAGGCGTTGGCATGGATGTGGTGCGCAGCACCATTGAAGATCTGGGAGGGGTGGTCAGTGCAGTAAGCACGCCTGGTGAAGGAACCAAAATCACTATCCGCCTGCCCCTTACTTTGGCGATTGTCAAGGCGCTTTTGGTGGGTGTGGGCTCTGAAACCTACGCCATTCCCCTCAGCCAGATTGTGGAGCTTGTGCGCTTGGCTCCAGAGGATCTTCAGGATGTCCGGGGACAGGATTGTTTCTTCTACGATGAGCAGGTGGTGGGGCTGTACGATTTGGCTGAACTTTTGGAGGTGCCAGACAAAAAGTGCAGCAAGGTCCACAAGGTTGTGGTTATAGACTGCGGCCAAAGGCTCATCGGCTGCTGCGTGGACGAATTTTTAGGTCAGCAGAACATAGTGGTAAAGGCAATCGGCGGCTATCTGCCGCAGTATCCTTATCTTGGCGGCGCCACAATTTTAGGCGACGGCCAGGTGGTGCTGATTTTGGATGGACGCAATTTGGTGTGAGGGAAGAGAGGAGGAAATTAATTGAAGCGCAAAGAGCTGAAGCAGGAAGAGATGGAACAGCTAGTGGTCTTTCGGCTGGGGAAAGAGGAGTTTGGTGTCCAGATCCTCCAGGTGCAGGAGATCATTTTGCTCTCTCCCATTACCCGAGTACCTAAAACCCCTGCTTTTGTGGAGGGGGTAATCAACCTCAGGGGAGAAATCATTCCTGTTGTGGACCTGCGGAAGCGGTTTGGCCTGGAGGTAGGGGAGTTAGGAGAAGATGCAAGGATTGTGGTTGTGGAGGTGGAGGGCAATCTCGTGGGGATGATCGTGGACGAGGTCACCCAGCCCCTTTCCATCCCTGCAAGCCAAATCCAGCCTCCGCCGCCTTTGGCAGGCGGGGTTGAGGCAGAGTACCTGCGGGGGATAGGAAAGCTGGAGGACAGGTTGATTGTGATCTTGAACCTGGAGCGTGCCCTTAGCCCCGAAGAGGTTAAGGCTTTGGCAGAAATGGAGGTTTAAAATGAACAGGCTACAGGGGCCGCAGTTCAGCAAGATGGAAATGGAGGCGCTGCGTGAGGCTGGGAACATCGGCGTCGGCCGCGCAGCAACAGTCCTCTCTCAGGTTTTAGCAACCCGGGTTGAAATGACAGTGCCCCAAGCCCAGATCCGAGAAGTGTGGGATGCCTTAGAGCTTGCAGGTGGAAAGGAGCAGCTGGTGGCTGCCCTTTGTCTCCGCTTTTGCGGCCAGCTGAAAGGGAGTCTGCTTCTGATGTTTGATGAAGAGGCTGCAGCGAGCCTCCTTGAGCGGATGCTCAACAAGCCAATAAGCCCCCTCCTGGAGCTGGATGAGCTGGAATGCTCTGCCTTGGAGGAGCTCGGCAACATGATGCTGGCCAATTTTCTCACTGCCCTCTCGGAGTTTTCCGGCCTCTATATCAGGCCGATGATTCCACTTTTGGCCATAGATATGGCAGGCGCCATTTTAGAGGAAATATTGGTGCAGACAGGACAGAACTACGATCACGCGCTGCTCATCACCACGGATATTGTGGAGAGTGTGGGCGGAGCGCAGGGCCATATTCTGATCTTGCCTGAAGCCCGGCAGCTTGAGGTATTGCTGAAGGCGCTGGGGGTGGGGAGGGGAGCATGAATTTATCAGCGCCAATTCGGGTTTCCATGGCAGATTTCAAGGTTGCAAAAGCACCATCACAACTGATCACTACAGGCTTGGGCTCTTGTGTAGGGGTGGCGCTGTACGATCCTGTGGCAAAAGTGGCAGGACTTGCCCATATCATGCTGCCAGATTCCCGACAAGGGCTTCCCAGCTCCAAACCAGGCAAATTTGCTGATACAGCCATTCCAGCTCTCATCGCCGAAATGGAAAAAGCTGGCGCTGTAAAAAGCAGGTTAACTGCAAAAATCGTCGGTGGTGCCCAAATGTTTAATTTCTTGGAAAACAACAGCGTGGGCAGCATTGGCGACAGGAACGTGGAAGCAGTAGTGAGGATCCTAAACGAGCTCGCAATCCCCATTTTGGCTCAGGATACAAAGGGGAGAAGGGGCAGGACGATCACTTTCGATCCCAACAGTGGCGTTCTCAGCGTGCGAACCGTGGACAGTGGGGTGAAGGAATTATGAGCAAAGCCGCAGAGGAAAACCTGAATTTAGAAGACCTTTGGTTTCGATATAAAAGAAAGGGAGATAACGCTGCCCGAAAACAATTAATCGTCCATTTTGCGCCGCTGGTGAACTACGTGGTGGGTAGGTTGGCAATGGGCCTGCCGAGTTATGTAGATCGGGACGATCTGCTCAGCTACGGCGTGATCGGGCTCATGGATGCAGTGAGCAAGTTTGAGCCTGAACGGGGTTTAAAATTTGAAACTTACGCCATTCCCCGGATCCGCGGCTCCATCATCGACGGCCTCAGGAAAGCAGACTGGGTGCCCCGCAGGACCAGGGAAAAGGTGAAACGCTACGAGAAGGCTTATGTAGAGCTTACAGCAGCTTTAGGCAGAGAGCCAACTGATGAAGAGTTGCAGCAGGAGCTGAATATGAGCGAACCGCAATACCACAAACTAATGACTGAAGTCGGCTGGCTGAGTTTACAGTCCTTAGATGAGCTAATCGGCATCGGTAAAGAGGGAGAAGAAGTGTCTTTGGCCGAGATGCTGCCTGATGAAGACACCCCTCAGCCAGGGGTGAATCTGCTCCAGGAAGAAGAGCTGAAAAACCTGGCTCAGGCCATCGCTGCCCTTCCTCAGAGAGAAAAATTCGTGATCAGCCTTTATTACTACAACGGCTTGACTGTAAAGGAGATCAGTCAAGTGTTGGAGGTATCAGAGCCCAGGGTTTCTCAAATTCACGGCAAAGCCCTCTTGAGGCTGCGCAGGAATCTTCTTCAACTTCGCGAATAAGAATAGGGAGGGGTACTGGATGTGGTGGCCTTTTGGCAGAAAAAAAGAAGAAAAGCAGATAGAGAAGCCGCCTGCCCCAGTTGATGGTAAAGTAAAGGTACAGATTAAAGATGACGGCATCTTTCTCGTGGTCACACCTCCCTCTGGAGGAGGATTTGCAGCATCCACTGCTGAGGCCTGCAGGGCTTTGGACGAGAAAGGGATAGTGGATGTAGACATGGAGGCAGTACGCGAGGCAATCAAGGAAGCAAAAGGCACCCCTGTGCTTGTGGCACCCCGCAGACCCGAGCTAGACAGACCAGGCAGAGTAGAGATCGTAGTTGCAGAAGATGAGATGAGCGCCCAGATGGAGCTTTTCCCGCCTCAGGGAGGGAAGAAGGTCACTTTTGAAGATGTGAAAGCGGCTTTAGCAGAGAAGGGAGTTGTCCATGGCATAGACGAAGATCTGATTGCCAGCGCCATAGAGGAAGAGCGCTATTACGAAAAATTTACAGTAGCTAAAGGAACTCCGCCTGTTGATGGCGAAGATACAAAAATAAACTACCACTTTCCCTTGGAGCCTGCCAAAAAACCAACGAAGCTGATCAACGGCAGCGTAGACTACCGCAACCTGGACCTTTTGATCAGCGTGGAAGCGGGAGCGCTCCTTGCCAGCTTAGAGCCGGCTACAGCTGGCAAACCCGGCCGCACAGTGCTGGGGAAGACGCTGCCGGCAAAAGACGGCCGCGATCTGCAGCTTAAGATCGGGAAAAACGTGGAGCTTTCCATGGACGGGCTCAGTGCTCGGGCGAAAGTTTCAGGCCAGCCATCGGTAATTCAGGGCAGGCTTGATGTTCTCCCTGTCTACTATGTCCCTGGCGATGTGGACTACTCCACAGGCAATATCAAGTTTAATGGCGATATTGTGGTTCAGGGGATGGTGCGGGACGGCTTTACAGTAGAGGCAACTGGGAACGTGCAGATCTACGGCACGGTGGAAGGAGCAACTGTCAAAGCCGGCGGCAATGTAATTCTTTTGGGCGGAGTGCAGGGCCAGGGCAAGGCCAAAATTGAAGCTGGCGAGAATTTCTCAGCCCGCTTTGCAGATAAAGCCTATATCAAAGCCCAAAACATCACCATCAGCGAGGCTGCCATGCACTGCCAGCTGGAAGCTGTTTCCAAAATCGTAGTGGAAGGCGGCAGGGGCTGGCTCGTGGGCGGCAAAGCTTCGGCAGGAGAAGAGATCCGCGCCCGCATAATTGGCTCGAAGCTGGGAACCAGCACAGAGCTTGAAGTTGGTTTCTCGCTGCAAGCCCGGGATGAGCTGAAAGAGATACAGAGGAAACTCCAGGAAGCTACACAAAAGCAGACAGACATCCTCAAGACAATAGAGCTTTTAGACAGAGGTCGTCTGCCGCGACACCTGGAACGAGAAGACAAAGCCAGCCTTTATGCCAAACTGCGGAAAACAGAGGAAGAGCAGCTTTTGGAGATTCGGAAGCTGGAGGAGAAAAAACACCAACTGGAATTGGGTCTGCAGCAGCAGAAACATGGGGTAGTGAGAGCGAGCCAAATCATTCATCCTGGTGTGCGGGTTACTATCGGTAGAATGGCTTATTTGGTCAGGGATGAGATTTCCCATGCAAGTCTGCAATTAGATGACGACGCCATCGGCGTAAAGCCTTATTAGGGGGGCAGAAGATGAGCGGAATTCGCATTGTAGAGCTGGGGATGTTGATGGAAAGGGCCCAGCAGGCTGGCAGAATGCAGCAGCTTCACGATCAGGCCCAACAAGCTCAACAGGCTACCTTTGCCGCCCATCTAGAAGCACAGCAGGTGGAGAAAGTGCAGATTGTAAGCAAGCCTGAGAAAGGCGAAAAGACCTGGGACAAACATAAAAAACAGAAAGACTCCCATAAAAAGGAGCAGGAAGAAGAGCCCCAGGAGGATAAGGGGACTGTGATCGATCTTAAGGCATAGGGGGAGGAAGCATGCCCTTCGCTGTACTGACAGCAGGATTAATCTTGATAGGGATCAGCATTTATCTGGCAAGCAGACAGCCGGAGCCAGTTCCGCAAATAGATGTTCATGAGATTGAAGAGTTAATCAGCGAGCTGCAGTATATCGCTGACGATGCAATCGCTCGTCTTGAGAAAAAGCTTGCCCAAGTAAAGGCAGTGACAGCTGAGCGCCAGCTGTCCAGCTTCGCCCAAGAAGTGGCGGAACTGGCAGCCACAGGCCTGAGCCACGAGGAGATCGCTGCGAAGCTCGGCAGGGGAAAAGGCGAGATCCAGCTTGCTTTAGGAATTGCCAATTTCAGTAAGGAGCAGAAGAGATGAACAACAACTGGAAGTTTCTGGCGGGACTGGGAGTTGGTCTGGTTTTAGCTTCCCTCCTCTTCATCACAACCCAAAAGCCTGCTGACAAGCTCAGCGTAATTTCTCAGGCCAGGGAGCTGGGGATGATCTTTCCCCAGGAAGGGCGGCTCCAGCAGCCTGAGAAAGATGAGAAGAAGGTGAGCCTGCGGGAGATTGAAATCAAACCGAAAATGGCAGCCCAGCATATTGCAAGGCTCCTGAAAGAGGAAGGGATCATCGCTTCTGAAAAAGAATTTCTGCAGTACGTAAAGGAAAAAGAGCTGGCCCAGAAGTTTATAGCTGGTAAATATTTGCTTGGGGAGGCCTGGCCCACGGAAAAAATCGTGGCACTCCTAACAAATCAACCACAAAAGGAGGAATAAATCCTCCTTATTTTTTTGTGAACTATTGTTGATTTATGTTGTCTTATGTGGTAATATGTGATTAGAAGGAGGGAGGAGAATGAGACTAGCACAACGGGTAAACAGATTGGGTACGGAAACAGCTTTTGAAGTGTTGGCCACTGTCAAACAGCTTGAAGCAGAGGGAAGAAGCATCATCAGCTTCGCAATTGGTGAACCGGATTTCGACACCCCACAGAACATAAAGGACGCTGGCTGTCGCGCTATTCAGAATAACGAAACTCACTACGGCCCATCAGCAGGGATCATGCCCCTGCGGGAGGCGATAGCCAAATACATATCTGAAACCAGAAACATTTCTGTGAAGCCAGAGCATGTAGTTGTAACCCCTGGTGCCAAGCCCATTATCTTTCACGGCATTTTGGCCTGCGTTGATCCAGGAGATGAAGTAATTTATCCCAACCCAGGCTTTCCAATTTACGAGTCCATGATTAATTTTGTCGGTGCCAAACCTGTGCCGCTGCCTTTGGTGGAGGAGAAAAACTTCAGCTTTGATGTGCAGCAGCTCAGGTCCCTTGTGACTGAGAAAACCAAAATGATCATTATCAACTCTCCCCAGAATCCCACAGGTGGTGTGCTGAGCAAAGAAGATCTGGAAGCTGTAGCTGAGCTTGCCATCGAACATGACTTATGGGTGATCTCCGACGAGATCTACTCCCGCCTCGTCTTCGATGGAGAGTTCCGCAGCATTACAGCCATCCCTGGGATGCAGGAGCGGACAATCATTATCGATGGTTTTTCCAAAACTTATGCCATGACAGGCTGGCGCCTTGGCTACGGCGTGATGAATGAAAAACTCGCTGAAACTGTGGCGCGCCTGGAAACCAACTCTGAGTCCTGCACAGCCACCTTCACCCAGTGGGCAGGGATTGAAGCCCTCACAGGGCCACAAGATCGGGCAGAAGCCATGGCAGCAGAATTCCGCCGCCGTCGGGATCTGATTGTGGAAGGCCTCAACCAAATCGAGGGGATCACCTGCTGCAAGCCAGGCGGTGCTTTTTACGTTTATCCCAACGTAACTGGCGCCTGCAAGAGATTAGGTCTTGCTGATTCCAGGGAGTTTCAGAGGTATTTGCTGTATGAAGCTGGAGTGGCGGTTTTGGCGCGCACTTGCTTCGGCAAGCGCAACCAAGGTGAAGATCAGGAGTATGTACGTTTGTCTTATGCCACCTCTACCGAGCAGATCCAAGAAGGCTTGGCGAGGATCAAAAAAGCAGTGGAAAGATAGGAGGATTTTGCTAAAATGGCATTGGATAAGAACCCTATTTCCATAGTTCACTCGATGGCTTTTCCAGGTCCAGGAAATGAAAACGTTGTTTCTCGAGGCGAGGCACCTGCCTGGTACATGTTGGAAACCGTTAAAAGGATTGTGGATGATCCGTATTTTCAAGCAATCGAGATTACCCAGATTAAAGACTCTGCGCTGCGCAAACAGGTGGCAGAGCTCGTCGCTGCCAGCGGCAAGAAGTTAATCTACTCAGCCCAGCCTGTGCAGCTGATCAACGAAGAAAACATCATCGCTCCCACAGACATCAGTTCCAGCGATGAGCTGGAAAGGCGCAAAGCTGTAGCCAGGCTCGAAAGGTGCATAGATGAAGCCTACGAGATGGGGGCTGTAAGCATTGCGCTGATCAGCGGCAAAGATCCAGGCACAGCAAATGGCTTGAAAGCACGCAGTGCTGCCATGGAAGCTTTGGCGCGCTCTCTCAATGAGCTGTGCAATTATGCAAAGGCGAAAGCACAAGAATTGGGCAGAGAGCCTTTGGATCTTCTTCTCGAGCAGTTTGACCGCCTCGATGAGCCAAACTGCAAGAACCTCTTGATCGGGCCTTCCCACGAGGCCATCGCTTTGGCAAGGCGCCTGAGGGACACATACAAACAAGAAAACTTCTGGCTGCTCTATGACTTAAGCCATGCGCCGCTTTTGAAGCACAACTCCTTCGATGGCGAAGATCCGGCAATTCTCAGGGAGCTTGCACCGTATCTCGGTCACGTGCACGTGGGCAACTGTGTCTTGGATCGCAACGATCCAGCTTTTGGAGACACTCATCCCGGCTTTGACTATCCTGCCGGCGCTGTGAGCCCAGACGACCTGGCCCGGTTTGTCGCTACACTACACGAGCTGGGCTACGACAAAGGCGTTGGCTTTGAGGTTACGCCCCAAAGCCCCGATGAGCTCAGCGAAACCCTCATCGAAAAAACAAAAGCTTTCTTTGATGAAGCAAGGAACAGGCTGGATGTAAACTACTCTATCGGCGGCTATGCGTACTCTCCCAGAGCCTTTTTCCCAGAGCGGCTCTTCAACATGCTCACAGACCTGAGGGTGAACAAACCTCAGCTGATTTACGAAGAGGCTCAAAAGAGAAAGCAGCGGGAGAAGTTGACCTATGACGGGAAACTCCTGATTCTGGCCTGTGACCACCCCGGCAGGCACGTTACTGACGTTGGACCTGACCCAATTGGCATGGGAGACAGGCTGGAATATCTTTCCCGCATCGCCCGCGTCATGGTGCATCCTGAAGTGGACGGCATTATGGCAACTCCCGACATCATCGAGGATCTTCTGCTCATAAACTACTTGGTAAAAGACAACGGCGGGGAGAGCTTCCTAGACGATAAAGTGCTCTTGGGCTGCATGAACAGAGCGGGTCTGGCTGGGGCCTCCTTTGAGATGGACGACCGGATGACCGCCTACACTGCAGAGGCCATGCACGAGCTGAAGTTAGATGGTTCGAAAATGATGTTCCGTCTCGACTTGAATGAAAAGTATTCAGGCCGTACCATCGTCTACTGCGCCAGAGCAATTATCGAGTGCAATAAATATAATCTGCCTGTATTCCTCGAGCCGCTGCCAGTAGAGAAGACAACCACCGGCTACAAAGTGAAGATGAACGCAGTGGACATGATCAAAACCATCGGTGTTGCAAGTGCTCTGGGCGATTCTTCTCGGAACCTGTGGCTGAAGATCCCCTACGTTGAAAACTACCACCAGGTTGTCCGGGCGACATCCCTGCCCATTTTGATGCTGGGCGGAGCCTCTACAGGCAATCCTTTGGGCACTCTCGAGCAGTTCCAGCGCGGCCTGGGTGCTGGAGCCAACGTCCGCGGCGCCATGGTTGGCCGCAACGTGCTCTTCCCCGGCAATGACGATCCCCAGGCTGTGGCAGTTGCCATCGGCCGCATGATCCACCAGAACTACAACCTCAGCCAGGCTGTGCGCTTCCTGGCAGAGACCAGAGGCAAAAACATGGGAGAATTAGTAGACCGGATAAAATAGGGCTTCAAAAGACCCCGCCACTCCGGCGGGGTCTTGACAGCTCAAAACAAATATTGTACATTTTTTTGAAAACAGAAAATCCTTATCAAGAGCGGGGGAGGGACTGGGCCCTATGACATATTAGGCCTTCTTTCAGGTATGAGAAGGTCTTTTTTATTACTTTTTGAGGTATGACTATGCGTTACGAGTTTTTGACGAAGTTTGTCCGGGATCGGTTTGCAGAGACACCGTGGGCTTTCAGGGAATATATCAAAAATCTGCAGGGTCTGGAGGAGATAATCTCCAGTGGCGGTCCGAAAGCTTTTGCAGAGGCCATGTATTACAACAGACTGAAGTCCAAATATCCAGTGGAGGCGGAGTGCATTAAGCTGGAGCTGGACTCAGGCATCTATACTGATCCTGAAGAATTCAATCACAAATGCGATCAGTATCGTCTGCAAGAGTGGGCTGAACGGGAAGCAGAGGCCCAGGAGGAAAAGGCCAAGCGCCTTGCTAATGAGCTTAAGGAACGGAAAAGCTGGCTGGAAGCTAAAAAGAGACTGGCTGAAGAGATGGCTTTAGAGAGAGAATAGCTGTTTCGTCCGTGTGGATCTTACAGGTATAGGTGAAGTTGTTTGAAAAGCTGCGGCGGCGCCGCAAGTTGAAGACAACTGAAACAGCGCTTATCAAGAGTGGAGGAGGGACTGGGCCCAGTAAACCACGGCAACCTGCATTATTGCAGGGTACAGGCATCATGCCTGAAAGATAAGTAGATATATTAGGCCTTCTTTCAAGTGTTAGAAGGCCTTTTCTGTTACTTTTTGAGGAGGTTGTTTAGCAAAATTGGGAGTAACTAGTGGTATAGCCTGGAAAGTCTCGTTAAGTTTATCAAGACTGAATACATTGGAAAATCAAGTAAGCTTGATTGTTTTTCTTCAGTTTGTTACAGGTTGTCTACTTTTTCTAAAACATACCTATAGATTCTTTCTCCAATTTCTAAAGCTTTTTTTGCATCCTCATCTGAAGCATCAAGGTAATCTCCTGGATAGCGCCCTTCAGTTACCCAATCGCTGAGCCATTCCAAGTCATCATCGCCCCAAAGAAAATTTTGCTCTTTTTCGGGCAAAAGACTTGCCAAATATGTAAGAGCGTGTTTGTATAGAAATTCGATCTGATAATAAATTAATAAAGCTTTTAGACTTTTTTCGGCGCATTGTTGTGCTAGATAACAGGTTAAAGAGAACTCTGGCTCATCATCTTCGTAAGCCATTTTCGCTACACGCAAATCGCTTCTTGTTGGAAGAGGTTAGCGTTCATAAAGGACAACACCTTCTTTGAGAGCAGGCTGGTAGATAGTCCACCAGGCATCTTTGTATTTATGCAATTCTTCTTGGTTAGTCACAATAATATCTTTGGGGATTTTGAAATCTCGCAATTCTCTTCTAATGGCAACCTGGAGCTCTCTTTTTTGTTGGTTGCTATACTCAAGCACTATCAATAGATCTACATCACTTTCGGTTTTGGCTTCACCTCTAGCCAAAGAACCAAAGAGAATTATCTTTTGAGGATGGAATTTATCAGCAATACGCTTAGCCATTTGGTGTACGAGTTCCTTCATCAAACTCACCTCAAACAGTATACCCTTTATATTGTTAATTCAATATTAATAGCATTTTTCCTTCAGCATGGGAAGCAGTTATCCTGAAGGCCCAAAGAAAAACATTTACGATAACAACGATAATATAGCAAGAAAGCCTACGTTATTGCAGTGACCATTTTTACGCGTGAAAATTTTACTGCGTTTGAACATTTTTCTTAAGCGCTGCGTCTAAATGTATGAAAGGAGCGCTAAAAGGTGAGCTTGATTTCTCTGATCGCTTCCCAAAAAATCGGCGATGATGAAGTTGCTTTTCAAGAGCTGGTGGCAACTTACAGGCGGCCAATTTATAACCTGCTCCTCAGGCTTTCCGGTTCTGTCCAAGATGCCGAGGACCTCACGCAGGAGGTATTTTTGAAGGCCTTCGCCGCTTACGGACGTTTCCGGAAAGATTCCAGCTGCTATACCTGGCTTTATCGCATTGCAGTTAATTCTTTTCGTGATCACCTGCGACGGAAGGGCGACGGGCACCTTCTCCTGTATGAAGAGCCCCAGGGAGGAGATTGCGTTGAAGGACAGTTGGAACAGAAGGATTTGGAGTTAACTGTGGCGTCAGCGCTGTTGGCTCTGCCCATACCCCAACGCCTGGTGGTGGTGCTTCACGATCTTTTAGGATTTTCCTACAAGGAGATAACACAAATTGCCGGCGTTTCGCTGGGGACGGTGAAGTCCCGCTTGTTTTATGGACGGGAAGCTTTGCGAAAAATATTGAGCTCTCGCTCAGCGGAAAGGTGAGGGTAATGTTCAGGAATTGTCCAGACCCAATACAGCTTTCAGCATATTTGGACGGGGAGCTTTCAGAGCGCAGATGGCTCAAAATTGGCTTGCATTTGCAAAAATGCTCAGCTTGCCGCGACAAGCTGGCAGAGCTGGAGCAGGTAAAAAAATTGGTTGCTCAATTACCTCACAGACCTGCCCCTGAGATCAGGATTACAGCGCAGCAATCCCCGCCAAAAGCAGCTGGCAAAAGATGGCTTTGGGCTTCCTGCCTGACTGCAGCCGCTGTGCTCTTGCTGGTTTTTTTTGTCCACCTGCGTCAACCACAGGCGGACGATGTGGCAGGGGAGTATTTGCGGATTCACCGTCAATATGAACAGCAACTGGCCGAAAGCATTGAGTTACTTGAGGAGGTGGAAGCGCAATGAAAATCAGAGTACTGAAGATTTTCCTTTTTCTTTCGTTGCTGCTGGTCTTTTCAAGCCAGCTGACGCCTGCCTGGGGGCAAAGTCAGGCAGAACTGGTTCTGCGTCCGGAGCTTGTGAGCTCCAAGCGGCCAGTGGAAGGACCGTGGCCCAAATATTTCCCTTCAGGTTATAGATTCCAGGGGATCAGTTTTTATAGGACCCAACGCGGGAGGGTCGTCCATTTGCGCTTTGTCAAAGAGAAAAAACTTCTTTCCATCTTCTCTAAACCCAGAGGGAAGAACAGGTTTAGGCGGAAGGTGAATCGCAGGGGCAACTACACCATTATCCAATGGCAAAAGGGAGATAACGAATTCGTTCTGGTTGGCAGGGAACCGGTGACCGTGCTTTTGAAGATTGCTGATTCAATAGAATAGTTATCATGCAACATTGCGTCTTATTGTATTGGTCACTGCCGGCACCAGTTTTGCTGTTGTTTCTATGAGATCAGAGGGAAGAGAGAAACTGCGCCCAACTTTTTCAGTGTGGGCTGCGAATCTATGTTGGTCTTTCAAAGTCAGCGGTGACAAGTGCTCTTCATTGGATTTATAAACGATTGTTACGGGGGTTTTGAACGGGTAGCGAAACTGAAAAAGGAGGAGTTGATCCCAGATTTCGGAAAGTTTCCTAAAAGGACTTGATTCAACTGTCCAACACCATCAGTACCGCTCAGGAACGGAAGAATTTTATCTGTAGAAGAAACTTACAGATTGGGGGATTAGCATGAAAGGAAGAGCATTGGCTGGATTGGCAGTAATACTGTGCCTGCTGTACTTCGCTGTGGCAACCGCCCATGCTTTCACAGCAGAAAACATGACGGCAGAGGAAATACTCGAGTGCGAAGATGACACGTGCTGGCTCGAGCCGACTGCTCAAGAAACAACGCCCGCTGGGGAAAACAGATATGCTGTAGTGGCACCAGTTGGCAAGCAAACTATTCCAATGTTAACTCAAGCTCCCCGCCTGAATACCTTGGCTGGAAAGACCATTGCAGTTGTGGGCGGAAGCTTTATGGCCAATGTAACGCATCCTGAAATCAAAAGGCTAATCCTGAAAAACTACCCTGGAGCAAAGGTGATTCTGCTGGATGAGATAGGGTCAGCTGGCCCGTTTCCAGGCCCTGGGGTTGCCAGAAAGTCTGTTGAAGATTTCCAGAAAAAGCTCAAGGAAATGGGCGTTGATGCTGTAATATCTGGCAACTGCGGCTGTGGACTGTGTACCATTAAAGAGACTGGCTCCAGCATCGCTGCAGAGTACATAGGTATTCCCGCTGTAACAATCGCTGCGCCGGCTTTTGTGGCGCAGGTCGCATCTATATCGGTCAATAACGGCGTTCCAGCACCGCGGATCGCCACGTATCCCGGCGCATTTGCAGCCCATACCAGGGAGGAATTGATCCAAAATACCAGAGAAGTCCTTTGGCCTCAGATCGTTGAGGCGCTGACCAAACCCATCACAGACGAGGAAATCGCTGAATACCGCAAAGCAGTGGTGGGGGAGGCTAAAGACATTGTCTTCACAGGTACTTTGGATGAGGTGAATAAATATTTTGTCAAGATGCGCTGGTCCGACGGGCTGCCGATAATACCACCTACCATCGACAGGGTCGAGGAGTTTCTTAAATATACAGATCTTTCCTGGGATGAGACTATTGGCGTACTTCCCATAGCATATCGGCAGACCCTAGTATGGCATGTTGCTGTCAATGGGGTGATGGCAGGCTGCCCGCCGGAGTACATGCCAATTCTGATCGCCTATACAAAAGCGCTAGCTGACCCCAATTATCGCCGCACTTTGGCAAGCACCCATGGATGGACTCCTTATTGCTGGATCAATGGACCTGTTGCCAGACAGCTTGGCATCGACTACCAGCAGGGGCTGATTACTGAGCCGCAAAATGCTGTCATTGGTCGGTTTATTAATCTGGCACTTCTGAATTTGGCCGGCTATTACATAAAACAGGACAGGATGGGGACCTTTGGCTACCTCATGCCCTGGTGTATGGCAGAGGACGAGGAAGCCTCCCTTAAGGTTGGCTGGCAGCCATACCATGTACAGAAAGGCTACGACTTGAACCAGAATACGCTTACTGCAGCTTCCGCCCTGTTGTGGGGCAACAATCTCGCCCCGGCAACGTCCAATCCAAGGAAAATCATGGAGCTCATGGCCTGGGAAGTGGTTGAGAAAAGTCAATTTGCTCTCGGCAGCGGCGTTGCCTTCACGCACCGGACCATTATGGTCACTGAGAACGTAGCCCGCAACCTCGCTCGTGCTTATCAAACAAAAGAGAAATTGGAAAAGGCCTTAATTGCTACAGCGAGGAGACCTGCATATGAACGGGCTTATGCCAATTATTGGGCTAACCCCGGCAGCGCCTTTGATCCTGACAAGTACACATTGGAACAGCACCTCAGAAAGATCATCAAGGACGAGGACGGAGAACTGACAGAAATACCACCGTGGTTTCCTCGCGTTCCTGGTATGGAAAAAATCTACACAGTGCCTGTTATGAAACCTGGCAGAACATCGATCCTGGTGGTTGGAGATTCGGCTCGGAATAAAGTGCAGTGCATGCCTGGCGGCAGTACAGTCACCATAGAGATCGAGCTGCCAGCCAACTGGGATGAGTTGATGGCAGAGCTCGGCTATCGTCCCCTTGAAGAGTTCTATCTAGAATAATCAATCTGAAGAATCATCGCGGGTTCTTTGTATATTTGTACAATAGTGGAGAGGACAGAACTCAGGATGTGGTGAATACCAAAGAACTGTAAAAAGAGATAGCCTTTGGCGGCGATACTGTCGCCGTCAAAGGCTATTATTGTTTCAGCCCAGGGAGAGGTTGGGTTAAGCAAGATTGAAACATTTGGCAGAGGAAGGAGACCTCTAATTTAGAAGAAAACCATCCTGCCGCTGCTTTTGTTTACGCTGTTTACAATGGTAGTTTTAATAGTGCTTGCGGCACTCAAGCCCCAACAGAAGGATCCGGACTTCACACTCACCGATCTCAAAGGGAAGAAGGTTTCCCTTTCAGATTTCAGAGGCAAGGGCGTGGTGTTGAACTTTTGGGCTACTTGGTGCTCGGCTTGCCGGGCGGAGCTTTTTGATTTTCAAAAAGTACATCAAAACGCTAAAGGCTTTGTGACTCGAACTGTCAATCTGCGGGAGGACGAAAAGACCGTTGAATAAGGGCAAGTACACTTTCCCTGTGCTTTTGGATAAAAATGGTAAGGTAGCACAGCGTTACCAGGTACAAGGACTCCCCACCACCTTTTTTATCGATAATAAAGGCGTGATCAAAGATGTTAAAGTAGGAGCGCTTTCTGCCAGCCAGCTAAAAGAAAAAATCAAGCTGATCAGATAACGAAAGAATGGCTGTCCCATAAGGGACAACTCCTGCGAGGTTGTTTGTATAACTAAGTGCACCCCTCTGTTTGTAGGAATTTAATGCGCCTCCTAGCTGTGCTTTTATCTTTTCAAATAAAAAATTGTAGAAAAAAGGGGGTGGAAGTTTTGAGGAGTCGGTACTTTTTCCTTCTGCTTTCAGGAGCCGTTTTGCTCTTTTTCGGTATAAGCCGGGCGAGGCAGATGCAGGCTGGAGATAGACCCTCAAAAAGCGTCCAATCATCCAGAGTGCATTCGATGCGGAGAATGTATCGTCAAGTGCCTTAAAAGTGCTATTGAAGCCAAATTCTGTTTTCGGGCTGAAGATACTCAAACCGCAAAGGAGCCAGCTTTGAGCGCTTAATATTGGTTCTACAGCTCTTGGCGAGACCAAGGGCTTTTTTGTGTGCGGCGGGCAGTCGCATCCTTTGTGTGTTAACATAACAGGGTTGCTGTTAAGAACTGCGGTCACGCTACAGAAGTAAAAGGGACCATGAGTTCGGAAAGCAACTTCACGGAGGAAGTCCTCCCCTAGGAGCGGCCAACTCACCAAGTTAGTCTAGAACAGTCTCGCGAGGGGTCGTGTGAAGAAGACGCGAGAAATGAGTGGACTATGGGGGTGGATAAGCTCAAAATACGAAAGCGGGAATCACGTTCGGTCGGGCAGGTCGGCGAATATACGCAAACAATGGGAATTCAATACTTGTTACTCGAATGAACCTTCCGGGCAGGGAAGTACAAAGATGACCATAACATTCTTGGAATCGAAGATAGGATTGGGAAATCAAGCGTTACAATTCAAATTGCATAGCATCCTTTGCCTTGAGGAGCTTAACGGTGAGGCGATTGAGAATGCTTTGGGGACGCCAAGTTGGCGATCTTGGATTTGCTGAATTTATGTCGGTCTCGAAGCAAAGGTACACGAGAGAGGAAAAACGGTGATTAAAACTGGCGATTTCAAACCATCGACACAGACCCGTTCAGTATGTGGCCATCGCCAGGACATATTGTTGCCTGACAGATTTTTTGGCTGTGAGAGCTGCAGTTCTGTATCAGCTGCAGCTTGTAACATAAAGAGTTGGGGCATCAACTCTGGGCAAGGGGATGTAAAACGTTCTACGACCGCAGTCCCCGCTTGAGTAGACATGGGAGAATGTCAAACTTGTAAGCAGATAACAAATCAGAGTAAGAGGGCAACATGAGATTTTCGTAATAAAATATTACATATAAGGATAAAATATTGACGCAAAACAAATGCTAGTGTAATATAATGTTACAAAGGGGGCTTTAAAATGACAAATGCTCTTCCTATTGGATTAAAAATAAAGGCTGTTAGAGAGGAAAGAGGATTAAGTCAAGCAGAAGTGGTAGAGAGGCTTGCTGAACAAAATGTTAATATGAGCAGAGAAACGTTAAGCAAAATAGAAAATAACAACAGAACTATATCGGCTATAGAGTTAAATGCTATAAGCAAAGTACTTAATGTAGACATGAACACTCTTTTTGAAGATAATGAGGACTATGATTTGGTTACACTTTTTAGGAAGAAAAATTTTTCCGAGAAAACGATTACAGAGGTAGAAAAACTTCAGGATATGATCAAAGTGTTCATTTACCAAAAGAAAATATATAATGGTGAGTTTAAACCACAAAAGAGGAAGCCACTGTGGGAGGAATGTTTAAGTTGAAAAGTAATAAATTAAATCTCCCAGAAGAATCCTTCAGACTGCAAATTAAAGATTTAGCAGAAGATGTGAGAATAAAATTTGCGCGAAAAGGACTTTCTGATATATTTGATGTTCTATCAGAAGCTGCGTTTATAATAAGAAAGCCATTAGATACAGATGAATTATCGGGATTCAGCACTTACTTTGAGGGACAGTTTATTGTCTATTTAAATAGCAATTTTACTTTGGGTCATGAGCGCTATACTGGCGCTCATGAACTATACCATCTTATTTATAATGCTGACATCCTGAAAAAAGAAAAGATTCTTTTAGATGATGAAAGGTATAATGTGGAAGACATGAAAGCAGATGTATTTGCTTCCGAATTTTTGATGCCCGAGGACTATGTTAAAGAGGTGTTTTATAGAATTGTTGATGTAGATAAAAATAATATTTTGCCAAGACATATCATTAGAATGCACAATTTCTTTAAGGTAAGTTATAAAGCTATGCTAAAAAGGCTTATCCAACTTGATTTATGCTCTAGTGACAAATATGAGGAACTTCTGGACATCTGTTCACTGGAAAATACGGAACAACTCCAAGCTTTAACCAAACGGGAAGGTTATAGTATAGATTTGATAACTCCGTCAAGAGAAACATTTGTACCTAAAGAATATATAGAGTTTGTTAAGACCAACTACGAAAAAGGGGATATCTCATATAAAAACATGAAACACAGCCTTGAATTTATTGGACTGGCTCCTGAACAATTTGGATATGAATATCCCCAAAAAGAGGATTATTAACATGAGATATATCGGGGCTATATCAGATGCTGATATCCTGATTAATTTAGCCAGGGTCAACAGGTTGGATATTTCAGAAATATTATTTGAAAAAATCATCATTCCACAGTTTGTGTATGATATTGAAATAAAGAAAAACGCGGGAAAGTACTATGGTGTAATTTATCGAGCAATTCATAAAAACGGGAGTATATTTCAGGTTGTAGATAGGGTCTGCTGAATAATAGCGGATTTGCTATTTTCATTCGATTTTAGGCGAAACTTTCCGCGTAAAATTCGCAAAAAAGGAACTTGAAAAATTGCCAAAAAAGAGAGCGCACCTTACGCTCAAGGTTCATTACCATAAACTGCAGAGCGATAACTGTCTCACTTGTTTTTTGAAGACATGCCATGATAAGACCCAATCCGTAACGGCGCTTCCCAACACCAATCTCTCCCTCTACAGCATTTCGGGCTTTCGCGTCTTCATATTCTTGCCTGCGTATTTGAGGGTCTTGGACTTTGGGAGGTCGACCTAACCGGGGGCCACTCAATCTTATTCCATGTTTTTTACAATACTTCAAGTTGTCACGATTTCGATAAATTTTATCAGCTAGGACTACTTTGGGATAGTATCCGAACCTCTCTTTGAACCTTTCTACGGATTCGATTAAGGTAATGCCTTCGTTAAAATTATCCCAGCTGATTTTCTCAATATATGAGTATCCGTCGGCTAAACTAATTGCAACTTTTGCTCCAAATTCTGTATCTGCTCCTGCTTTTCCTCGAACTATGGGTCTTACATGGGGCTGGCTGATACTTACTATCCTATCCTCGATACTATGTTCTTTTGTCTTATACATGATTTCTTGCTGGCGATACAACTCATTGATCACCCAGAGATTTCTCAACTGGCGTTTGCTGAGAGCGCCAAGCCCAACTATTTCAACTAACTTTTCAATTGCTGCCAGATCCCGTCTGATATAACCTAGTTGCTTGCCAATAGCCTTTCGAATCTGATTTTTTGATGGTCTTCGTTTTTTGGAAACAGCCAAAAATTCTAACCTTGCCACTTTCCTGTAGGTTCTAGGTTTGGGCCTTTTACCACGAAGCGGCTTATGAAGAGTATCAATAATCTCTTCCAACTTCATCCGTGCTTCATTCAGTAGCGATAGATCGGTTGGATAGCGGATATCAGCAGGAGCACAAGTAGCATCAAGAATTAAAGTTCCTTTGTTAGACTGTTTATCATCAGTTTCTTGAGTTGTATTTTCACTATCCGGCGACTGAGGTTCATGATCGTTGTCATCATCATTTATGTCCTTGTTTTCATCCTCAGCTTTTGCTCTACAAATCATCTCATTGATATCTATAATTTCATCAACGCCAAGTCGCTTGCGGAAATGAACCATCAAAGATGAATCAAATGGCGCTTCGGTTTTGAATTCTTCTAAGCCAATAAAGTATTGCAAATAGGGGTTTTCCTTTATTTGCTCTACAGTTTCTCTATCTGAGAAACCACATTTTTCTTTGATTATTAATGCACCTAAGGCCATTCTTAAAGGTTTAGCCGGCATGCCGCAATTGGCTGGGAATAGTTCTGCATATTTTTCTTCAATATCATCCCAAGGGATGATTTCGCTAAGCTTAACCCATCTATTTTCAGGGTCTAATTTTCCGTCAAATGGTAGTAAGAAAGACAACTGCTTTTTGTTAGCTTTTTTATACATATTACTTCACCATCTGCAAGGTTTTTTAAGGTTTTTTGATAAAAACCTTGCATCTATTGTACCATATTTTGGATAAAAATGCAGTACAATCGCTTATTTTGGTGATTTCAGCAGACCCTACATAGACAACAGCGAATACACAAAGTACCTGAATGTCAGAATATTGAAAAAACAGAATCTAGCTATACTGTAAGTATCCGTGAGGATGTAATAAATAACGAACTGGAAACAGCAGGTTGGTTTATCATCATTAGCAATGATATAGACGATGCAAAAAAAGCTATGCGAATCTACCGGAAAAAGGATATTGCCGAAAAGGGGTTTCTTCGATTAAAGAAAAGCGTAGACCTTGGCAGGCTGCGGGTACACAGCCAGGAGAGCATGCAGAATAAGGTATTTATTGGCTTCATAGCCTTGATTTTACTATCTGAAATCCATAAGGTTATGTCAGATGAGAATTTGTATAAAAACATGACACTCAAGAAACTGCTGCATACCCTTCCGAGACACCGTATCCAAGAAGTAGATGGAACACGCATTATTTATCCTGCAACAAAAGAACAGCGTAAAATTATAAAGCGTTCAAGATAGAGGAACCGGTGTAGTTATAAATTTCGCCGGGATTTTAGGATAATAACTCCACAGTAAAAAGGGAAATACAAAGACAGGTTGTTGCATGGAGTTGCTGCGAATGTATTTTGTCCTGCAGAAGATTGCGTTGGTTGTCCGAGAAATGCAGTCGGTGATAAGCTTATTTGGCCGAAGAGTCTGCCCCAATATTGACAGCTTTTTTGTTGCTCAATTTGGGAAACTAATAGAAAGAAGAAGGGCGTTTCCATACAGGGTGCTAGTAGGATAGCATGGGTAACGTCTCTCAAATCCACGATGAAACGCATTATCATTTGGGGAAAAACCCCCATACGAATTTAATTCGTATGGGGTGAGGAACAGCATTTTGAGGTATCTTTTTCTCAAAATCCCATTTAAGCAGATATCATTCATAGGATAGAAAAATCATCTGTTTTTTAAAGTCTATTCCTAACGCCCAAAAAGCGGATGGTGTTTTATCTAGTTTTTGTCACCTTCTGCAATCCGCGGGGTTTATCAGGATTAATTCCCTTTACTTCAGCCAGATGGCAGCTGAGCAGCTGTCCTCCCAAGACTGTTAACAAGGGCAGCAGTGGCTCTGCCACATCCTTTCCTATTGGGAAGGCGACTTTTGCATTAGATAATAGGTTTTGGTCTGCGCCAAAAACAGCGAGATTCGCTCCGATTTTTTGCAGCCTTTGGAGAAGTTCAACCTGCATGGGACTTGTGGGCCCAGAGGCACCGAACATCAGTACAGGTAAATCGTCCTCAACAATAGCGATGGGCCCATGGAGAAAGTCAGCACTGGACATACCCCATGCGTGCACATAGCAAGTTTCTTTCAGTTTCAGAGCTGTTTCAAAAGCCACAGGCTGTTGAAAACCCCGTCCCAAGGAAATTAATTTGTCTGCATCTTTCAGTGTAGCTGCAAATTGCCCTAGGGGTTCATCTAAAGTAGCCAGGGTAGCATCAACTTTTTCGGGGAGCTCTTGGAAGCCCTCTAAAAGCTCTTCAGGAGCGCCTAGGGCCTGGCTGAGGCAGACCAGTGCAGAAAGGGAGGTAGTGAAGGTCTTAGTGGCAGCTACGCTCTCCTCAGGGCCTGCATAACAGCCGATAGTGAGCTGGGCTGCTTCAGCTAAGGGTGAAGAAAGGTCATTGGTGATGGCAATAGTGGAAGCTCCAGCTGCGCGGGCTTGCTCTATGGTCTCGATCACATCAGTCCCCTGACCAGACTGTGATATGCCAACTACAAGCCCTCCCTCCATATGTAACTGCTTGTTGTATAGGGTATGAATGGAAGGCGTGGCTAACCCTGCCGGAAGGCCATTGGCATACTGCAAGAGATATTGGCCATAGATGGCAGCGTGATCAGAAGTGCCCCTGGCTACCAGGGAGATGAACCGAATGGGTTGACCGCCCAAAACCGTTCGCACAGCTTCTGCATCGTGCAGCTGCTGGGGAATAGCCTCTGCTAAAACCTTACCCTGTGATAATATTTCTGAGCGCATTTTACTCATTTCGATGACCTCCAAGCAATTTATCTCTCTTCTATAGTTCTTCCCATTTTTTTTAATTCCTGCATTTCCTTAGGTCAGGCAAATATTGGGTGAGAAGAAATTTCGGAAATTTTTCGAAGCCATTTGCGATGCGACCTTTTTTCAGATTAACCAATAAAAAAACGAGGAAAAATTATTGTGAACTCGCTCAAAAACATTGTACCATATTGGAGGTTCACTTTCATTTTATTGGGGTCAATTTTAGGATATTTGC
>LFTB01000135.1 GCA_001512905.1 Clostridia bacterium DTU084 | reverse complement strand
CTTTAGGTCAATTGTTCAAATTTACCTGCCTCAAAATCTAGGTTTGTGCAGTGGAATCATTAGAATAATAGTGAGTATTTTAGGGAAGAGTTGAAATTTTTGTAAAAAGTCACTTCGGTTCCTTGCATTTAGCAGGATAAATATGTATAATGATGATGGAATAAGTATACAATAAACAAACAGGGTATTGTGGCTGCAAGTAAAGGAGGTTGCTGATTATCAGAAAGGACCTAGAGCTTTCCTTGGCCTGCGCACTTCCCTGTGAGCGGGTCAAATTCTGTGAGCCCATGAGTAAACATACCACCTTGCGTGTAGGAGGACCTGCAGAGATCTTCGTCCAGCCCACAACAATCGAAGAGTTTAAAGCAGCCATGAAAGTAGCAGAAGAATACAAGCTACCTGTTTTAGTCATAGGCAATGGCAGCAATCTTTTGGTTAAAGATGGCGGCTACAGAGGAATGGTGCTGAGCACCCTTTTATTAGATAAAATCACTTGGGACGAAGGAACAGTGCGGGTAGGAGCTGGTCTTCGCCTTACCACCTTAGCCCACCAGGCAGCAAAGCGCGAGTTCACTGGCTTGGAATTTGCAGCAGGCATTCCAGGGACAGTTGGCGGGGCAATTTACATGAATGCCGGTGCCTATGGCGGAGAAATATCCCAGGTTGTCAGGCGGGTTTGGTGTTTGGACTCCCATGGGGCAGTAAGGGAATTTACCGCCAGCCAGTGCGGCTTTGGATATCGCACAAGCATTTTTGCCAAAGAGAAACATTTAATTTTAGAGGCTGAATTTTCTCTCAACAAGGGAAAGATTCAGGAAATTGAAGGGGAAATGAAAAGGCTCCTTGCTCTCCGCAAGGCCAAACAGCCTCTGGAACTGCCCAGCGCTGGCAGCTTTTTCAAAAGGCCGCCTGGAGATTATGCAGGCCGTTTAATACAAGAAGCAGGATTGCAAGGAACAAAAAGAGGTGGCGCTGAAGTTTCCACTCTGCACGCTAATTTTCTAGTCAACCGCGGCGGTGCTACTGCAAAAGACTTCCTAGATTTAGCCCAAACGGTAGTAGAAGAAGTGGAAGCGAAATTCGGTGTAAGGCTCGAGATGGAGGTGCAGGTCGTGGGTGAAGACTGAGGCGAATATCTTTTGGAAAAATGGTTAAATTAAATAAGGAAATTTTTGTTCGGGAGGGTAGGATATGGAAAAACTGCGTAAGTCTGACTTGCTAGAGCAGGTATGCTCTTTTGGGGATAAGCTCTTAAAGCAGCTTTTCAACACAACTCGCGCTGAGCTTAAAAAAGGAACCGGTTTTACCCGCAGACAACTGGAAGAGATGCTAGTACTTTTAGAGGAAAAAAAGCAGGAGTATCAGGACAAGTTATCTTTGATCCCCATGGTTCAGCTGTGCAAGCTGGTCGATGAAACTGTAAAATCTGATGCCAAGCTGGGCATGTATATGGAAGAGGCTCTGGGGCTTAAAAAGGCCAAACCCCGGACTATGCTCCGGCGCCTGGTAAAGGATCAGCTGATTGAAATCATCCTTCTGGCCGATGAGATTCCAGCTTCCTACACTGAAGATCTGTTCGACGAGTACAAATTTTCCAATCGCCCCTCGTTTAGGGTTTTCAAGTTCAGCTCGCCAGGCAAGGAATTGCCTGCTGATTTCGCCAAGAATTTTCGTGCTGCTTGTCAAGCAGTTAACAAGAAAAAAAATGATGTGCATCGTATCCACACTAAAGGCTACAAATTTATCAGCATCGAGAACTTAAAGGAATACCCCGAGATCCATGAAATCAGAATGACCTACCAGTACAGAATCGACTATATAGAACCGGAAAACGGCGACGCTGCTTCAGTGTATGGATTAGCTTACAGTTTTCTGTGGCTGGATCTGGAAAGCGGCATGAGCGTAATCAACGCCAAGCACGAAGCTGCCATCCGCGACATGCAGCAAATGCTGCGAGAGGCCATGGAGCAGGTGGTTCAGGACATTCGCTTTACAGAAGGTCTCATCGAGCGGATTGCGAAGATGGACTACATCAGAAGGGCTAACCTCGTCAGCAGCAACCCCACAAGTGCCCACGACCCTGTGTATGTTTCCATGAGCCACCCAGGGCTGGTGCACCTGCCTCAGTTCAATGAACTCTTGCAGCGAGCAAACTATGAACTGGTTTCAGGCTACTACAAGATTCCCCTGGGAGATGGAGAAACATCAGTCGGCGAATACGGCCTTGGTGTTTCAGCCCGGAAAGGAAAACTGTGGTTTCCCAACCACCTTTCAAACAAGCTAATCCGCCGCTGGGGCGTTGGCATCTTAAGGCGGCTGAGCGATGAGCTGAACCAGATCCGCGATCGGAACTTTGCAGCTTTTGCCGAGATCGTAAACCTGGACACCAACCCCATCTCTGCCACCATCCACATGGAAACCAGGCGGGAGATCATGAACAAGTTCGTGAAAAACGCCTTCAACCTGGTCTTCCAAAACCAGCAGCAGGGATACCTGCGGGAGACCAACTCCATGGAGCTTATAGGCAAGGGCAAGGGCTTTTTCTTCCCGCCGCGGCTGTATGCAACCTGCGACTGCGGCAGGAGCGACTTCATTCCCTGTCCCAGATGCGGAAACACAGATTACAAAGCCAAAGGCGGCGTGATCTACTGCCTGAACTGCGATCAGCCCATGGCTGATCAGATTATCCAGGAATACCCATGCCAAAGCTGCGGCAAGACTTCCCTTGTGGGCAGTGTGAACGAAGCGCTGCTGCTTTATCCCAACGAGAAATCTTACGATTATCTCTGGAAGCAGTTTGAGCACATGCAGTCCCTTGAGCACGGACTCGGCTACGACCAAAGCGAGCTTTTCTGGGTCTACAAAAACCAGCTGTGGCGCAAGAGCGTGCCGCTGGAGATCGAAGTTGACCCAACAGCCCTGAACCACTTCCGCAATTTGACGCCCTACGACGAAATAGACAAGAAAGAACTGGACGAAACACTTCATTTCTTGAAAGTCGCAAGGGGCAAATGTCCCTTCTACGAAACAGTGGACGACTGCATTGGCTGTCAGCGGACCTTGACAAGACAGAACTGCCTCCAGCGCCTCCTCGTCGACACAGCTCACCCCCACCTCTACAACCACAACGAGTTGGGCCTGGGAGATTTGGCTTTCAAAGCAGTGCTGGCAAGAGAAGACGTGACAGTTGTCTGCTACGGCAGAAACGGCAGAAGAGGCAGAAGAGAGTTCGGCCTCCTTACCACCAGAAGCACAGAAGGCTCAAAGCTCCTCTCGCTGATGCTGGATGACCACAAATCAGATGCTTTCGAAGTTTTCGGCGTGGTCACCAGGACAGATCTCAGCGACGAGTTGGTGGAAAACTTGAAACTCGTGGCCCGCTACGGAAACAAGCGCCTGGCCATCTTCGACCGGGAAATCCTTGTCAGGCTCCGCCACGAGTGCCTGCTGCAAGAAGCTTTCCAAGAGCCAGTGGCCAAATAAATGGAAAAAGCGCCCTCCAGGGCGCTTTTTCCATATTGAGAAGGAATTTCCTCCCTTTTAGCGAAAAAATAATGGTGGGAGCCTTGTGGACGACCTTGTATTAGAAAGACTAAGAGATGAGAAACTAAAAAGGATCTAGGCGAAAGGGGGATACCGACAGAATTGATACAGCGGATTATAACGCTGCAGCTATGTCCCCTTGGAGATACCCTCTTCGGTACGCCTGCCATAAGAGCTTTGCGCGAACACTATCCACAAGCGGAACTGGTGGCAATAACCTGGAAAACAAACCAGGCGGTGCTAGCAGGAAACAAGGCTGTTGATCGGATAGTCAGCGTTAAAAGCACGCTGGCTGCCATCAGAGCACTGCGCCAGCTGGAAAGGGAAAGGGTGGATTTGGCAGTTGGCCTGTCCCACGGCGGCAGCGCTCTTTTGATTTTCAGCAGAGCTCCCAAAAAGGTTGGCTTCAATTCACAATATCTCGGATGGATCTACCAAGAAGACGTGCCTGATCGGAGAAATATCCACGCTGTGGAATACTGCCTGAATGTGCTGGCGCCTTTGGGGATCGAGCCGCAGGGACAGTGCAAACTGGAATTTTACTACACAGACCGGGACCTCGATGCGGCAAAGAGCTTTTTAGGTGACAGTCATGGCTATCCGGTGGTTGCCATTCATCCCGGAGGCAGGTTTTTCCCTGTGAAAAGGTGGCGTACAGGCGGGTTTGCCAAAGTGGCAGATTATTTAATGGGCACATTAAAGGCCAAGGTGGTGCTGGTGGGGGGCAAGGACGATGAAGAGCTGGCCTTGGAAATAGCAGCGAAGATGAAGCACCAGCCCCTTATGGCTGCAGGCCGCACTTCCCTGAAAGAAACTGCAGCCATCATTTCCCTGGCTGATCTGTTCGTGGGCAATGACTCAGCGCCGCAGCACCTGGCTGCAGCAGTGGGAACGCCTGTTGTGGCTTTGTTCGGCCCCACAGATCCAAATAACTTTTATCCTTGGGGAGTACCTCATAGAATTGTCCGCTGTGAGCTGAGCTGCAGCCCCTGCTTTCACTGGCTGGGCAGCCCGATGCAATACTTTCCAACATGGGATAACCCGACATGCCAGCGGGAATGCATGCAGTCCATCAGCCCTCAAGACGTTGTGGACAAGATCGACGAGCTGTGGCAGGAGCTCATAGGAAGGACAGGAACGAAGGTATGAATATAGGCATTTTTACAGACAGTTACAGACCGTACATCAGCGGAGTTGTGCGCTCCATCGATAGTTTTGCCAGTGAACTCCGCAAAATGGGGCATAATGTATACATTTTTGCCCCCAAATACAAAGGAGCCCCTGACGAACCTTACGTGTATCGGTTTCACTCAGTGAGGCCGCTGGCAAACAATGATTTCACCTTGGCAATTCCCTTCTCCAGCAAGCTGAGAACCACCCTCAGCAAGTTGAATTTAGACCTCATCCATACCCATTCCCCTTTCATCATGGGACGGCTTGGTGCCCACTGCGCAAGGCGCGCAGGCATCCCTCTGGTTTTCACCTATCACACCCTTTACGATCAATACGTGCACTATGTGCCAGTTGTGGAACCTGTAGCCCGCTGGGCAGTGGTCCACTACACAGCAAATTACTGCAACAGGGCAGACAGGATCATCACTCCCACCACAGTGGTGGCAAAGATGATCAAAAATTACGGGATTTCCACGCCAATTTCTGTCCTGCCTACAGGAATAGATTACCAGCTGTTCAAAAGCGGTGACCCCAACTGGCTCAGAGAGCGGTACGGAATCGGACAGAACGAGAAGGTCCTCTTGTATGTGGGAAGGCTGGGGCAAGAGAAAAACCTGGACTTTTTAATGCACGCTGTGCGGCTGGTGAAGAAAAAGCTGCCTGACCAAAAACTGAGATTGGTCTTGGTGGCAGGGGGCCCTGAAAGGGAGAACCTGGAGCGGTTGGCAGTGGAGCTGGAGCTTTGCGATAACGTGCTCTTTACAGGACCTTTGCCTCCCAAGGAGGTTGCCCACTGCTACAAAGGTGCAGACCTGTTCACCTTCGCTTCCTGCACAGAGACCCAGGGTCTGGTTCTTTTGGAAGCCATGGCTGCAGGTCTGCCGCCAGTGGCGGTAGGGGCCAATGGTGTCCTGGACATGGTGGAATCCTACACAGACGGTATTTTAGTAGATTTGGATCTGGAAAAGTTCAGCTCTGCCATAGTGGAACTTTTGACAAACCCAGAACTAAAGGATAAGCTGGTTCAAAACGCTCGGCTGAAAGCAGAAAGGTATTCCACCTCCAACATGGCCAAGAAGCTTTCAGCTTTATATGAAGAAGTCCTCAGGGAAAGTGGCGCTGGGAAATGAAGCTGTCTGCAAAAGCCTTAAAGCGCGGCCTTTTGATCTCCGTGCTCTCGGGCGCTGTTTCTGTCTTGCTGGTGCTTGCCCTGACAAGACACGAGTTGGATTGGGAGGGCCTCAAGTTAATTCGCCCTTCCTATTTTACGTTGGCAGCGCTGCTGGTGGTGGGTGCCTGGTTTGCCAGGGTAGTGAGGCTGAAAATCCTGCTGGCCGCCTTGGGAGAGAGGGTCCCCTTCAAGCGGCTTGTGAACATTTTCCTGTCCTCCTGCTTTATCTCCCAGGTCACTCCAACCACAGGCGGAGGCCTGCCCCTTCAGATCTACATGATCTACCGGCAGGGGGTCAATTTTGGCAACACAGTGGCTGCAAGCGTCGTGGACTCCTTTCTGACCATTCTCTTTTACATCATAGTGGCGCCGCTGCTTTTGATTATTTGGCGCAGTCGGCTGAAAATCCAACCCCTGACCTTGGGCATTCTAGGTTTTGCCATCCTTGCAGTCTGCACCTTTCTTCTATATCTAATTCTCAAACCCGAGTTTGTGGGGAAGTGGTTGATTAATTTAGGGAAGACCAGGATTTTGCGCTTTCTGGATCGCAGAAGGCGCCTGGACAGGTGGGCCAAGCGGGTTACTGAGGAAGTACAGCGCTACCGCGAAGCCATGGTCCTGCTTGCGAAAAAGCAGCGTTCAGCTTTGTGGTGGTCCTTTTTTTTCACTTTCGCCTATTGGGGACTGTACCTGGCCATCGCGCCTGTTCTCCTCGTGGGGCTGAATGTTAAATTCGACCTGGTTCAGACCATGGTGGCACAGCTCATCCTCAATTTTATCCAGCCCTTTTTCCCCACCCCAGGTGCCAGCGGCGGCGCTGAGCTGAGTTTCGCCTATTTTTTCAGGGGGGTTGTTCCCGGCGGCATTTTGGGGATTTACGTAATGTCCTGGCGGCTGATTACGTATTACTTGAGCTTGATCTCAGGCGCGATTTCCTTAGTTTATGCCCTGAAAAACGGCTGGCTGGAGCGGCATAAACTGGAAGGGGATTGGGACGTCAAAGGGGATTCTGGCAGCTGATAGCCACCAAAATCCCTTTGCTGTTTAAAACAAGCCTGGGGGAGCTGCAGAGATATTTTCTAATAGAACCAACTGGAAAGAGGTGAACCCCGTTACAGAAACCGCTAGCTCAAAGGCAGCATTTCTTGTTCAAGGATATACAGCCATCTTCCCTCAGCGAAAACCGGATCGCTCAGCAGGCAATATGCCTTTGGAGTTTTGAGAGTCCGCAATCAGGTAGATCCTGAAAGCGGACGCAGAACAAGATAAAGCTTTCTAAAGATTTTACAGAGTATGATGAGCTTTCTGTAACGGAGCAAAAGTGAGAGAAGCAGTGTTTTTGGACCGGGACGGGACAGTAACAGAAGAGGTTGGATATGTCAACCACCTGGATCGCTTGAAGCTCATACCTGGTGCGGCTTCCGCCATCAGCAGGCTGAACCGTGCAGGAATTTTAGTGATTCTGGCAACCAACCAGGCAGGGGTGGCCAGGGGGTATTTCCCAGAGGAGCTGGTGGGCCAGGTACATAGGCGGCTGGAAGAGCTTTTGGCACAAGAGGGGGCGCATTTAGACGCCATCTACTACTGCCCCCACCACCCGCAAGTGGGCCCTCCCCCTTACAGGAAAAGCTGCAATTGCCGCAAGCCTGCCGGCGGGATGCTCCTTGAAGCCGCTGAAAAGTTCAGTATAGATCTGTCCAGGAGCTTCATGGTGGGAGATAAAATCACAGATCCCATAACAGGCATGCGGCTGGGAGCAAAGGGAATCCTGGTACTCACAGGCTACGGCAAGGGCGAATATATCTATCAGCGCAAAAACTGGCAAACTCAGCCTGACTTCATTGCCCCTGATCTCAATGGGGCAGTGGATTGGATTTTAACCCAAAGGCGGCAAAGGAAGGGAGCGTAATGCTGATCAAAAGATGCCAGGGTTTTCTTTCGCATTTTGCTGGCAGGCGGGTTGTAGTTTTGGGAGATCTGGTAGCTGATGAGTATATTTTAGGCCAACCAGAGCGCATTTCCCGGGAAGCCCCTGTTTTGATCCTCAACTGGCAAGAGCGTTATGTGGCTTTGGGAGGGGCCACAAATACTGCCAACAACATAGTGAGCCTGGGAGGAAAAGTGGAGCTTGTTGGGGTAGTGGGGGAAGATGAGGTAGGCAAGCAGCTGCGCTTTGCCCTCAAAAAGCGAGGTATCGGCCAAGGCAATGTCCTTGTTTGTCCGGCAAGGCCCACGACTGTAAAGACCAGGATCCTGGCAGGAGGAAGGCAGGATGTAAAGCAGCAGCTGGTCCGGATCGACAAATACACTCAAGATCCTTTACCCAAAGAGATTGAGGTTCAAATTTTAAGGCGATTGGCAAAGCTCCTGCCCGAGGCAGATGCCCTTCTCATCTCAGATTATAATTTAGGGGTAATGACAGACCAGGTCAAGCGCCAAGCTTTAGCTCTTGCTAGACAATACCAGCTGCCAGTGGCTGTGGACTCGAGGCATCAGATCCTCACCTACAAGGGTGCTAGCATAGTCACCCCGAACCTTGAAGAGGCAAGAGGGGCTTTGGGCAGAGATCTCACAGGGGACGATGAGATCGTTGAAGCTGCAGGACAGCTTCTCTCAAAGCTCAACTGCGAGGCTGTGATCATTACCCGGGGCGAGGACGGGATGACCCTCAAGCTTGCAGACGGCCAAAGCTGGCACCTTCCAGCCCTCAACCCCACCCAGGTCTTCGACGTCACAGGCGCAGGGGATACAGTCATCGGCACCTTAACTTTAGCCCTTGCTGCTGGGGCCAGCTATTTTGAAGCAGCAGTTTTAGCGAACCTTGCAGCAGGACTTGTTGTGCGGAAGCTGGGCACAGCTACAGTCAGCAGCGAAGAATTAGAAGCTGCTTTGGCTGAGCTAGCCAACTTAAGTTTCCCACCTCAAGCGGAGCTGAAATCAGTAAGCACATAAGGAGGAACAGTCTATGAGCAAATACGTTGTGCAGAAAGGAACCTTTTCCGGCAAGGAAACCGTTATTTTACGGGATGAAGAAGCTGCTCTCGAGGCCACAATTCTCCCAAGCTGCGGCAGCAACCTCATCGCTCTGGAAAACACTGCTAAAGGGATCTCCTTTATTAAAACGCCAAGCAGTTTCGAGGAATTGAAAAACCGCCCCAGCGGTTTTGGCACTCCTGTCCTCATGCCCCCTGGGAGAATCAAAGGCGGCGTCTTTACTTTTCAAGGAAGAGAATACCATTTTGAGAAAAACGAAGTAGGCGGCCTCAACCACATCCACGGCCTCGTGATCAGCCGGCCTTGGGACGTAGTGGAAACTTCAGCTGAAAATGGCGCTGTTGGCCAGCTGCAGTTCGATTCGACAAAATTTCCTGAGCTCAAACATTTTCAGCCCTTCACCCTTACCTTAACCTTTACCCTGGCAGAGGGAAAGCTTAAGATGGCGGTTCGGGCTGAGAACCATGCAGACGAGCCTTTTCCTTTCTGGATCGGCTTTCACCCCTACTTCCGAGTGCCTCTGAGCTCGTCCAGCACCAAGGCAGACTGCTCAATAAGCCTTGCCACAACAGAGAACTGGGAGCTGGAGGGATTAGTGCCAACTGGCAGACGTTCGCCTGTTGAAGGCAAGTTTGATCTTTCCAAAGGCCAGAGTCTAGAGGGGCTGCTGTTGGATAATGTCTACACAGTAGAGCAGAAAGACGGCACGAGCATTGCCCGCTACGAGGATCGCAATGCACAAGCAGGTATCGAATACACAGCAGGATCCAGTTTCAAGTTCTGGGTTATTTATACAGGCAAGGATTTGAGCAGCGATTTCGTCTGCCTGGAGCCCTACACTGGAGTTCCCAATGCGCCGAACCTGGATCTGCCAATAGAAGAGACAGGAGTTGTGGCCCTTGAGCGAGGCAAACCTTTTGAAGATTGGATGGAAATCAGGCCTTTTTGTTAAGGCTGGTTCACCCATAAATCCGTTCTCTATTCGAGCACTGACGTAATGAAGAAGCCCCAAGGCTGGCCTTGGGGCTTCTCATTCGTCGCGGATGTCTGCCCAATCATCGTCCAGGAAATAGTACACATATTCTTCATCAGTTAAAGTTCTCTCTTCTAGTTCTTCATCCGGGATGTCATCGTAAAAAGGGTAAGGTTCACGCTGTATTTTGATGGATTTCGCTTTCAGCTTCGGCTTGCTCAACACCTCAAGGACTTTCTCGTATTTTTTCCTGCAAACCGAGCCGATAGTAATGCTCTCTCCAGTGGTGGTGTTGGTGAGTATGTAGACGTTCTTCAGCCCTTTCACCTGCGGGTCCTCGCCAGTGAGCGGCCAATTGCAGAGCATGCAGCAAATTCCCTCGTCTCCAGTGGCAGTAATGGGACCTGTGACAGCCAACTTCTGCCCGGGCTTCCAGAACTTTTCCAGAGATTCCCTGATGGTCTTGAGATATTCTTGCTTATCCATGACCCTGCCTCCGTATTCAAAAATCTCTCTACATATATAGTCAGAGTTAGTGTTAAAAAGTACTGTTGCCAGCAAATAGTTTAAAAACAAGAAACCTCAATAAAGCACGATTCCACAGCAAAAAAAACTTGTTAATTCATGCTATAGAAAGGTTTTCGCTTCTAAATATCGAATATAATCTTTCCTGTGCAGTTGACAGGAGCTTTTTCCGTTGGTAAAATAAAGACGATGAAAGTGTGCCTAGGGTTCCGCTTCCTTGGGGAAGGTCTGGACCAAGTGGCACAGGCATTCCATATAGGAATGTTACACCGTAGAGGGATAAAAGCCCGGGCGGGTAGGTTTCGATGCCTACCCGCCTTTTTTAATTGGAGGGAGAAAAATGCAGAGAGACATTTTTGCCAACCTCAGTCCTTTGGATCACCGCTACTACCTCTCTGATCCGAAGCTGGCAGAGGAGCTGAGCACCTACCTTTCCGAAGGTGCCCTTATCCGCTACCAGCTGGAAGTGGAAGCAGCGCTGGTTAAGGTACTGGCGAGGCGGGGCTTGTGCCCTGAGGAGGCAGCAGAACAGGTCCAAAAGGCTATTGAGCAGATCACGCCAGAGGAAGTGTATGCTGAAGAAGAGAAGACCAGACACAACATTCGCGCTTTAGTCAATTGTATAAGAGCCCGGGTGGCAGATGATGTCAAGCCTTTCATCCACCTGGCTGCCACCTCCATGGACATTGTGGATACTGCCAACAGCATCCGGTTTCGAGAGGCTACAGAGAAGGTGGTGCTGCCGGCTCTAGTGGAGCTGGAGAGGCTGCTGATCGAGATCGCACGCAGAGAAAAAAACACCCTGCAGATGGGCAGGACCCACGGCCAGCACGCAGTGCCCATCACCTTCGGCTTTGCTGTAGTCCAGTACGTGAGCAGACTGGGAGAGCGAATCAAGCTGGTTGAAAAGACCGCAAGAAACCTGCGGGGAAAATTTGCCGGCGCAGTCGGCGCCTACAACGCAAGCTCCCTGTTTTTCGACGACCCGGAAACTTTCGAAAAAGAAGTCCTGGAAGAAGTAGGACTTCTGCCCTCAGAAACCTCCACACAGGTTGTGCAGCCTGAATACCTCACAGATTTTATTCATGCAATAACCTCAACCTTTGGCGTCCTGGCCAATTTGGCTGACGACTTCAGGCACCTGCAGCGGACAGAGATCAGCGAGGTGGGAGAATACTTTGCCAAAGACCAGGTAGGCTCGTCCACCATGCCTCACAAACGCAATCCTTGGAATTTCGAACACGTCAAAAGCCTCTGGAAGGAGTTCGCCCCGCGGATCATCACCATGTACATGGACCAGATCTCAGAGCACCAGCGGGACTTGACAAACTCGGCCTCCCAGCGCTTTTTGGTGGAGATGGTGGCTGGACTTGTCCTGGCTGCCAAGCGCCTTACCAAGGTCTTCGGGAAACTAGCTGTGGACAGGAAGAGAATGCGGGAAAACTTCGAGAGCACGAGCCAAATGGTGATCGCAGAGCCCCTCTACATTCTTCTAGCTACTGCAGGGCATCCAGACGCACACGAATGCGTGCGCAAGCTCACCTTAAAGGCCGAGCAGGAAGGCAAACAGCTGCCTGAGCTCGTAGCCTCATCAGAGGAACTTGAGCCGTATCTTTCCAAACTCACAGCCCAGCAAAAGGAGATCCTGATCTCTCCTGAAACATATCTGGGCGCTAGCGTGAGAAAAGTTGAAACCATCTGTCAAAGGTGGGAACAATATTTAGATCAAAGAGGTGAAGAAAATGCGTAAAGTTGCCGAGCTCCATGAAGGAAAAGCAAAGATCATCTACAGCACCCCTGATGAAGACCAGCTCATCGTCTACTACAAAGACGATACCACAGCTGGAGATGGCGCCAAACGCGCCCAGATCCAGGGCAAAGGTCCCTTGAACCTGAAAATCAGCACTTATTTTTTCGAACTTTTAGCAGAAAACGGCGTCAAGACCCATTACCTCGAAACCCTCAATGACCGGGAAATGCTGGTGAGAAAAGTTGAAATCATTCCCCTGGAGGTTGTGGTCCGCAACATTGCTGCAGGCAGCATTGCCAAAAGGCTGGGCTTTCCTGAAGGGGAAAAGCTTCCCCGGACTGTTGTGGAATTCTACTACAAAGACGATTCCCTGGGGGATCCTTTGGTGAACAGGCACCACGTTTTGGTTTTAGGGGCAGCTTCCTGCGAGGAGATGGACAAGCTCGAGGAGCAGGCCCTGCTTGTGAACTCCATCCTGGAGCCGCACCTTCTAGAGAAAGACCTCATTCTAGTGGACTTCAAACTGGAGTTTGGCAGAACGAAGGATGGGGAGATTCTCCTTGCTGATGAGATCTCGCCAGACACCTGCCGTTTTTGGGACAGGCAGAGCAGGGAAAAGCTTGACAAAGACCGCTTTCGCAGGGACATGGGCGGCGTAGCTGAGGCTTACGAAGAAGTATACCGCAGATTGAGCGAAAAATAAGGGGGGCGCATAAAAATGTGGAAAGCTGAGATTCGGATCACGCTGAAAGAAGGGGTAGTGGATCCCCAGGGCAAAGCAGTGGAAAAGACTTTGGGGGAATTAGGCTACTCTCAAGTGGAACAGGTTCAAATCGGCAAATACGTGGAATTAGTGGTGAACACACCACAGCGGGCTGAAGCTGACAGGCAGGTGGACGAAATCTGCCGGAAGGTCCTGATTAATCCTGTGCTGGAAGAGTACACCTACCAGCTTGTGGAGGTGCTCTAGATGAAGTTTGCTGTGGTGGCCTTCCCAGGCTCCAGCTGCGATGACTACCTATACGTGCTCAAGGAGGTCCTAAAGCAGGAGGCTGCCTCCATCTCGCACCGGGATACTTCCCTTCAGGATGCACAGTGCGTCATCCTGCCAGGGGGTTCCTCCTACGGCGACTACCTCCGCCCTGGGGCTTTGGCAAGCCTCTCACCTATCATGGATAAGGTGCGGGAGTTTGCGAAAGAAGGGGGCCTCGTGCTTGGAATCGGCAACGGCTTTCAGATCCTCCTCGAGACTGGACTTCTGCCGGGGGCCATGCTGCCAAACAGCAGCCTCCGCTTCGTCTGCAGGCAGCAGACACTGAAAGTTGAGAACGCAAACACCCCCTTTACGGGCTGCTATGCCCAGGGACAGATCATTCAGATGCCCATCGCCCACGGACAAGGAAACTATTATCTGGATCCTGCGAGTCTTAAGAAGCTCCAGGAAAACAATCAAATCGTCTTCCGCTATACAGACGAGGCTGGCAATGCCACAGAAGAGGCCAACCCCAACGGTTCTGTGGACAACATCGCCGGCATTATCAACCAGGGAGGCAATGTGCTGGGGATGATGCCCCATCCTGAGCGCAGCTGCGAAGCTGCTTTGGGCAGCACAGGGGGATTGGGCCTTTTTCAGTCAGCCATCGAATTTTTAGCTGAAAGGGTGAAGGCATAATGTTGACCCCTCAGGAAATCAAGGAAAAGCAAGCCTGGCGCTCCATGGGGCTGAAAGATCAGGAGTACGAGAGAATTTGCGAGTTTTTAGGCAGGCTACCCAACTACACGGAACTGGGCATGTATTCTGTGCTTTGGAGCGAACACTGCTCATATAAACATTCCCGGCACCTGTTCAAACTCTTTCCCACAAAGGGCGAGCGAGTCCTCATCGGCCCTGGCGAAAACGCAGGCGCCATAGACATAGGCGACGGCCTTGCCATAGTGATGAAAGTGGAAAGCCACAACCACCCTTCAGCCATTGAACCATACCAGGGTGCAGCAACAGGCGTAGGCGGGATTCTCAGGGATATCTTCACCATGGGGGCCAGGCCAATCGCAAGCCTAAACTCCCTGCGCTTCGGCGATCCCAGAGATGAAAACGTCAGAAGGCTCGTGCGGGGCGCTGTGGCAGGAATCGGCGACTACGGCAACGCCACAGGCGTGCCCACTGTGGGCGGTGAGATCTCCTTTGCAGACTGCTACAGAGGCAATTGCCTCGTCAACGCCATGAGCGTTGGCCTGGTGCGCCACGAGCTCTTAACCCGAGCAACTGCAAGCGGCGTCGGCAATCCTGTAATGGTGGTGGGCTCCACCACAGGCAGAGACGGCATTCACGGTGCGACTTTCGCTTCAGCAGAGTTCAGCGAGGAGGACGAGGGAGAGCTGCCCATTGTCCAGGCTGGAGATCCGTTCACAGAAACGCTCCTCATTGAAGCCTGCCTGGAGCTCATCGAAAGCGGGGTTGTCGTCGGCATACAGGACATGGGAGCTGCAGGGCTCACCAGCTCTTCTGCAGAGATGGCCAGCAAGGCCGGCAGCGGCATCGAAATGGACCTGACAGTTGTCCCCCAGAGGGATGAAGGGATGAGCAGCTACGAGATCATGCTCTCAGAGTCCCAGGAGCGGATGCTGGTGGTCCCCAAAGCAGGCGCGGAAGATCAGGTGAAGGCAATTTTCGAAAAGTGGGGCCTGCATGCTGTTGTGGTTGGGCGTGTCACAGATGACGGCATGCTGAGGGTCTTCCACCACGGAGAGGTGGCAGCAGAGGTGCCTGCCAAATCCCTCTCCACAGACGGCGCACCGTCCTATGTCCCTGAAGCGAAAAGGCCAGAGTACCTGGACGAGCTCTGGAGCTTTGATTTCAACCAGCTTGAAGACCTGAAACAAGAAGAGATCCAGGACGCTTTCTGGAAGCTCTTGGCTTCTCCAAATATTGTCAGCCGCAGGTGGATTTGGGAGCAGTTCGACCAGCACGCACAATTGCGGACTCTGGTGGGTCCCGGTTCTGATGCGGCAGTCCTCAGGCTCCCCGGCACAAAGCGGGGCATTGCCATCACAGTTGACTGCAACGGCCGCTACTGCTATCAAAATCCTAGAGTTGGCGCAGCTCAGGCTGTGGCAGAAGCTGCCCGCAACATTTACGCAAGCGGCGGCAAACCAATTGCCATTACAGACGGCTTGAATCTCGGCAATCCGGAAAAGCCCGAGATCTACTGGCAGCTGAAGGAAACAGTCCAGGGGATCGCAGAGGCCTGCGAGGCCCTTGGAACACCCGTGACAGGCGGCAACGTGAGCCTGTATAACGAAACAGACGGCGAGGCCATCTATCCCACGCCAATTATCGGCATGCTGGGCCTTTTGGAAGATGCTGAGAAGCATGCCACAATTGGCTTCAAGAACAAAGGCGATCTCATTCTTTTGGTGGGAGAGAACAAGGACGAGCTCAGCGGCAGCGAGTTCCTCACGGTCCAGCACGGGCTTGTGGCAGGACCCGGCCCTGAGCTGGATCTGGAGCTTGAAAAGCGCAACGGCGAGTTCTGCAGAAGCTTGATTGAAAAAGGCCTTGTGAGCTCCTGCCACGATATCAGCGACGGAGGCCTTGCCATTGCCCTTGCAGAGTGCGCCATGGCAGGAAAGCTGGGAGCAAGGGTGAAACTATACTGCCCCGAAAGAAGGGACAGCCTGCTCTTTGGCGAGTCCCAGGCGAGGTACGTTGTGTCTCTGCCTGAGGAAAATTACGACGCCCTCAGGGGACTTGCTGAAAAGCAGGGAGTCAGCATCAGCCTTCTCGGCCGGGTTGAAGGAGAAGAATTCACAGTGGAGCTGGGCGAGGAGAAAGTGATCTCAACTCGTGTCAGTGAAATGCTGGATCTGTGGTCTTCTGGCTTAGAACGACTGTTGGGGGAGGAGTAGGTTGAAAAGAAAGCTCAATGAGGAATGCGGAGTTTTTGGGATCTACTGCCAGGATCATGTGGCAGTAGCTCCCCTGACCTATCTGGGCTTATTTGCCCTCCAGCACCGCGGCCAGGAAAGCAGCGGCATGGCAGTTTCAGACGGCACCCAGCTGCGGCTGCACAAAGGCTCGGATCTGGTGCCTAAGGTTTTTTCTGATGAAATACTGGAGGAGCTCAAGGGACATGCTGCCATCGGCCATGTCCGCTACAGCACAAGCGACACAAACCTTCCGGAAAACGCACAGCCCCTGGCTGTGGACAGCGCTTTTGGGCAGGTCGCCCTTGCCCACAACGGCAACCTGGTGAATTCTGCAGAACTGCGGCAGCAGCTGGCCAGAAGCGGTGCTGTCTTCAATACCACAACTGATACTGAGCTCATCGTCCACCTCATGGCCCAACAGGGCGGCAGCCTGGAAGATGCCCTGGTGAAAACAGCCCAAAAACTCACAGGTGCCTTTGCCCTGGTGGTCCTGGCAAAAGACAAATTAATCGGCGTGCGGGATCCCTTCGGCTTCAGGCCGCTGGTGTTAGGTGCGCGCTTGGATGGTTACATTCTGGCCTCTGAAAGCTGCGCCCTGACTAACCTCGGCGCGGAAGTTATTCGGGAGATCGAACCAGGCGAGATGGTGATCATCGAGCAGGGAGGAGTGCGCTTCCGCCGCTACGCAGAAGAAAAGCGGGAAGCTTTCTGCGCCTTTGAGTACGTCTATTTTGCCCGTCCAGACAGCAATCTTCTGGGACAGAACGTCCACCAGGTGCGCAAGCGCATCGGCGCTGCCCTCTGGCATGAGGCGCCTGTGGATGCAGATATTGTGATCGCAGCGCCGGATTCAGGGACACCGGCTGCCATGGGCTTTGCCGAGGCCTCAGGACTGCCCTTTGAAATTGGCCTCTTGAAAAATCGCTACATCGGCAGAACCTTCAGCGGGCCGAGCAGGGAGCTGCGGGAGCTGGGAGTGCGGATCAAGCTCAACCCAATTGAAGCTGTGATTAAAGACCAGAGGATCGTGATCATCGACGATTCCATAGTCCGGGGCACGACCAGCGCCAAAATCGTCCGCCTCCTGAAGGAGACTGGAGCAAAAGAGGTGCACATGTACGCAGCATGTCCCCCCTACCGCTATCCCTGCTGCTACGGAATCGATACTTCCAAGGAGGATCTGGTTGCAGCAAAATACGATCTTGAGGAGATCAGGCGCCTGATCGGCGCTGATACCCTTCGCTTCCTCAGTGTGGAAGGTTTGGTTGGGGCCATTGGCCTGCCCAAAGAGCGGCTGTGCCTTGCGTGCTTCAACGGCGACTACCCCCTGGTTGGGGCTTGCTGTGATTGCGAAAAAGGGGAGGGTGCAGAGAATGGACAATAATGGTGCCACCTACAAAGAGGCTGGGGTGGATATTCACGCTGGCTACGAACTGGTGAAAAGGATCAAAAACGCTGCCAGAAGCACTTACCGCCCGGAAGTGCTGGGAGATCTAGGCAGCTTTGGCGCATTGTTCGCTTTGGGCAAATATAGAGAACCTGTGCTGGTCTCAGGAACTGACGGGGTGGGGACTAAGCTGAAAATCGCTTTTATGGCAGACAAACACGATACAGTAGGCCTGGATCTCGTTGCCTACTGCGTCAACGACATTATCTGCCAGGGGGCAGAGCCCCTGTTCTTTCTGGACTACCTGGCAGTAGGGAAGCTGGATCCGAAAAGAGCTGCTCAGATCGTGGAGGGGATCGCCCAAGGATGCAGGCAGGCAGGCTGCGCTTTAATCGGCGGCGAGACTGCAGAGATGCCCGGTTTCTACCCTGAAGACGAATACGACCTTGCAGGCTTTACTGTTGGGGTTGTAGAGCGGGACGAGATCATCGACGGCAGCAGAGTTCAGCCAGGAGACAAGATCATCGGCATCGGCTCCACAGGCCTGCAGTCAAGCGGTTATTCTCTGGTCCGGCACGTCTTTTTCAAGCTGGCAGGCTGGGACATTGATCACGTAGATCCCAGACTTGGCCGTCCACTCTACCAGGAGCTTTTGGAGCCAACAGGCATCTACGCAAGGGAGATTATGGAACTGAAGCGCAAATTCAACCTCCATGGTGTGGCAAATATCTCAGGCGGGGGCCTGCCGGAAAACCTTCCCCGGGCCATGGCCGAAGGCACCAGGGCCCGGATTAAGCTGGGCTCCTGGCCGGTGCTGCCCATCTTCGACGTTGTGGCAGAGCTCGGGAAGATCTCTGAGGAAGAAATGTACAACACCTTCAACATGGGGATCGCCATGGCTGTGATAGTGCCGGCAGAGGAGGCAGAAGCTGTCTGCAGCACTCTGACTGCTCTCGGACAGCGGGCTTATGTGATCGGCGAGTGTGTTGCAGGAGAGCGAGGCGTTGATTTTGTCTAAGCTGTCCATCGGGGTCCTGGCCTCTGGCAGAGGCAGCAACCTGGCCTCCATCATCAAGGCAGTCGAAGACGGCACCATCCAAGGCAAAATCGAGATCGTGCTCTCAGACAATCCCAAGGCCCAGGCCCTCCAGCGCGCAAAAGAGGCCGGGATCCCAGCTGAGGCTGTTTCCCGGGACCAGTTCAAGACCAAGCGGGAATTTGAAACTGCACTGATTCGAGCCCTGAAGGAAAGAGGGGTAGAGCTGGTGGTCCTGGCAGG
Source organism: Clostridia bacterium DTU084 (assembly GCA_001512905.1). GTDB lineage: Bacteria > Bacillota > DTU084 > DTU084 > DTU084 > DTU084. The sequence continues at coordinate 14,955 of LFTB01000135.1, read as the reverse complement.
TTTCATGCGCCTCCTTTCGCCGTATTTCATCGAACAATTTCCAGGCAGGATTATGAACATCCACCCATCCCTTCTGCCCAGCTTTCCTGGCCTTGCTGCCCAAAAGCAGGCTCTGGACTATGGAGTGAGGTATTCTGGCTGCACTGTGCATTTCGTAGATCAGGGCATGGACACAGGCCCAATTATCCTGCAGGCTGTGGTGCCCGTGCTGCCCACAGACACCGAAGAAGACCTGGCAGAGCGGATTTTGGAACAAGAACACAAGCTTTATCCCAAAGCCATTGCTCTGTACGCAGAGGGCAGGCTCTCCATAGAGGGGAGAAGGGTGATCATCAAGGAGGGAGATAAATGAAGGTTAGGCGGGCTTTGCTAAGCGTTTCGGATAAAACTGGCATCGTGGAGTTTGCACAGGGCCTTGCGAGGCTTGGAGTTGAGCTCTATTCCACAGGCGGCACCCAGAAAGCTCTGGAAGAAGCTGGCGTGCCGGTGAAATCTGTTTCCCAGCTGACAGGCTTTCCGGAAATTCTTGCAGGCAGAGTGAAAACCCTGCACCCAAAAGTTGCCGGAGGGATTTTGGCGAGGCGAAACGTGCCTGAGGACCTGGCGCAGCTGGCAGAACATGGAATTCTGCCCATAGACCTTGTGGCTGTCAATCTCTATCCCTTCGCCCAGACCATCGCCAAAAGCGGCGTGACCATAGATGAGGCCTGCGAGCAGATCGACATCGGCGGCCCCACTATGGTTCGGGCAGCAGCGAAAAACTGGCGCCACGTGGCTGTGGTTGTCAATCCCGCCCGCTACCCCGAGATCCTGGCGAAGCTGGAGAAAGGCTCCCTCGACGAGGACCTTACCCTTGCCCTGGCCCAGGAAGCCTTTAGCCACACAGCAAGCTACGATATGCTCATTGCAGGCTATTTGGCAAAACAGGCAGCTCCCTCTGTGCAGTATCCGCAGAAGCTCTTCTTGGAGTATGAGAAGGTCTGCGACCTGCGCTACGGAGAGAACCCCCACCAACAGGCAGCTTTTTACAGAGAAACAAATCCAGAACCCCTGTCCTTGGCCCAAGCCCAGCAGCTCCACGGCAAAGAGCTTTCCTTCAACAACATCAACGATGCCAATGGGGCCATCTCACTCCTTGCAGAGTTCGCAGAGCCTACAGCTGTGGCTGTTAAGCACACCAACCCTTGCGGCGTTGCCGCAGGCAAAAACATCTATGAAGCTTACCTTGCAGCTTATAACGCAGATCCTGTTTCCATTTTCGGCGGCATAGTTGCCCTCAACAGGCCTGTGGATGCAGCCACAGCAGAGGAGCTCAGCAAGATCTTTTTGGAGATTGTGATCGCACCGGAATTCTCGCCTGAGGCCATGGCCATCCTTACCAAGAAGAAAAACTTACGGCTTCTTGCACTGCCGGCTTTGGCTGGGAACGAGAAGCAGGATTTCAGTATTTACAGCTCAGATTTGAAGAAGGTGGCAGGGGGGCTGCTGCTGCAGGAGCAGGACACCATAGATCTGGTAGAGGACAAGCTGCAGGTAGTTACAAAAAAGGCTCCCACAGACGCAGAGTGGGAAGAGCTGCGCTTTGCCTGGAAAGTGGTGAAGCACGTCAAATCCAACGCCATCGTCCTGGCAAAGGATTTGGCAACTGTGGGAGTTGGGGCAGGGCAGATGAACAGGATCGATGCAGCCCGCATTGCCATCGCTGCAGCAGGGGAGAAGGCAGAGGGTTCAGTCCTCGCATCTGATGCCTTCTTCCCCTTTCCTGATGTGGTGGAGGAGGCAAGCCGCGCAGGCATCTCAGCCATCATTCAGCCAGGGGGCTCCATCCGGGATGAAGAGTCCATCAAGCTTGCAGACGAGCGCGGCATTGCCATGGTCTTTACAGGAATCCGCCATTTCAAGCATTAGGAGGTAGTTTGTCATGAAGGTCTTGGTGGTTGGTGGAGGAGGCAGGGAACATGCTCTTGCCTGGAAGCTGGCCCAGAGCAGTCAGGTGGCTGAATTGTACGCAGCGCCTGGCAACCCGGGGATGGCAAAGCTTGCCCAGTGTGTTCCTTTGAAAGATCCCCGCCAGATCCTCGCTTTCGCCAAAGAGAAGTCCATAGATCTGACAGTAGTGGGACCCGAATGCTACCTTGCAGCAGGGATCGGCGACCTTTTCGCCCAGGCTGGCCTTCCCCTTTTCGGACCCACAAAAGAAGCTGCGCAGCTTGAGAGCAGCAAAAGCTTTGCCAAAAGGATCTGCCGCAAATACGGCATTCCCACTGCAGATTACGTAGTGGTGGAAAGCTACGAAGAAGGGGTTGCGGCTCTTGAGAGGTTCCCTGAGCCGCCAGTGGTGAAAGCAGATGGGCTGGCTGCCGGCAAGGGGGTATTAGTGGCCCAAAGTCACGAGGAAGCCAAAGGAGCCCTCGCTGAGATTTTCGGCGGCCGCTTCGGCAAAGCAGGGAGCAGGGTCGTGCTGGAAGAGTTTCTGCCAGGGGAAGAGGCAACGATTTTGGCTTTTACAGACGGCAAAACCATCCTTCCCATGGTGCCCGCCCAAGATCACAAAAGGATCGGTGAAGGCGATACAGGCCCAAATACAGGCGGGATGGGCGCCTACTCGCCAGTGCCGGTTGTCAATTACGAAGTGTACCAGCGCACCTACAACGAGATCTTCCTTCCTCTCCTTGAGGGGCTGCAGAAGGAGGGCATAGACTACAAAGGAGTAATTTACGCAGGCTTGATGATCAAGGACAACCAGCCGAAGGTTGTGGAGTTCAACTGCCGCTTTGGCGATCCAGAAGCCCAAGTGATCCTTCCCCGCCTCGTCACTGATCTTGTAAGCATCTGCCAGGCCACAGTGGAGGGGAGGCTGGAAGAAATTGAACTGACCTGGGACAGCAGGGCAGCTTTGGGGGTTGTGATTGCCTCAAAAGGCTATCCAGGGGAGTTCAAAAGCGGCTTTCCCATCGAAGGCCTCGATACAGAGGGCCTGCTCTTTCACAACGGAACGGGCCTTGCAGATGGCAGGATCGTCACTGCTGGAGGCAGGGTGATTACAGCAGTGGGCATGGGCGACACCCTCGCCAGCGCCCAGGCTGCAGCATACAGGCTGGTGGAGAAAATATCATTTACAGGCGCTTACTACCGCTCAGACATCGGCTGGCGGGCACTGAGCTGAAGACACAAGACAAGCTCCCTTCGGGGAGCTTGTCTCGTGTACGGCTCGCAGCTCAGGTGCTCATCATTTCAAGAAAAGCCGCTGCAATCTCCGGATCGAATTGCTTGCCGCTGCCCTCTCTGATTACCGCAAGGGCAGCTTCTTTTCTTTCTGCTTCTGGCTGCTCTCCTCTGCTGAAAACCCGATCGTAGGTTTCAACAACTGAGATGATCCTCGAGATCAGGGGAATTTGCTGGCCCTTCAACCCTCTTGGGTAGCCTGTGCCGTCCCACTTTTCGTGATGGCTGTAGACATACTCTGCCAAGTCTAGGGTGTCGTCGAATAGATTCAGGATCCTGTAGCCGATAACAGAGTGCTGCCGGACCTTTTCCAGTTCCTCAGAAGTTAAGGATTCTTTAGTCAGGAGGCTTTCGTCAAGGGTGATCTTGCCGATATCGTGGAGATACCCTGCCCGCATCAAGGTACTTATTTCAGGTTCAGAAAGGCTGAGAGCTGCCCCTAATTTGCCGCTCAAATCCCTGACAGCAGAGGAATGGCGCTTTTCTTTGAGATTTCTTGCGTGCAGGGTTTCGATAATGCTGTCGATGATCTCTGTGTTGATGGATCTGCGGTTCATGGTTTTATCTTTATACATGGCGTTTTCTGCGTTGGTCATGATCTCTTCCAGGGACTGTGTAGCGTCCACTTTTGTATCGCTGCCCAGGGAAATGCTGCATTTTATGGCCGCAACCCGGGCGTTTGCAAAGCCATCCCGGATCCTGGCGATGATTTCTTCTGCCATTTCCCTGTCTGTTTCCGGGAGCAGGATCACGAACTCGTCGCCGCCTACCCGGGCGACGAAATCTTCCTCTCTGCAGGCGTTGAGGAGGATCTCGGCAGATTTTCTGATCAACTGGTCTCCTGCAGCGTGGCCGAAAATATCGTTGGTCATTTTCAGGCCGTTGATGTCAGCGAAAATGATGGAGAGGGGGAGCCGAGCCTCAAGTTCTGCCCCTTTTTCCTCCAGAGATCTTCGGTTGTAGAGGCCTGTCAGCTGGTCGTGGTAGCTTAAGTATTTGATTTTTTCCTCTCGTCTTTTGCGGTCAGTGATGTCCATGAATGTGATCACTGCCCCTACAACTTGGCCATCGCACACCTGCGGGTGTGCGTTGTATTCCACCTCGAAATAGGTTCCACCTGCCCGCCAGAACACTTCATCCTCTGCGGTAAAGCCATGTCCTTCCTTCAGGGAGCGGAGAATCCTGCACTCATCAATTGGAAAGGGCGTCCCGTCCCTTCTGCTGTGGTGGATCTGGTGGTGCATGTTTTTCCCAAGCAAATCTTCTTGAGAGTTGTAGCCCAGGAGCTTTAGACAGCTGCGGTTGCAGAAGGTGCAGTTTCCATTTAGATCTATACCGTAGATCGCCTCAGCTGTAGAGTCCAGGATCAGCTGCAGCTGGTTTTTATTTGCTACTAATTCTTCTGTCCTGGCCCGGACATTTGCTTCGAGATTGTCTACGAGAAATTGCATTTTATCAGCGACCATGTTCAAACACCTGGAGATCCCGCCAAGCTCGTCCTCTCTATACACAGTCGCCCTTCGGTCTAGGTCGCCTGCAGACAGTGCTGCAGAAACATCGTAAAGCTGCTTCATTGGCCTGAGGAGCCTTCTGGTGATGAGGTAGTAGCTGAAAAGAGAGAGAGCCAAGGCCAGGAGCGCGAAGAGGCTGATGTTCCGCATGCTTTTATGAACCCGGGCAAGGTAGAGGCTTCTGGGGATCGCTGAGATTATAAGCCAGTCCAGTCCTGCGAGCTTAATCTCCTGGACATTGACGTGGAGCTCTTCTGTGCTCTTATAGATAAAGTGCGGCTGGGGATTTCCGCTATACTGCTCGTAGATGCCGCTGATTGACTGGATGTCGATCTCGGAAATTAGAGTTCTTTTCAAGCTCCCTTCTCGCGAGCTGTAGTTGGCAAGGCCTAAAGAGTTGGCAATAAGGGCCCCTGTGTCTTTTTCGATAATCAGGGCGTAGCCATTGTAATTGCGGATGGTTTCTTCAAGATAAGTACCGATTCTCGAGAGGAGCAGATGGATTCCCAGCACCCCCTGCAGTTCTCCTCTTATGTAGATTGGCTTGGAGCAGGAGACGGTCAAATCGTCCATGATGAAATGCTTGTAGACAGGGGAGAAGGTAGGGCCCCCTGCTTTAACAGCTTCCTGATACCAGGGCCTAGTGCGGGGGTCAAAAAGACCTGCCTTCATAACAAGGCTGCCTGCTGTTAAATCTTCGTTTACAGAATAATACCATGAGTTGCCTCCTGTCCTTTGGTTGCTCCTCATGACTTCAATGACGCCCTTTTCATTTCTCCGGGCGCCGTAATATTCGCCCCTTACTGTGCCCAGGCTGAAGCTGTAGATTTCTTCGTTTAGCGAGCTTAAAACGCCAACAAAAAACCTGTCCAGCTCTTTTTCATCGTTCAGATTCAGAATGCCGCTTTCAATGATTTTTTGATTTGCTGCGTTTATTTGGTCGGGGAGGTGGAGAAAAGACGATATTTGCTGATAAATGTTCTCGCCGAGATCAGCTGTAATCCTTTCTGCTGTCTCTTCAGCTGAGGATAACCAGCTTGTGAGCAGGAGGAAGCCTATGCCAACAGTTGTGAGCAGCATTGCTAGCACGAAAACAAGTGTAATGATCCATTTGATGGAAATGGCTTTCTTCAAAAGCGATCCTCCTTTCTAGCAGCAAGTGCTTCTTTTAAGGAGATCAATTGCTGCCACCTCATTTAAAGGCGGACTGATCAGGTAGCCCTGGATTTGGTCGCAGCCGAAGCGGTGCAGATGTTGTTTTTGCATTTCGTGCTCTACTCCCTCGGCAATGGCAACGTAGCCTAACTTATGGGTCATGGAGATGATATCGCTGGTTGTTGCCAGTTCCGGCTGGATTACTGTGAGCTTGTCGATGAAGTGTTTATCTATTTTCAGGCAGTCAACGTTTAATTCTCTGCTCCTGGCGAAGGAGGAATAGCCTGTCCCAAAATCGTCAATAGCGATCCTAATGCCTGCAGCCTTCAGTAAACCTAAAATGCGGTTTATGTCTTCGTAATTGGAAGCAAATACAGACTCAGTGATTTCAAGGGTTATGGTCTGGGGATTGATCTTCATGCTCTCCATCAGCCCAAAGAGATTGGTGGTGAAATCCTTTCGCAAAAGCTGGATGGCTGAAACGTTGATGGATATGTTAATACCGTCATAAGCTTTTGCTTTCAATTTATTTTGAAATTGAAACGCTTGGCGGAAGACTTCCTGGCCAATGGGAATGATCAGCTTTGTTTTCTCTGCAATGGGAATAAACTCTTCCGGCAGCACCCGGCCGTGTTTGTCGCAGTTCAATCTGGATAAAGCTTCGAAACCTGTGATTCGATTGAGCTTCAAGTCCAGGATGGGCTGATACTCCACATACAGCCTGTTATCTGCTGCTGTAACTTTGGTCAGTGTGCGGGTGATTTCGTCTTCTTTGAGGATTTGCGCCTCAAGGTTGCCATCGTAAAAGCGAAAACCAAAGCTGCCGTCATAAAGATCCATGGCTTTTTCAGAAGCAATCAGCAGATTTTTCAAGATCTCGTCTGTATCTGAATCGCCCGCCTCAAGTTCCACTATCCCAAGTCCGCCGCCCACTCTTTCAATGCCCAGAAGGGACTCTAATGTATCGGCAACGTCTCTGCAGAACTCCACTAATTGATTTTGGTCTTGGTAGTTTTTCAGGTAGAAGACAAAAAGGTTTTCATAGGCACGGAAGAGCAGGCAGTTGTCGCTGGTATATGTATTGAGGGAGTCTGCCACATTTTTGATTAAATCCTGTGCATAGTGGAAGCCGTAAGTCATGATGAGCTGCTGGATGTCGCTTAAGTTAACGCTCACCACCGCTCTTTTCTGGGCGATTTGCTTTTCAGCATCGCGGGTCAAAAGGGTTTCCAGAAAGTTGCGGTTATACAGGCCTGTCCACCTGTCGTGGTTGAGATTGTAGACTATGGAATCCTCGATTTTCTTCCGGTCAGAGATATCAAGGACAATTCCCTCCAGGGCTTCCACTTCTCCATCCTGGTTGTATATGCCCTGTCCCATTTCCATGACCCATTTTCGCTCTCCTGAGGCTGTGATAATTTCATATTCAAATTTAAAAGGAATTCTTTTTGGCAAGATCCGAGCCCATTCAGCGTGGAGCAAATCCCGATACTCAGGTGCGATGAGTTCGTTGAAAGACAGGGTTTTGTTGTAGAGCAAATCTTCTGGCGGGTAACCGGTCAGCTCCAGGCAGCCGGCAGAAACATACTGCATTGTCCAGTCGCGGTCGTAATTGCATCTGTAAGCCAGGCCTGGAAGGTGGGAGAGGAGTACAGATTTGCTGCGTTCGCTCTCTAAAAGTGCAGCCTCTGCTTCTTTCCGTTTTGTGATATCTTGGAGGAGGCATAGGTAGTATTTTTCGCTGTTCGGATGCTCAAGTGCAGCCACAACCATCTCCACCCAGACAATAGACCCATCTGGTTTTATATAGCGCTTCTCCATTTTATAACTTTTGATTTCTCCCGCTCGGAGTTTTTTTAGATTGTTCAGGTCTTCTTCCAGATCATCTGGATGGGTAAAGGATGCCCAACCTTTTTCTATAAATTCCTCCACAGTTCTTCCTGTAATTTGTTCGCACATGGGATTAATGTGGAACAGGTGCTCTTTGTCTGGGTCAAAAGGAGAAATGGAGATGCCGATAGGTGCTTGCTGAAAGAGGGTCTGGCAGATTGAACTGATGTTGATTTGCTGCTCCTTTTCTATCAGCTCCAAATGCAGTTTCAGGCGTGCTTGGAGGATTTCACTTGTGACAGGTTTGCGGAGGTAGTCTTGGGCGCCTAACTGGAGGCCTTTCAATTCGCTTGCCGGATCGTCTTCTGTTGTCAGGATAATGGTGCGCAGTTTTTGATCAAGCTGCTCAGTCTGCAGAAAGTATAGAACCGCTTCACATTCTGAACGGGGCAGGCTCAGATCCAGGATCACTATGCCCAGGTTTGGATTCTGCTTGATGGCGTCAATTGCACTGGCGGCGCTGGAAGCAGTTAGAACTTTTTCCTGCTGGATGAGCTGCCCGGCAGTCGGGCCTTGACCTGTTGTCCCCTCAACAACCAATACTTTCTTCATCTTTCTCCCTCCCTACAAAAGATGATAGGGCAAGTTTTAAAAGATTTGCTGAAAAGAAACTCGGCAGATGCAGTCTGGGAGTTAATGGAGAATTCCCATCAGAATTATCTGTTTTAGGGGGCATTTTCCTGGAACCTATGTACATTTCTGTAAATTACCATTTTTCAACATATTATCCAGGGTATTACCACGACTCTGAAATCTTCTTTTTGTTTTCCCTGAAAAGACCTTGCTCTCCAGTGCACTTGTTTGATCATACCATACACTAGATTCCAAATTTTAACAAATGTTTTCATAAAAAAATAGCAGGGAATTGGGCGCAGAGGAGGTTTGCGGGGTTCTGTTGCGGTGCAAGCAGGACAGAGGTGCAGTTGTACAATAGGCGAATAAAAAAAGCTCCCAAAAGGGAGCTTTTCGTTAAATGCCGAACCGTTCTTTTGTGGCCTGAATAACTTCTTTCAAAGCGATGCCTTGAGCTGCTAAGCGGAGGCTGGTGTTTTTTTCTGTTGCCAATGTTATTACGTCTTCCATGCTGCCTGTAATCAGGCGTTCGATGGTGGAGAGGGTCTGGTGGGCCTCCACTATGCCGCCGGTCTTGCCCTTTCTCCACTCTACATAAGATCCGATTACCCCGCCGCTGTTGGCGAGAATATCTGGGATCACATGAATTCCCTTGCGGGCAAGGATTGCATCTGCACTTGGAGTCACAGGGCCGTTGGCAGCCTCAACAATCAATTTTGCTTTTACGTCTTCTGCATTGTCGCCTGTGATCACGTTTTCGCAGGCAGCAGGGATCAGAACATCCACATCCATGGTAAGGAGATCGTCGTTGGTAAGGGGCTGGCCAAAACCATGTCCCTCAAGCTCTTTGAGGAGGCAGCCGCCCTTTGCCAGGCAAGCTTCTTGCATGGCGAGGACGTCGAGTCCCGCAGAAGAGTAGTAGCCGCCGGAAATGTCTGCAACAGCAACAACTTTTGCGCCCATCTCTGCCAGGAAGCGAGCAGTCCAACTTCCCACATTGCCGAAGCCTTGTACAGCTACGGTAGTGCCGGCAACCTCGCGCTTGAGGATGTTTTTGATTCCTTCCCTTGTCGCAGTGGCAACGCCGAAGCCTGTGGCCTCTGTTCTGCCAGGCAGCCCGCCGATGCTGACAGGCTTGCCTGTGACAACCTCGGGCCTGTTGTTCATTTCTCTGTAGATTACAGCCATTTCCTTCGGGCCGGATCCCATATCAGGAGCGGGCACGTAAAGGTCTGCGGCCAAATCTTTTTGCACATACTTCACATATTCTCTGATGACGTTTTCTTTGACCACTCTGCTGTATTTTGTGGGGTCGAAGCAGATGCCGCTTTTCCCGCCGCCAAAAGGCAGCTTTACCAAAGCTGTTTTGTAGGTCATAAGTTCTGCTAAAACCTGTGTTTCCTCTAACGTTACTGTGGTCGAGAGGCGAATTCCGCCTTTGGCAGGGCCGCGGCTGAGGCTGTGGTAGACCACATAAGCGTCAAAGGAGTGCAGCTTGCCCGCTTCATCCACTACATTAATGTTGAAGCGAGTTTCTTTTTCGGGCCGCTCCAGAACTTTCCTTACTTCAGCCGGAATGTCAATTATTTTTTCAAGAGCGTCAAAGTTTAGAACCATTGATGATGCCTCCTGTATAAGTATAGAATAGATCAAGACTTGGAAAAGGTTTTCCGCCAGCTGCTTTAAATTGTTCCAGCAGCTTGCAGACGTTTTTCAACAAGTGAAATCTACTGCCCTTTTTTTGCACTGACTGAAAACCCGGCTGCACCTGCAGAGAATTTTCATGATAAATTGTAAAAAAATGAAGGGTGTTTCATTCTGCAAACAGCAGTGTTCACTAGTTGAAAATGCTTTTTAACTTAATATACTAGGATTACGAAAAAAAATCAAGGTTTTTCCTTTGAGTATACAAAATACTTGTTGGCCTGGAGGAGGAACTATTGGTCATATGCAGAATAATCTTGAAAGCAAGTTCTTTCAGGAGGAATAGAAATGCAGTTAAGCAGAAGAGCGTTGGAAATTCAACCATCGTCCACTTTAGCCATCACAAGCAGGGCTAAAGAGCTGAAAAGCCAAGGAGTGGATGTTGTGAGTTTTGGTGCTGGGGAACCTGACTTTCCCACACCTGAACATATAGTGGAGGCTGCCTGTAAGGCAGCAGCGAAGGGGGAAACCCGCTATACACCTGTAAGCGGCATCCCGAAATTGCGGGAAGCTGTGGCTGCCTCTTTAGCGGTGGAGCCGAATCAGGTTGTTGTCAGCTGCGGCGCTAAGCACTCCCTCTACAACACTTTCCAGGTCCTGCTGGATCCTGGGGACGAAGTTTTAATTCCGATTCCTTATTGGGTGAGCTATCCAGAGCAGGTAGCTCTTGCCGGTGGGAAGAGTGTGTTTGTCGAGCCAGGGGAGGATCTGCTGGTCACGCCTGAAAGCCTTGAGAAGGCAGTTACACCAAAAACCAAGGGCTTGGTGTTGAACAGCCCCTCTAACCCCACAGGTGCAGTCTACAGCGCCGAACAGCTGGCTGCTATCGGTGAGTTTGCCGAAAAGCACGATCTGTTCATCATCAGCGATGAGATTTATCAGTCCCTCACCTACGACGGCCTTAAGGCACAAAGCTTAATTACGCTGCTGCCTCAGCTGCGGGACAGGACGATTGTTATCGATGGGGTAAGCAAAAAATACGCAATGACTGGCTGGAGGATCGGCTGGGCGGTTGCGCCTTCGGAGGTTGCCAAGGCCATGGGAAGCCTGCAGAGCCACAGTACTTCCAACCCCACAAGTTTCGCCCAATGGGGTGCTCTTGCTGCTTTAGAGGGAAGCCAAGATGCAGTTGAGGAAATGCGCCGGGAATTTGAAGCCCGCCGGGATCTGATCTGCAGCCTCGCAGACCAGATCCCCGGCCTCAGCTATTACAGGCCCCAGGGTGCGTTTTATCTCTTTGTGGATATTTCAGCTCTCCTTGGCAAAAGATATCAAGGCACCACCATTGACAGCGGAGATACTTTTGCATCCCTCCTGCTGGAGCAGGCGGCAGTTGCACTGGTGCCGGGAAGCGGTTTTGGGATGCCCAACTGCCTGCGGCTTTCATATGCAACCAGCAGAGAGCAGATTCAAAAAGGCCTTTCTAGAATAAAAGAGTTTGTGAACAAACTGGAGGTATAATGTTGCGTGTAGCCCTAATTGGCGGTACAGGGATGGGAGATTTGCTCGATGGGGAGTTCACAGAAGTGGCCACCCCCTTTGGCTCCGCTTTCCTGATCGAACAGGGAGATCTGTATTTTCTAAGCCGCCATGGCAGGGGACATAAGCTTCCGCCCCACAAAATCAACTACCGGGCCAATATCTGGGCCCTGCGCGAGGTTGGCGTGCAGGCTGCCATCGCTACCTTCGCTGTGGGGAGCCTCAGACAGAGTTTGCCAGTGGGTACGCTTGTGGTGCTGGACGATTTTCTGGACTTCACGACTGCACGGCCGAAAACTTTTTTCGACGACAAAGTGCAGCATACAGACATGACCCAGCCGTACAGCCACCTGGTGCGGGAAGAGCTTTTGGCAGCAGGAGAGGATTTAGGAATAATGCTGGAAGCCAGGGGCTGCTATGTATGCACAGACGGCCCCCGCTATGAAACCCTATCTGAGGTGCGGATGTTTGCTGCTTTAGGCGGTGATGTGGTGGGGATGACAGGAGTGCCGGAAGTTGTCCTGGCCAAAGAAATAGGTATCGAATATGGAGCTTTAGCCATGGTGACAAACCTAGGTGCAGGCCTGAGCAAAGAGCCGCTCTCCCATGAGGAGGTAGCAAGGCAGGTTGTAGAAATGCAGCAGACTGTACAGAAGCTCCTGCAGAAAACCCTGGAGAAATTAAGCAGCCGCTGACTATAACACCTATCTTTAAGCGAAAAAAGAATAAGCTCATCTGAGAGCTTATTCTTTTTTTGTCAACCGAAAGCTTTTTGGCTTGCGCTGTTTAGAATGGTAACTTCACATACAAAGTTATTTTCAAAAAAGTGTTGAGCAGACAAGACAGCTCCAAATGCCAGCTGCTTTGACGAGAAGCAATTAAAGGCTACCTTCTGAGCAGCTGCAATAGCCGCAGAAAATGGTTAGCTTCCCTTAAGACGTGATCTCCCAACAGCGGTGGGATAATGGATTTTATGCTGCAGTTCAAAAGTCCCTCTGTGGCTGCGCGCTTAAATTCTCTGATCTCTTGCGCTGCCTCCATGCTTGCTCTTATAATTTGCCTTTCAGTTGCCCTCATGCAATACTTCACTAATTTGTCGAACCTGTCTGCGAAATTTTCTGCAGCTTCCTTAAGCATCTTCTCTGTAGGATCTAAAAAACCATCTATAAATTCTGCGTGTTCTGCCATTATATTGTTCCAGAAGTTTAGTTCTGCACACAGCGGTTTTTCTGGAAGCCGCCGCTGTTGAAGAGATCTCAGTATGTCCAGGTAGAGTTCTGCTTCCCGAGTAACGTGTTCCAATAATTCTGGATATAAGCTGATAAATATTTTGCATTCTGCCGATTCTGCGATTATTCTCTTTTGAAAGGCGATTACTAGCTCCAGCAAGTTGTAAGACCTGCGGTTTAGATCAGTGACTGCATCCTCTAGCCAACGGTTAGAATGAAAATCTGCAGCACCCACTAATTGGTATTCAGCTATGGTGATTTGAGTGTCGAGACCTGCTCCAGTCAGCGTGGAGGTCAATTGTTCTGCCCTTAAAGTGAAGGGCGTAACAAGCTCGTGGGATCCAATGGCCGTTTCAGATATAACTCCGTTTGCATAGCTTACCGCCTCCATAAGGAGGTCTTCGAAACTCTCTTTTAACGTTTTGGCTTCTGCAATATGGTTGTTTGCCGGAGGATGCAGAGCGGTTTCTATGAAAAACAAGTGTTCTTTCATGATTCTCTGAAAGAAGAGATTGACTTCCAGGGAAATTCTAATGAATTCTTCCTTTGACAGCAAAACATTTCCCCCCCCCTTAAGCATACTAATATATAGTATTTACTGAAGGCAGGAAATGTGTTAAGTGGACAGAACGGTCTTAATGGTTCAATTTCTTCTATTTGTGCAACATAATTCAGCTGAGCGATGCAGAATAGAAAGAGACGGTGGTGGAAGAGAACAGGGATTACTTTGTTTCGAGCTCTCATTGAAACAGAGATAGGGCACGATTCGAGGGGACAAGCAGCAGCAGGTTTTCATTTTAGAATGTCATCTTCAAAGAAGGAAAAAAATCTTTAAATACTACACCAAATACTCGATGAAAACAATTCTGTCGTTAAGTATCTGCTGAATAATGAGGAAACGAGAATAATAGAAGCGTATCGAAAGAGAATGCAGAAGCGCAGGCAATTAGGCCAAATTCCATGCAAGAATAATAGTCTTCAGACAGGAGTTGATTATGGAAGCACTGCAGGAACGTTTTGGTACCAGGATGAACAGAGGTATTTAGGCGCGGGTGTCGAGGGTTCGGGACGAAAATTATCTCAGCGCCTATTTGCGGAGACTTTTTGAGGTCGATAACATAGCTGAGTTTAGAAAGCTGGTTTCATATAAGCATGGGATTATTTTTAGGGGTTAGTGAGGACCGCAAAACTGGCCATGTTTATTGCGGCGGCTGCCTCATCTATTGCGCTGAGGCGATAAAAGGATGTTGAGGGCTCAGAAGAGAAACTCGCAGAGGTTTAGGCGTGATCATTCAAGAAAGCACTGAGAGAACTGCAGGCCGAGCGTTTGTAAGTACATGCTTGCGGTAGCAGCGAGCCTGCTGATTAAAATGAATAATATTACAATTACATGGGCTAATTTCAAGGCTTAGCCCAGCTGCGGACAAGTGAGCTGTGCTCCTTTAGTTGTCTGAAAAGACAGGTTTCGGGTAAACTTTCAGATAGCGGAAGGATTTGGCTTATCCACGTAGTATATAAATCATATGAGGCCACCTACCGGGTTTATTCTGCGAGTGACGGAGGTGGTTTCTCATGTCCGCAGAGAAAGCATCTTTGGATTTGAATTTTAAGTATCTTGCTCGGAATTACTCCGAAGATTTCGTGAAGCTTGTCTTGAACACTTCAGAACCTCTGAAAATTCACCACGAAGACAAGGAGTTGAATATTCCACAGCTTCGAGCTGACAACATATATATAGTTGAGCAGGGGACGAAGAAATTTGCTCTTCACTTTGAATTTCAGCTGGAACACAGAAAGGACCTCCCTCAGCGTATGTTCCTTTACAACGCCCTGATCGAATCCTCGCTGAAGCTGCCGACTTATTCAGTGGTCATATATCTGGAAAGGAAGAGGCGGCTTCCTCCGCCCGCTTCATACCATAAAACACATTTCAACCTCACCAATACATTCAACTATACTGTGGTTCACTTGTGGGAACACCTGGCCAGAATAAGAAAGGGCGAGCTGCCTGGCCTTGCGCCCGTCCTCATGCTGCTCACAGAGGAAAAAAGTTTGGACGTGTACAGGGAAACGAAGGCATTAATCAAAAAGCTGGAGGCAGATCCGGAAAAGCGTGATGCGCAGCTGGCCATAGCTGCGTCAGTAGCCGGCAGGTATTTGGACATCTCAAAGCTTCCAAAGGAGGATAT
>LFTB01000011.1 GCA_001512905.1 Clostridia bacterium DTU084 | reverse complement strand
GAGCACAGCAGCAGACTTAAACCGCGGCTATGTGGAACTTCCCGCAGCCACAAGGCTCACCATTGAAGGGGACGAGCCATGGCGGCTGTACGTCCGTGCAGAGGAAAACTACTTCCCAGACAGCACCAAACCGACCAGCCATCTGCTTTGGCGGTATAACGGGCCTTTCCGCGAGCTTACCACCCAAGATAATCTGGTGGCGGAAGGGACAAACAATACTGTGCTGGCAGTAGACTACCGCCTTAAGCTTTCGTGGCTGGATCCGCCTGCGCATTATGCGGTCACTTTGGTTTACACACTAACAACACAAGGAGATTGACCCATGAAAAAGCTGAGCATATTACTTTTGTGTTGTTTTTCCTTTGGGGCCATCGCATGGGCAAGCCAGCTGGAAATAATAGGACCTGCAGTGAAACATGCAGATCCCAAAAGCCTCGTGACCATCGGCTTTACCGTGGTGAACAACTCTAGCGAGAATCAACAGGCCAGCTTTAGTGCGGAGCTGCCGCCCTTTTGGGAACTTTTAAGCGTGCCTGCGGCCAGAAACCTTGCTCCTGGGGAAGAGGCCATCATTCCTCTCACCGTCATGGTGCCCCAGGCGGCAGCAGCAGGTGAGCACAAAATAGTCTTCGCAGCCAAGACAGATTCCCTTGAGGCGGAAGCCCTTGTGACTGTAATTGTATCGAGGCAAACAGGAGGCCGGCTCACCTTCGCCAAAAGCAGCCTCGAAATTACCCGCGCAAGCCGCCTGTTTTTCTCCTTGAACATAGAAAACACAGGTAACTGTCCGAGCTTTTTCGCCTTGCGGGCATACCTGCCCAGGGGCCTTGCCATGGAGGAACTGGTTACTCCTGTCCTCTCCCAAGGCGAAATCTGGCATGGGGTGGCAGTCCTGGAAGCCTCAGAAGATGCACCCCTGGGCAGCACCTGGCTGATTTTCGAATTGCGAGAAGGTGAAACAGGCACAATTCTCGCCCGAGACAGGCTCCCCCTGACAGTCCTCTCTTCAAGGGGCGGTCCCTTAAATCCGGAACTGTTCAGCCGGCTTAACCTTGAGGGGATTTGGACAGAAAACGGTCCTTTCCGATGGCACGGAAGCCTGTGGGGAGACAGCAGCTGGCAGGGCGGAGGTCTGCACCTGGATCTGCAGCGCTACAGCTTAGACTCCCACGGCTACTGGCGGGGCCTTGTCAGCTGGCAGAGAAACCCATGGACAGTGGCAGTTGGCAACACGGATTATGCAGCCAACACCCTGCAAAATCCTGTGGAAGATGTGGGGCTCCTGTTTTCGCTCCAAGAGGAAGGCAAGCTGTCCAGCCTATTTTGGCGTCCGGACCTGCCAAGCTACTTTGCTTACCGCAAAAGCGGCACTGCCTTTACTTTCCTCATGGAAAAAGAGCAGCCCCTTTGGTTCTACGGCAGAAGCGAGGCAAAAGGGAAGCTGGGCAGAATCTGGGGCGAGGTTGGAATGCCTGTAGCCTGGCGGATCCCTGCCGCCAAAATCGGCTTTAGGGTAGGGGGGCAGAACAGAACTCCCACCTCCAGCTGGGCTTTGGATTGGCTGCAGGCAGGTACCGAAACTTACGGCAGGTACCAAGATCTGTGGCGGCTGAGCCTCAGCGGCCAGCAGAATCCTTTCCTGTTTTCTCTGTATTCCAAACACAACGACCTGGAAAACAGCCCTGAAATAGCCAGAGTACAGGAAGACTACGCAGCTGTGGGCTTGTCCCTGCCCCTTCGCAGAGGCAACCTCATCTACCGCTACGGCTACGGCATCCGCCAGGAAGAAGAAGGGAAGACAGAAGAAAACGGCTGGGAATTTGTGGCCAATAAATACTGGGGAAGCCTGCACCTGTATCTTTCCCACAACCAGCTGCCCCTGAGCCTGCCCCGGGATTATCTGCGCCTTGCCTATTACGGCAAAGTATCTCTGTGGCTTGCCATGGCCAAGTACAGCGATCTCAGCGAGCTCACAGCAGGGCTGTTGTACAGACAAAAACAGCGGGACTGGGAGCTGGAGTGGCAGGGGCAGCAGAACTACGGCACCCAGTCTGTGAGGGTGAAGCTCACCCAGCAGCTTAACCCCAGAGAAAAAATCCACCTGCAGGGCAAATTGTACATTCTCCCAGAGGCCCAGCCCAGCTGGGAAGTGGCAGTGGGCTACGGTCTCAACCTGAAAGTGCCCCTTCCTTTCCTCAAGACAAAAGGCAGGCTGGGCGGCAGAATCTTTGTGGACGAAAACGGCGATAACCTCTGGCAGGAGGATGAACCCACCATTTCAGGGGTTCGGGTTGTGTTGGCCGGTGAGGTGGTGCAAAGCGACCGGGAAGGGTACTACGAATTCAGCCCGCAACTTCCTGGAGAATATCCCCTCTTTCTGCAGGCAGATGATCTGCCCTTGGGGCTCCTGCCTAAAACGGCAACTTCCAGCATCGTCCGCCTTGAGGCAGGCGAGGAAACCAGCTTCCACTGGCCTGTTGCAGCAGGAGGACGAGTGGCAGGCGTCTTGACAGTTGAAGGCAGTGGAGCCAAGGGAGTGTGGCTCGCCCTTTCGGCTGGAGGAAAGGTGGTGGCCAGAACTGTTACAGACAGCCAGGGCAACTTCCAATTTCCCTACGTCCTGCCAGGGAAGTATCAGCTAGAGCTCCTCTCTGGCCAGTTTTCAGTTCCCTACTACCTGTCTGTAACAGAAGTGACCTTGAAGGCGAGAGAGGAAAAGATGCTGGAGGTAGCTGCGGAAAAGGAAGAAAAACCAATCGAACAGCTTTTCCGAACGCCTCAGTGGCAAATCTTCGAGATCGAATAAAATGGGGAAACTCCGCGAGTTTCCCTCTTTTTTTGGGCACCGCTTGCTTTCTCATTTTCTATCCGGTAAGATAAAAGTACCAATAAATGCGAGGTGCCCTATGGCGAGGTTTCTTCACACAGCAGACCTGCACCTGGGTTCGGCAGGGGATGCTCTGCCGGAGGAAATTGCCCGGCAGCGGGAAAGGGAGATCACATCTTCTTTGCCGAAGATTGTGGATCTCGCTTTGGAGCGGGATGTAGATCTGCTTCTTGTGGCAGGAGATCTGTTCACAGATAAATTCACCACTCCTGCCCTTTTGCGCTATGTAAATTATCAGTTCGGACGTTTGGGAAACAAACACGTTCTCGTGTGCGCAGGCAACCACGACCCCCTTTTGCAAGACGCACCGGCTGCCGCCTTTCCCTGGCAGAAGAACGTGCATTTTTTCCTGCCCCACAGTTGGCAGCAGCTTGCCTTCCACAAGCTGGGCATAGCAGTGGCTGGGATAAGCTGGGGAGAGCTGCCTCCTCAGCCCGAGCTCCTCACCCAAATACCCGCGTCCATCCCCGGTTTTGTGAACATCGCTCTCCTTCACGGCAGCGCAGGTAAGGCTGCGCAGCTGGCGGCAGAATACTTCCCCCTGCCGGAGGAGAGCTTAATTGCTTCTGGCTATCAATATTTCGCCCTAGGCCACTACCACAATCCTTCAAGCTGGGAGGCAGAAGGCACTCTCTTTGCCTATCCAGGCTCACCTGAACCTTTAAGCTTTGGCGAAGAAGGCAGGCACGGGGTTTGGCTCGGCGAAACCTCAGCTGGACAGGTGTCCATTTCCTTCATCCCCTTAGGGAAGAGGGAGTATGTCACTTTGAGGCGGGATGTCACGGGAATGAAAAGCGAAGCCGAGCTCGTGGAGGAACTGAAGAAAGACTTGAAGGCCAGGCGAGAAGACCTTGTGGGGCTGACGCTGACAGGCTCTCTGCCGAGGGGTTTTAAGTTGGATCTGGATTTCCTCAAGGAGAACCTGGAGGAGCTAGTCTTCTACCTCCGCCTGCAGGACGCCACTTGGGAAGAGGTGGATCTGACAGACTTTCCCCAGGGCAGCCTCAGGCAGCTCTTCTCCCAGAGGCTTGCAGAGGAACTGGCTAATACCCAGGATCCTTACAGACGGAAAACCCTGGAATTGGCGTTGAGATACGGCCTGGAAGCCTTGGCTCGCGGCACTGTGGACCTTGGGGGTGAAGCTTGATGCTGATTAAGAAAGTGCACGTTCAGGGTTTCGGTGCCCTCGAGAACGCTTCCTTCTCCTTTGGGCCAGGGGTGAATCTCATCTACGGTCCAAACGAAGCAGGCAAATCCACCTTGCAGTATTTCATTTACGGCCTCCTCTACGGGCTGAGGAAAAAGACCTCCTCCACCTTGACCGACGAAGCCAAACTCTACCAGCCCTGGCGTGGAACCCAGTTTGGCGGCAGCATGGAGTTTTCTGTGGCTGGCGAAGAGTATCTTCTGCTGCGGGATTTTGCCAGCGGAGGCGCTGCCCAGCTGTTCTGCGGCCGCACAGGCGAGGATTTGACCAGAAACTTTCCTGTTGATCCCAAAAACGGCGAGCTGCTCTTTGCTTCAGAACTGCTGGGGCTTTCAGAGCTCGCTTTCCGCAACATAACCTATATTGGACAGCTGGCCAGCCGCTGCCAAAGGGAACTTGCTGGGGAGCTTGCTGGGAAACTCGCCAACCTCTCTACTGCAGGGGAAGAAGACGTCTCCCTCCGCCGGGCTCAAGAAGCCCTCACCCGCGCACTGGACCAATTGGGAACCATGAGGCCTTCAAACAAGCCCTTGGGAAAGCTTGTCCGCAGAGCGCGGGAGCTTGAAAAGAGGGAACGGGAGCTGGCTGCAAACCTCAAGGGGCTGTGGCAGGAGCAGAGAAAGGCTGCTGCACTTGCGGATAAACTGGTGCAGCTGAACCAAGAATACGAAAAGGCCCTTGCCAGGCAGAGGCAAATAGAGGCCAGCCTCCTTGCCCAGCGCCTTGAGAGAATTCGCCATCTCGAGAGGGAGCTTAAGACAATTCGGGAGGAGCTTGCCCAAAAGGCAGGAGCAGATTTCCCTCCAAAGTTGATCGGCCGAGGCAGGGCTTTAGAGGAGCGGGCAGGCCTCTATGGGGCAGAGGAGGAGAAGCTGGCAGAGGAGCAAAGGAGGCTTGAAGAAGAGCTGGCGCTTGTGGCAGCAGAAGCTGAAACTATAGAGGAAAAACGGGAAAAAGTCTGCGCTGTCCTGACCATGCCTCCTGACCTTTTCGCCAGCTCTTTAGAGCAGGATGAGAAAATTTTATCTGAAAGAAAAGCCCAGCTGAAGCAGGAGGAGACAGAAGTTCCAAAAGGAGGCTCCTCTTCCTTTGCAGCAGTGCTGGCAGCTGCTGCAGCAAGTTTGGTTTTGTCTTTATTCCAGCCCCTTTTTCTCCTGCCTTTGGGCATTTTGGGATATTTTGCTTTCCTCCTCTACCGCCGGCGCAGGCGGATTGCCGAGCGGCGGATCCAGCTTGCTCAAAAGGCCAGGGAGCTGGAAGAAGAGGAAAAGAGGCTCCAGGAAGAATTTGCCCGATTGGACAATCTCCTAGACCTTCCGGGGAAAGCGGGCCTTGCGGCATGGCAGCGGGAAGGAGAGAGGCTGTCCGGGCTCAGAAGCAGGCAGACTTTCCTGGAAGAACGCCTCGCAGATCTGCGCAGGAGGCTTGCGGAGAACAGGGAGCTCATCGCGCAGACAGCATCCCAAATCCAGGCTCTCTTCGGCGAGCTCGGGGTTGAAAGCTGGGCTGAATTTTGGCAACAAGCTGACCTTTCTGAGGAAAGGCAGAAGTTGAAAGCCGAGGAAGGAAGGCTTGCAGGAGAGCTTAAGCTGGCCTTGGCAGGGGAAGAGCTGGAAAGCCTCGAGGCTAGATTTGCTGAGCTTGAAAAGGCGGGCTTGGAAGAGGCGGCAAGCCAGGCCGATTGGGAGGAAGTCTCCCGACACCTCAGGCAGCTGGAGCTTGCGCGGCAGGAGAAAAAGAACGAGCTCAGCAGGCTCGAGGGGCTTTTGGCAGGGGCAGAGGGGAATTCCCTGGCAGTTATTTCTGCAAGCCGGGCGCAGCTGGAAGAGAGAATCCACAGCCTTGCCCAGAGAAGAGAGGCGCTGGAATATGCTAAAGAGGTGCTTTCGGAGTGTGCCAAACAGCTGCACCGCCAGTTCGCACCGCAGCTGGCGGGGGAAGTGAGCAGAAACTTCGCAAAGCTTACTGCAGGCAGGTACAGGCAGGTTCTGGTCTCAGAAAACCTCCAGCTGCGTGTTGAAGATTCTGCTGCCAACCTCTTTACCGCAGACAGCCTCAGCGGCGGCAGCTTGGATCAGCTCTATTTTGCCCTGAGGGTTGCCCTTTCAAGGCTCGTCTGCAAAGAGGGGGTTTATCCGCCTTTCCTTTTAGACGACAGCTTTGTCCAGTACGACGAGGCAAGAGCAAAAGAGGGCTGGCAGCTTTTGCGGGAACTGGCAGCTGAAAACCAGATCATCTACTTCACCTGCCACAGGCAGCAATTGTCCCTGGCAGGGGACAACGTCAATCTCATCGATCTTTCTGCAGAAAGGAAGGAAGCGGTTTGCTCTTAACGTTAACCACAGACGCAAGCGGCGCAAGAGAGGCAGCGCTGAGAGGACAGCTGGTGGTGGTGGTGGACGTGATCGATATGAGCACCACCTGTGAGGCTGCCTATCAAAACGGGGCAGCAGCTGTTTTCGGAGCGAGTCCAGACAAGACCTCTTCTCCTGTACCCCAGAACCCAGAGCAGCTTGCTGCCTGGGCTGCAGAGGAAGCGAAGAGGCTTGGAACGAGCCTTGTGGTGGCTGCAGAGCCCAGAACCGGACCGGAAGAGGTGCAGAGAGAGGTGGCAAGCAGGGTGTTTGCCACTTTAGCCCGAAAGGGCGTGGAGCCTGAGGTCATCGGCAATCTGGGAGCTGAGACAGCGAGGATTGTAGACTTTCAGGGGAAGGTACTTCTTGTGGTTTCTGCCACAGGCGGAGTGGCCTTTGAAGCTGCAGCGTTAGCCCACCCCAAAGGCCCTAAAGGCGTGGTTACTGCAACCATCGCCCGGGCTGGAGGGCTGCGGGGGAGCAAGGCAGCAGAGGCAGGGGTGGATCGGGCCTTGGCGCGGGCAGATGATGGGGGCATCTGCGTTGTGGCAGCTAGCGGGCAGTCGCTGGAAGATGTGCTTGCAGCCCAGTATCTGTTCGAAATGTTTGTGGAGAGGCTGCGCAGAAGGTAGCGCAAGGCGGATTTTTCCAGATGGCGAAAACCTTCTCTGGGAGGCGCTGCGAATCACCATCGTCGATGAGTACGATGTAATCGTCTGCGGCGGCGGGCCTGGCGGCATCGGAGCTGGGGTCAGTGCAGCCTGTCTTGGAATCCGCACGCTGCTCGTGGAGCGGGGGAGCATGGACGGCCAATTTGGTTGCGACCATCTTTGATAGAGAAGGCAAAGGTGGGATCACAGCTGAATTGTGCAACAAGCTCTGCACAAGAGGTTTAATCGGCAGGCTTTTTTGGGAAGGTGGTTATCCACTGCACAGGCGACGGAGATGTTGCAGCATTAGCCGGCGAGCCTTTCCAGATTGGCGATCCAGCGCACCACTCAACCCAGGCCATGACCACCATGGTGAAACTCTTCAATGTGGATTTCGTTCAGCGCAAGCCATATGAGCTGCTAGCGCTGATGGAAGAAGGGCTGAAAAAGGATCCTGACTATAAAATCGAATTTTCTCGCGGCTGGGTAATTGACTGCCCCGGCGGCAGTTCCATTCTGCAGTATGTGCATGTGAGGGGCAGGACAGGCACTGATGCCCAAGACTTGATTAGAGCTGAACTTGAGGGCAGGAAACGGGCTCTGGCAGCCTTCAATTTTTTAAAGGAAAACGTGCCCGGCTTTGGGAGAGCGTCCCCGGGCCTGATCGCCTCCCAAATCTGCGTGAGGGAGTCGCGGCGGATCAGAGAGGAATACTACCTCACAGAAGATGATATCAGGAGCGGCAGGACTTTCGGGTTTCCAAATGCAACATTCATTTGCAGATTCAATATTGATATCCACCACGAGGATGAAGACAAGCAAACAGTCGAACATGCCTCACCCTAAACCATCCCCTACCGCTGCTTGGTGCCTCTTGGCGCAGACAACCTTCTGGTTGCCGGCCGCTGCATCTCAGGCAGCAGAGTTGCCATGGCAGCCTACAGAGTGACAGGCATTTGCATGCCATGGGACAGGTGGCAGGGACTGCAGCCCACCTGGCCATTGAAAGGGGAATTACGCCGCAGGAGGTTCCTTATCCTCAGCTGCGGGAGAGGCTGGCTGCTCAGAAGGTGGAGCTGGCAGGGAAGGAAAACCCTGCCGAAGCTCCTTGAGAAATAAAAAGCTATCTGTCCCAATCAGCTGTGATAAGAGCGACAGTAGTCTGTTTTCAGAATCCGGCCGCCTCCCCATGGTTTTCGAGGGACGCAGAAGCAAGGGGGATGGAACCATCTGCAGTTTTGCTTCAACGACGATTTGGCATCTAGTACTGAGCTTTTTTTAGGAAAAATCTGTATGCCGCAATTAATAAAATAATATTGTACGCACTGCCGATAAGCAGGTAGATAGGATAGCTCAGGTTAATCTTGCTTTCAATCAGCATAAATACGTGAAGCATACCCCTGATTGCCCAAAAGTTTGGAAATATGCCCAGCACGAATTGCAAGCCACCTTGAAAGGTTTCGAGAATCATCAGTGCAGGGACCAATGCCAGCATGCCCGTTCCTTTTATGAGAGCAAAGCCCTCCACCTTGTTTTTAGCATGAGCGCCTTGCAGCAGGCCAAGGGCGGGAGTAAACAGGCCGTTGACCAGAGCAAAGGAAACAATATGAAAAATGTTTATATTATCGAAAAGCGATGCTTCCAATATCGTGTATTTGTCGCCGGCAATCAGCTTTGTTCCCAAAAGGATCACGATGTTCCCGATAACTGACATCAAGTATATATATGCTATTTTAAATTTCAGATAGCCTGAAGTTCCAACGGGAGTAACTGCAATAGTGTTCAATGTGTGCTCATCCTTGTGCTCCAACAGCAGGAAAGTAGTCATGGCTGCAAGGAAAAAGGACCCAAAGGCCAGTATGATAACAAGCAGCAGAAGCATTGTCATTTTAAGTGCGGCAGCCTGTGTGGGGTCAATTGATTCGAATATCATCGGAAAAACAAACGAGGACAGGAACAAAACAATAATTGGAAACAAACACATATAGAGGTTCATAGGGTCCCGAACAATGGTTTTTCCCTCGTACTTTAACAGCGATAGATATTTGCTCATACTAGATTACCCCCTTACAGCGTTGTCTTTGAACATGGGGTACACTGCAAATTTGAAAAGCCCTGCGGCTAGAATTATCAAGTAAAGGCATCCTGCAATTACAAAAGCGCTCTTAAATTCGCCACTCACCGCCGAAGTTATCAGATGGTTTGTAGAATGGGGCGGTGAAATCATGAGTAGCCACTCGTATTTTGCATCGATTACACCAAATCGAAACAAAAATGAGGGTATGATAAAAACAAACATATAACCTATCAGCAAGCAGAGCATAGAGGTGAAGTCCTTGCTTCTGAGGGAAAGAACAAACCCAATTCCCGCATGGGCTGCACCTGCTATGGCAACAAACAACAAAAGCAAAATATAGTTGAATGTAACCCCATGGATGAAGAATAGGGCAACAGATGTTATAATAACCGATTCAACAGCCAGCACCATAGACGAGATGGTTTTGGCTGCCAGAATTTGTCCGGGAGATACTGGCATTACCAGCATAGACCTTATAGTGCCTTCTTGTTTTTCAAGATGGTGGGAAGCGCCGAGCAGCAATATGGACATCACAGCTACATCAATAAATATGATCAGCGGAGCAGCTTCGCGCGCTTCGCTTTCGGAAAGGAATAAAAGCAGTACAATCCAAAGAATTGCGGTTGCCAGACTGACAGGCAAGATTTTGTACCTGACAAGCCGCTTCAATTCGCCTGCAACAAGCCTTTTCAGGCTACTCATTTCAGCTCAACTCCTGTCACGATAATGAAGATTTCCTCCATTGATGTTTCCCCGCTATGAATGGTCTCTATCTCCTTGGTTTTAAGCAGCTGTAGAAATTCATCATTAAATCCTATGCTGTCCAGGGGAAAGGTGGAGCTGGTAGTGGTTCCATTCACCATGTATTCAACCTTTACTTCCCGTTTGCCGTATTTAATTTTCAGGTCTCTAGGTGTGGAAGTTTCTGTCAGCCTGCCGTTTACGCAAAATGCGATCCGATCACATAGCTGCTCAACGTCATTCATCAAATGGGTAGTTAAGAAAACCGTACCGCCCCTGGCGCGGAATTCTGCGATCATATCTTTTATAATTCTTGCATTCTTCGGATCAAGTCCGTTTGTAACTTCGTCCAGAAAAAGAACCCTGGGGTTGTTAAGCATGGCACGCACAAAGTTCAGGCGCACCTTCATTCCCTTGGAAAATTCACCGACCTTCAGATCACGGTATTCCCAAAGCCCAACCCTCTCCATTAATTCCTGGATATCTGCAGCCTTTTTGTAAAACCCTGAGAAAAATTTCATATTCTCTAGTGCGGTCAGTTTCGAGAAATGCACTGGCATCTCAAAACCGACACCTATTTCCTCATAAAATGAGTTGTCCAGGGATTTAAGGTCCTTGCCGAAATATTTGATACTTCCTCTATAATCTTCAAGAAGTTTGATCAGTATTTTCTGGATGGTAGATTTACCAGCGCCAGAAGGGCCTAAAAGCCCGAATATTTCGCCCTCAAGCACATCAAAGGTTATCCCTTTGATGGTATCATCCTTAGCTGATGGATATTTGAAGCTCAGGTTTTCCACATTAAAAACCACTCCCATAGTTTTCCTCCTTCTAGAAAGGTTAGCTGGTTCAATGAAAGTCTATTTGCCCGAAATCCCATACTGAATCATGTCTACCACCTGATTGGCAGTTTTAATCAGATCTTCCGGGTCTCCTTTAGAAATCAGTTTGTGTATATTGGAAAACATTATCTCAAGAACCTTGGCAACAAATTCAGGAGGATAACGGCTGTCGATCTGCCCCGATTCCACCGCCTGACAAATAAACTCGCTGAAATGCCGGGTATAATCATATGGGAAAAAGCCATACAATCGGTTTCGGAATTCATCGTTTTCCTCCAATACTATGTTTAAAAGATGGTGCAGACGTTTATCTGTCAGCATAAAATCCATTGTTCCCTTCATTATTTCTTTGAGTGAGCTAAAAAAATCGCTGCCGCTGTCCGCTTTTTGGCGCATAACAGGATAAAAGTAAGACAGCTTCTTTTTTACAATTATGTCCATCATGGCCAAATAAAGCCCAAACTTGCCGCCAAAGTGATGATAAAGGCTCCCCTTGCTTATCCCGGAGTTTTTCAGAATGTCATTTAGTGATGCTTCCTCGAACTTTTTCTTGGAAAACTCATCAATAGCTGCCTCTAGGAGCCGGGGATAACGCAATAGCGGATTGCCTTCGCCCATAAGTGCAGTGTAATCGAATCTCTTTCTCAATTGAAACACCCTTCATAAATGGAAGCTGAATATTGAATCACGCCAATCCCCTTGCAATCAGAACCCAAAACCACCAGCATTACACATAAACCACCTTCCTTCTGTATTGCAAGCATTTTAGACCGACCGGTCTAAACCACCTGGTTTAATAGTATCATTCTGCGAGAGCATTTGTCAATACAGATTTGAGAAGGGGTGAGCACCGCCAGCAGGATGTCTGATAGAAAAATTTTGATAGGCGGGAATAGAGATGGACATTTACCGCAACAAATAAACTCAGAGCGATCAATAGTAAAAGCTGCTGCTCCTGTGAAACCCAGGGCATAATCACGCGGCTATTTCACACTTTTCTATCCTTAATTTGGCTCAGGAAGCTGAAGAACTAGCTCGTAAATCTATAAAAAAGCGCTTTTCCCTAAAAATATTGTGACGGTGCTTTGTACATTGCTGTTGCTTATTTATTGAGCTGGAATTTCAGGCATTTGGTAAAAGTGAAGACCAAACGTTATTAATGCATTGGAAAATTATCCTGAATTATAATGAGTAAAATATCGTTAATGAGTATGAAAAACTATTCTTTTTGGCATTACATTATGCCAATTCAAGAACTGCAATTTTGACTGATTTAGAAAATGGATTTTCCAAGACCCAGAGATTAAAGACAGTGCTTGCAAAAGGTTTACGTTATTGCTAATGCGCCTCTCTTGCCGCTAGCATATCCACCCCTCCCTTGGCATAGGATATATTGTACAGGCGAGGGGAGGGGCACGATGTTTTTTGCTGGCAGAGCAGGGGAAGTATTGGGCGGCTACTTTGGGCGGCGCCTTGCCGTTGTTGCTCTGGTGCTGCTTTTGTTCCTTTTGGGAGTGGTTACAGGAGCAGTCAGCGTCAGGACCATGGAGCAGAGCCAGGTCGATGAAGTGGCAGCTTACCTAGAAACTTTCTTCCAGGGGTTTCAAAGCCAGGGGATCCAGCGGAGTGTAGTTTTCCGGGACTCTGTCCTGGCTACCACTAAAACCCTGTTTGTGATCCTTTTGGCAGGCCTATCAGCTTACGGGATCATTGCGATTCCCCTCGTGGTCTTTTTCCGAGGTTTTGTGGTGGGCTTCACTGTGGGCTTTCTGGTTTACGAAATGGCAGTCCGGGGGCTTTTTTTCGCGCTGGTGGCTGTTCTGCCCCAGAATCTTCTGCTGATCCCCGCTATTTTAATGGCGGGCGTCGTTTGTTTCGCCTTCGGCCTCACCCAGTGGCGGACCCGTTTTCGGGATCCAGATGCACCCTACAGCTTTTGGGGCACCCTGATCCTCACGATTTGTGCCTGGTTTGTTGCCCTTGTGGGCTCTGCAGTGGAAGCATACCTTACGCCGCTTTTAGTCGGGCTCTTTTCGGGGAAATTGTTTTAGGAGGGCTGAGCCATGATCGTGATCTCGCTGCGGCGGCTGAAAAGGTGGCTGCGGGAGGTTCTCCCTGCCATCATCCTCTTTGTGGTTGTGCTCTGCTTCATCTGGTATGTTGCCTCACTATTATTTCGCTGGTAGAAAAGCCTCCCTTTATGGTATGATATGAAAAGGGAGGTGCTTTTTTTATGGACAAGCTCCTGGACGAGTACTTGCGGTATCTCGCTGTGGAAAAAGGGCTTTCCCCAAACACATTGGAAGCGTACAGCCGTGTCCTGCGGGATTTTACAACCTTCCTCGAGGAAGCAGGCGCCTCGTCATATAGAGAGGTGGATCAGGACCACTGTTTTTTATACCTGATTTCTCTGCGGAAAGCAGGTAAAGCACCTGCCTCACAAGAGCAGGCTTTGGCTGCCATCCGCGGCTTTTTCCGCTTCGCTTTGGCTGAGGGCTATCTGCCGCAAGATCCCACAGTTAACCTGGAAGGACCGAAAAAGGGGTTTGCCCTGCCTAGGGTGCTCAGCGTCGAGCAGGTGGAAAGGCTCCTTGCAATGCCGAAGGTGTCCACCCCTTTTGGGCTGCGGGACCGGGCAATGCTGGAGCTTTTGTATGCCACGGGACTGCGAGTGGGGGAGCTGGTGGAGCTGAAGCTTGAGGACCTGGAGCTTGCCCACAACTACCTGCGGACCATCGGCAAAGGAAGGAAAGAGCGGATCGTGCCTGTGGGAGAGGATGCAGTTTACTGGCTCGCTACATACCTTCGCGAGGGCCGGGGAAAACTGGCAAAGAGCGCAGCTGTGCCGCAGGTGTTTCTAAACCGCTACGGCAAACCCTTAAGCAGGCAGTATGTCTGGCGGCTTGTGGAAAGGTACGCAGCAGAAGCGAAACTGCCGGACTGGGTCAGCCCTCACGTTTTAAGGCACAGCTTTGCCACGCACCTTTTAATCGGCGGCGCAGATCTCCGTTCAGTCCAGGCCATGCTGGGCCATGCAGACATCGCCACCACCCAAATCTACACCCACCTTTCCCGGGGACATTTAAAAAACGTGTACGACAAATATCACCCCCGGGCCTGAAGGAGGAACAGCAAGTGAGAGTTTTCCTGATCGTCTTGGACGGAGTTGGCATCGGCGAGCTGCCCGATGCAGCGGAGTACGGCGACGAAGGCTCCAACAGCCTTGCCAACACTGCAGAAGTAGTGAATCTCGCGCTTCCCACCATGGAAGCTTTGGGCCTCGGCAGGATCGCACCCATCAGAAACGTCAGAGCAGTGGCAAACCCCCTGGGCAGCTTTGGCAAGCTCCAGGAGCGCTCACGAGGGAAAGACACCACAACCGGCCACTGGGAGCTAGCAGGGATCGTGCTGGAAAAGCCTTTTCCCACCTATCCGGAAGGATTCCCCCAGGAGGTGATGGCAGAATTCGAGCAGGCCATCGGCAGAAAGACCCTGGGCAACTACCCAGCTTCCGGCACCCAGATCATCCAGGAGCTGGGAAAAGAGCACCTTGAAACTGGCAAGCCCATTGTCTACACCTCTGCAGACAGCGTCTTTCAGATCGCCTGCCACGAAGAGGTGGTAAGCCCGGAAGAATTATACGAGATGTGCAAAATAGCCCGCAGCATACTTCAGGGCCCCCACGCTGTTTCCAGGGTCATCGCCAGGCCTTTTGTGGGAGAGCCGGGAAATTTCAAACGCACTGAAAGAAGGCGGGATTTTTCCCTGCCGCCTCCGAGGCCTACCCTCTTGGATGCTGTGAAAGAGGCGAGACTGGATGTTCTAGCTGTAGGCAAGGTGGAAGATATTTTCGCTGGCAGGGGAATCACAGAAAGCTTCCACACAAAAGACTCCCGCTCCACCATGGAACAGGTGATAAAGCTTGCTGGGGAAAACTGGCAGGGACTTCTTTTTGCCAACTGCATTGACACAGATATGCTCTGGGGCCACCGCAACGACCCGCAAGGCTACGCAGATAGCCTTGCCATGGTGGACGGGAAGCTTGGGGAACTGTTGCCTGCTTTAGGCCCGGAAGATGTGCTGGTGGTGACATCAGATCACGGCTGTGATCCCACCACTGAAAGCACAGATCATTCCAGGGAATACACGCCGCTCCTTGTCTGCGGGGAGAAGGTTAAGCCAAAGGATTTGGGCACCCGCTTTTTTTCAGATCTGGGGGCAACAGCTGCAGAGTATTTACAGGTGAAATACAGTGGAGAGGGTGAGAGCTTTTGGCAGGAGATTTCCAAGTTGTAGAGTTTATCACCAAAGTGCGGGATGGTGTAAGTCCTAGTCCCCTTGAGGTGAAGCGATTCGCCCAGGCTATCTTAGCTGGGGAAGTCACTGATGCCCAAGTTGCAGCCTGGACCATGGCAGTCTATTTTCGATCCATGGCAGAAGAGGCCCTCTTTGCCTTGACCTGTGCCATGGCAGAAAGCGGCCATCAGCTGGATCTTTCTGCAATTGAAGGCACCAAGCTCGACAAACACAGCACAGGCGGCGTAGGGGACAAGACTACCCTTGTGGTGGCGCCCCTTGTGGCGTCTTTCGGTGTGCCTGTGATCAAGCTCTCTGGCAGAGCCCTGGGCCACTCAGGGGGCACTGTGGACAAACTGGAGTCTATTCCCGGCTTCCGCACAGACCTCTCCAAAGAAGAGATCATCGCCCAAGGAAAAGAGCTTGGTTTGGTTTTAGCAGGCCACCACAAAAGGCTTGCCCCATTAGATGCCAAAATCTACCACCTCAGGGACAGCTGCGGTACTGTGGAGAGCATTCCCCTTATCGCCAGCAGCATCATGAGCAAGAAACTTGCAAGCGGCGCTGATGCCTTCGTTTTCGACGTCAAAGTGGGTCATGGCGCTTTCATGAAGAGTCTAGACCAGGCCAAAGAGCTTGCATCGCTCCTTGTGAGCATAGCAGAGCAGGCAGGCAAAAAAGCAAAAGTGGTCTACAGCAGCATGGCAGAGCCTTTGGGCTCTGCTGTGGGAAACAGCCTGGAAGTGCGGGAAGCCCTGGCCTGCCTGGAAGGAAAGGGACCAGGGGATCTGGAAGAGCTGGTTTTGGCTTTGGCAGAGGCCATGCTTTCCCTGGCAGGCATTGAGGCCACAAGGGAGGACCTTGCGGCAAAACTTGCCTCAGGCGAGGCAAAAGAGAAGTTTCTGGCCCTTGTAAGAAGGCAGGGCGGGGATCTAGGTGCCCTCCCAACTGCTCCTTTCCGAGAGCCTTATCCTGCAGAAAGGGACGGCTACGTACAGGGCTGGCAGACGAGAGAGGTGGGCCTTATTGTGCGCTCCCTCACAGTGGGGAACCCTGCAGGAGGCGTTGAGATCCTCGCCAAAAGGGGCAGCAAGGTGCAGAAGGGCGAACCTGTAGCTTTGATTCATGCCCAAAGCAAAGAGGAGATAGATTGGGCTAAGGAGGTTTTAGCTGGCTGCGTGGCCCTTGGGGATCTGGAACCCCAAAAGATCCCTCTCCTTTTGAATTAGCATAAAAAGGTGCCTTTGCGAATACCATTAATTGTAAAGAGAATGGGGAGGGATGGAAAATGCGGAAACGGTTCGCCTGGCTGGTGGTGGCCCTTTTACTTGCTGTTTCGACTGTAGCGGCCGAAGCTCCCTTTAAGGTGCAGGCGCCTTCTGCTGTCCTCATGGAAGCATCTACTGGCATGATCCTGCTTTCCCAGGGACCAGATGAAAAAAGGCCCCCTGCCAGCATCACCAAGCTCATGACCATGCTCCTTACCATGGAAGCTGTGGCCAAGGGGCAGGTGAAGCTCACAGATAAGATCACTGTGAGCGAGTATGCAGCTTCAATGGGAGGGTCCCAGATCTGGCTGGAACCTGGAGAACAACTAACCCTCCACGATATGCTCAAGGCCATTGCTGTGGTTTCAGCCAATGATGCTTCAGTTGCAGTGGCAGAGCACCTGTCCGGCTCTGTGGAGGCTTTTGTGAAAAAAATGAACCAAAGGGCCCGAGAACTGGGGATGAAAAACAGTTATTTCTGCAATCCCAATGGCCTGCCGCCAGATGAGGGAAGGGGCTGCGAGACCACAGCCATGGACGTGGCCATCCTTTCCCGGGAGCTTTTGAAGCACCCGAAGATTTTAGAGTACACATCCATCTGGATGGGAAATCTCGATGCCAGACCTGAGCCTGCTTTGGTGAACACCAACAAGCTTGTCCGCTTCTACGAAGGCTGCGATGGGCTGAAAACCGGATACACAAGCGAATCCAAGTATTGTCTGGCTGCCACTGCCAAAAGAGATTCAGTGCGGTTGATTGCAGTGGTTATGGGAGCGGAAAGCACGACTGTGCGCAACGCTGAGATCACCAAGCTCTTCAATTACGGTTTCAGCCAGCTGGTTTCGCAAAGGGTGGCCAAAAAAGGACAAAATATGGGCAAAGCCAAGATCGAAGGGGGCGTGGTGGAAGAGGTTGCCCTCCTGGCAGCAGAGGATTTGGTGGCAGTACAGAGGCGGGAGAGCGGGGATAGAATCAGCCTTCACTTGACTGTTGATAAATCCATCAAGGCACCGATTAAAAAAGGTCAGCGGCTTGGCTGGGTTACTGCCCGCTCAGGAGATCTGGAGCTGGGGAAAGTGGCCCTGGTTGCTCAACAGGACGTTGAGAAAGCAGGCATCTTCCGGCTTGTCGGCCGCTTCTTCCGCAATTTATTCCGCAGCTTCTTTGGCGGCTAGGCAGGAAAACTGGATAAATAGCAGAATATTTATTTTATTAAGATGCATAAGGGGGAGCAGCAGTGAACGTAGAATTTGCGAGGAGCGGCAGCACTTTGGTGGCGAAGCTGAGCGGCGAGCTGGATTTGCTCACAGCGCCCTCGTTCCGCAGCCAGGTGGACGGAGCTCTACAGGAGTCTGCCTCCAGGAATTTGGTTTTGGAGCTGAGCAAGCTTTCTTTTGTGGACAGTTCGGGCCTGGGGGCTATTTTGGGCAGGTATAAAGCTGTCTCACAGCTGGGAGGCAGGATGCTCCTTGTGGACCCCCAGCCCCAGGTGAAGCGGATTTTCACCCTCTCTGGCCTGTTCAAGATCATGGATCTGGCGCCTAGCTTAGAGCAGGCTTTAGAGATGGTCCAGGAGGGTTGAAAATGGAAGTCCTTAATCAGTTGAAACTGGAGTTTTTGAGCAAGCCTGAGAACATCGGCCTTGCCCGGCTGACTGTCGCTTCCTTTGCAGCGCAGCTGGATTTCACCCTCAGCGAGATCGAAGAGCTGAAAGTAGTGGTTTCCGAGGCTGTATCCAACGCAGTGCTCCACGGCTATGCCCACAAAGAGGGAATGGTGCGCATCGAGGCTACTTTGTACCCTGATAAGCTGGAACTTGTGGTGGCAGACCAGGGCCAGGGGATCGAAGATATCGATCAGGCCCGGGAACCTGCCTATACAACCACACCGGATCGGATGGGGCTGGGCTTCACCTTTATCGAGTCTTTCATGGATGAAGTGGAAATTCAATCTCAACCTGGCCAGGGCACCTGGATCAGGATGACCAAGTCCCCAGAGGGAAAAGAGCCTGAGGTTTGAATCCATGAAGACTGCTGAGCTGATTGCCCGGGCCCAGACGGGAGATCTGGCATCCCGCGATCAGGTGATCGCAGACAATTTGAAGCTGGCCTGGCACGTAGCAGGCCGGTTTCGCAATACAGGACACGATCTGGAAGAGCTTTTTCAAATCGCTTCCATCGGCCTCCTCAAGGCAGTGGAGCGCTTCGATTTATCCCGGGGTGTGGAGTTTTCCACCTTTGCTGTGCCCTGCATGATCGGAGAAATCCGGCAGTTCCTCCGCAAGGACCAGCCTGTCCACTTGGGAAGGACCCTGCAGGAGAACGCCAAAAAGGTTAAGCAGGCGGCTGAAAAGCTCCGGGCAGACGGCACAGAACCCACAGTTGGGGAGCTTGCGGAGCTCACCGGCCTCAGCCGGGAGGAGATCGTAGAGGCTATGGAGGCAGGGCAGCAGGTGCGCTCTTTGTCTGAGCCTACCTCTGACGGCACCACCTTGGAGCAGCTTGTGGCAGCAGAGGAGGAAAGCGGCCAGTGGACAGAGAAGGTGGCAATCACCCAAGCCCTGGCCGAGCTTGAGCCACAGCAGCAAGCTGTGATCAAGCTGCGCTTCTTTCACGATCTCACCCAGAGCGAGGTGGCCAGGCGTTTGGGGATTTCCCAAGTACAGGTTTCGAGACTAGAACGGCGGGCCCTCAGCGCCTTGCGGGCGCGTCTTGTGGGGTGAAGGATGTGATTAATTGGCTTTGGTTGGGCTTATTGACCTTCGGCGTCCTCTTTGGCCTTTTCACCGGCAGAGTTGACGAGCTGACAGCCGGCGTCCTGTCTGCTGCGCAGAAAGGCGTGGAACTGTCTTTTGGCCTCATAGGAGTGATGGCTCTGTGGCTCGGCCTATGCCAGCTGGCGGAGGAAGCAGGCCTTGTCCAGGGGCTATCCCGCCTGGTGCAGCCTTTATTGGGGAAAATATTTCCGAATATTCCAAAAAATCATCCGGCGCTGGGTGCCATTGCCATGAATTTAAGCGCCAATTTTCTTGGCCTTGGCAATGCAGCCACACCCCTGGGAATCCGCGCCATGCAGCAGCTGGCAAAGCTCAATCCTGAACCTGACAGGGCGAGCGACGAGATGTGCACTTTTCTGCTCCTCAACAATGCAGCTCCTACCCTTCTTCCCGTGACAGTGATCGCCATCCGCGCTGCAGCCGGCGCCAAAGCGCCGGGGGAGATCATCGGCCCTGCTTTCCTTGCCACCTGCTGTGCGGCAGCCGCCGCCTTACTATTAGATCGACTATTCCGCTGGAGCAGAGGTGATTGAATGCTGGAAATATCCCGCTACACCATTCCCCTGCTGCTGCTTGCCATACCCTTGTTTGCTGCCCTGCGGGGAGTTGAGGTTTGGAACTCTTTCATCAGGGGCGCAAAAGGGGCCTTTGCTGTGGCAGTGGATCTGATCCCGTTTTTGGTGGGGATGCTGGTGGCAATAGAAGTCTTCCGTGCCTCAGGGGCCCTTGACTTTTTCGTGGGTCTCCTGTCCCCTGTGGGCAGGATCTGTGGCATTCCCTCAGAGGTTTTGCCGTTGGCTCTCCTGCGTCCCCTCTCTGGCAGCGGCGGCCTGGCTTTAGTTGGGGATCTGACAGCCCGCTACGGGCCTGAATCTTTTATCGCGAGGCTCGCTGCAACACTGCAGGGCAGCACGGAAACCACTTTTTACGTGCTGGCAGTTTACCTTGGGGCAGTGAAAATCCGCAATAGCCGACATACAGTGCTGGCAGCTTTGCTGTCTGATCTTGTGGGCTTGTTTGCAGCCACTTTTTTCTGCCGCCTGGCTTTTTTCTGAAAAAGGCTGGGTCGGCTTTCTTTTTATGGTATAATAATGGAAAACGCTGTTTGGGGGAAGTTCTTTTGTTTGTTGACCTGCACGTCCACACCACAGCTTCAGACGGCACATTTCAGCCTCAGGAGGCTGTGGCCTGTGCCAAAGCACAGAACTTAAGCGCCATTGCCATTACTGATCACGACACTATAGATGGCATCAAACCCGCCCAAGAGGCTGGGAAGCAGTTGGGGATAGAGGTAATCGAGGGTGTTGAGCTCGGCTGCGACCTCGCAGGCAGGGAGATCCATATTTTAGGTTATCTCATTCGCCGCAATTCGCAGGTGCTCCTTGCCGCCCTTTCCAATCTTGCAGAGGAGCGGACAGCGAGGGCGCAGGAGATGGTGCGGCGTCTGAACAAGCTCGGCATTGGGGTTCTTTGGGAGGATGTAGCTGCCCTGGCGGGGGATGGCACTGTGGGGAGGCTCCACATTGCCAGGNNTCCTGGCATCTGGCGGTTGGGCAAGGGATCAAAGCGATGCCTTCGCCAGATACCTGGACAGGGACAAGCCTGCCTATGTGCCGCGGCAGCGGCTCTCTCCGGCAGGAGCTATAGAGCTTATCCACCAGGCAGGGGGGGTTGCAGTCTTGGCCCATCCGAAACTCATCGGCAGGGATCAGGTGATCAGAGAGCTTGCAGCAGAAGGGCTCGATGGCATTGAGGTCTATCATGTCTGCCACGATTGGCAGGATGTGGCCAAGTACAAACAGCTTGCCAGAAAGTTCGGTTTGCTCTTAACCGGCGGCTCTGACTGCCACGGGCCTGCTGGCAAGGGGGAGGTTCTGTTGGGCAAAATCCTGACTCCCATAGAGTGCCTCATTCAGCTGCAGGAGAGAGCGCGAGAGTACAGATGCTGAGGAAAATTGGCAGTAATCTATGACTGTCTTTGCTGGATTGTTTTGCCGGCAGGGTTTTGTCCTTTGAGGTAGAAATTATTTATATGCAACGAAACGCAGTACAGACGCACTACTAAATGGAGGAGAAGACATGACTAAATGCAGGATAACTGGCGATGAACTTTTGTTGCGGCCTTTGGCAGAAGCTGATCTACCCTTAATTGTGAAGTGGAGCGGCGATGAAGAAATCAACCTTCTCACAGACAACGCTTACCCGAAGACTCTAGATGCTGCAGTAGAGTGGTTTGCAGAAATCTCTGCCAACCGTCAGGCTAGAGCCATGCTGATCTGCCTCAGGGACGGCACGCCCATTGGCAATTTGGAGCTGGCTGAGATCAGCTGGCGTACAGGCGAGGCTGAGGTGAGGATCAGAATCGGGGAGCGGGAGCTTTGGGACCAAGGCTGGGGAGCTGAAGCCCTGAACTTGCTTTTTGAGATCGCCTTTGTGAAGATGCGCCTCGAAAGCCTCTATCTGAGGGTGTATACGTTCAACCAGCGGGCCATCCGCTGCTACAGCAAGGTCGGCTTCAGACCTCGGGGCAGAATCTGCTACGGCCTTGAGGGGGAAGAGAAGCGGGAACTGCTGTTGATGACCATCAAAAAGAAGCAGTATTTGCGCCTGAAAGAGAGCGCATAATAAAAAAATGATTAGTACAAGCAGGTAGTTTGAGAGAAGAGCGTTTGCATAAAAAACCCACTTAGGCAGAACAATCTGCCTAAGTGGGTTTTTTATGGCCTACTGTATTGCGCTTAAATAAGCTCGTAGGACCTATTGTATAATAATATGCTCAAAAAGTAGAAATAAATTACAATATTTCTTGCCAGTTATCGGGAAATCCATAATGCTTAAAGTCAACCAAAGGGTATTGTTTTTGTATCTGAGTTATTTGCTCAATAAGCGACTCAAAATGTTCAGGAGGAGTGATTGATTTGAGAACTAATATGTATGAAAATAACTTATCATAAATTTTCTTGCCATTTTCGACCCGAAGAAGGTTTTTTTCTTTTTTTGAAAGCCTAGGTTTTCTTATGAATAGACGATTATATAAGCGACATCCATGAGCACAAATATTTCTGAGAATGGTAATACAATGCAATAAATTTTCAAGAATTTTGTGTCTGTTGTTTGATTTAAAGCCAAAGTGTTGGGCTATAGTTTTTCGAATTTCTTCGTCCAAAATTGTATATAGTTTTGAGG
>LFTB01000102.1:2005-7991 GCA_001512905.1 Clostridia bacterium DTU084 | reverse complement strand
GGAATGCCCAGCGGCCACTCTGCTGTGGCCTTTGCTTTGGCCACTTTGACTTTGTTTCTCAGCCGCAGCTGGTTTGTTTTTGCCATCTCTAGTGCCATCGCGGCTCTAGTTGCCCAAAGCAGGGTGGAAGGGAAGATTCACTCTGCCTGGGAGGTGCTGGCTGGAGCTCTGTTGGGCATTTTCGTTGTGGGTTTAGTATTTCAGTTTGGAGGCTATGGCTTTTGAAAGAACTACTCGAATTAGCATACAAAGCGCGAGCTAACGCATACTGCCCCTACAGCAAGTTTGCTGTAGGGGCTGCCTTGCTTGCGAAAAGCGGCAGGGTTTATACAGGCTGCAATGTGGAGAACGCCTCTTTTGGCGCAGGCTGCTGTGCAGAGCGGGCTGCTTTGTATCAGGCGGTCAGCTGCGGCGAGCGGGAGTTTGAGAAACTTGCCATTGTGGCAGACATAGTAGGCGGCCCTACCCCTTGCGGCATTTGCCGCCAGGCCCTGGCAGAGTTCGGGTCATTGGAAATAATCACTGGAGACCTTGCAGGAAACACCAATAAATACACCCTCGATGAGCTGCTGCCAAATGCTTTTTTGAAATTTGCTCCTGGGGAGGATTGACGTTGAAGACAGCTGATTTCGACTACTACCTGCCCCCTGAGCTCATCGCACAGCACCCTGCCCAGAGGCGAGACGAGTCGCGACTTTTGGTTCTGCGCAAAGCTGGAGGCATCGCGCACAGCCATTTTTATCAATTGCCCCAGTACCTGAAGCCCGGGGATCTGCTGGTCCTAAACGATACTAAAGTGCGGCCGGCTCGCCTCTTTGGAGAAAGAGAGGATACAGGAAGCAGCGTAGAGGTGGTCCTTCTGCACCCGGTTGTTGGAGACCGGTGGGAAACTCTTGTCAAGCCTGGTAAAAAAGCAAAACCAGGCACGCAGCTTTCCTTTGGCGGGGGGCTTCTCAAGGGGGAAGTCCTTTCCACTTCTGAAAGCGGCGGCAGGACAATCCAGTTTCACTACGACGGCTCTTGGGAGGAGCTTTTGGGCAAGCTAGGCGAGGTGCCCCTGCCTCCTTACATCCACGAGAAGCTGGACGATCCAGAGCGCTACCAGACAGTATATGCCAAAGAAGAGGGCTCTGCTGCAGCGCCCACAGCTGGACTCCACTTTACGCCGGAGCTATTGGAGAAGCTCCAGCAGCAGGGAGTAGAGCTTACATACCTCACTCTGCATGTGGGCTTGGGAACCTTCAGGCCAGTGCGCACTGAAGCGGTGGAGGAACACAAAATGCACGCAGAATACTTTTCTGTTTCCCAAGAGACGGTTTCCGCCATCCGTGCCTGCCGCGAGCGGGGAGGGAAGGTGGTGGCAGTTGGCACCACCACAGTGCGGGCTCTAGAGTCTGCAGCTAAAGACGGCGAGCTTGCTGCTTCCTCAGGGTGGACAGATATTTTCCTTTATCCACCTTATAAGCTTAAGACAGT
The DNA here is from genome assembly GCA_001512905.1 of Clostridia bacterium DTU084. Classification (GTDB taxonomy): domain Bacteria; phylum Bacillota; class DTU084; order DTU084; family DTU084; genus DTU084. The sequence continues at coordinate 6,515 of LFTB01000102.1, read as the reverse complement.
GGACGGGCTCATTACAAACTTTCACTTTCCCCGCTCCACCCTCCTGATGCTGGTGAGCTGCCTTGTACCGCGAGAGCGCCTTCTTGCTGCCTACAGGGAGGCAGTGGAAAAGAAGTACCGTTTTTACAGCTTCGGCGATGCCATGCTGATTATTTGAACAGCATCGGCGGATGCTTTTGGCGGAAGAAAACCCTCATGGGAATTTTTGACGATGAATCTGAGGTAAATTGAGGTGGGAAGTAATTGCAGTTTCGGGTAGACTATCAATCGCGAGAAACTCGGGGCAGGGTTGGGGTGCTCACAACAGAGCACAGCCAGATCCAAACCCCCTGTTTTATGCCTGTGGGCACCCAAGCGACAGTTAAAACCCTCTCTCAGGAAGAACTTACTGAGCTCGGCGCTGAAATCATCCTCTCCAACACATACCACTTATACCTGCGGCCGGGCCACGAGCTCATCGCAGAGCTCGGGGGGCTGCACAGCTTCATGAGTTGGTCTGGGTCCATTCTCACAGACAGCGGCGGCTTTCAGGTCTTCAGCCTCAGTAAGCTCCGGGAGATCACAGAGGAAGGGGTGCACTTTCGCTCCCACCTGGACGGCTCCAAGCACTTTTTCACCCCAGAGCTTGCCATTGAAATTCAGGAGGCCCTGGGCGCAGATATCATCATGTGCTTTGACGAGTGCATCTCTCTGCCTGCGGAGAGGGAGTATATAGAAGAGTCTGTTGCCCGCACAACTCGCTGGGCTGAGCGGTGCCTTAAGGCCCACAAGCGGAAGGACCAGGCCCTTTTCGGGATCGTGCAGGGAGGAACAGACCCTGATTTGCGCCTTGTGAGCGCTAAAGATCTTGTGAGCCTCGGTTTTCCCGGCTACAGCATTGGCGGCTTGTCTGTAGGCGAACCCAAAGAAGAGATGTACAAAATCCTCGAGGTCTTGGATCCTGTGCTGCCTGAGGACAAGCCCCGGTATTTGATGGGGGTGGGCTCTCCTGATTGCCTTTTGGAAGGAGTGGCCCGGGGCGTAGATATGTTCGACTGCGTCCTGCCCACCCGCATTGCCCGCAACGGCACGGTCTTCACAAGGCAGGGAAGGCTGACAGTGCGGGATGCGCCTTACAGCCGGGATCCGCAGCCGCTAGATCCTGACTGCAGCTGCAAGGTATGCCAGAACTACTCACGGGCATACATCCGCCATCTCCTTAAAACCGGGGAGGTTTTGGGGCTGCGCCTGACTACCTACCACAACGTGCATTTCCTGCTGCAGCTGATGGCCGAGGTGCGGGAGCACCTCTTGCGCGGGGATTTTTTAGCGTTCAAGGAAGACTTTTTACGGCGCTACGGAGATTAAGAAGGAATAACTGGTTTTAAAATAGAAATATTAGGACAAGGTTATTTAGAGCCGGAGAGGAGGGAAGTAATGGAACAGCAAGCAGGAGCAGGAACACTACTGGGCCTTTTTTTGCCCTTTGTGATTATGATGGTTTTCTTCTGGCTGGTCTTAATCAGACCTCAGCAGAAACAGCAAAAGCAGAGACAGGAGATGTTGAACTCCCTGAAGAAAGGAGATCGGGTAGTTACCTGGGGTGGAATCCACGGCGAAATTACGGCACTGAAGGAAGACATTATTCATCTTAAAATCGCCGATAAGGTTGAGGTGAAACTGGACCGCTCTGGTGTCCAAAACCGGATCAACAAAGGGTGAGGCAGATTGCAGGCCTTAAAGTCCATCTTAAAACGAATCGATGGCAAGAGTTATCCGGCGTACAAGGATCTAAGGGGCAGCTTTCGCTTCCCCTTCTTTTTTCTTTATTTCGACCACATTCAAGGAGACCCCTTTGCCAGCCCCAGCAGGATCCGCTTGCGGGTGGCCCAGAGTTTCCCCAAAGAGCTCTATGCCACGCGAGACAGGAAAGTGGCTCTGGCAGATTTTCTGGTCCGCAGGATTGCCCGGGCAATTGGCGAGGTTGTGCGGGGCAGGCGGGGAACTGGTCAAAGCGGGCTTGTCTACATCGATGCTCCCGGGCAGCAGATTCTGCCGAGGACAGCGATTGCCATTGGCGAAGACTTTGTGGAAGCCAGGCTCTCTTTGGGGCTGCCAGCCAGCGGCCGCAAGGTGCTGGGCAGGGAAGCTGAGGAGATGTTTTTTCAGGAACTGCCGAGTCTTGCCCGGTTGCTTTTAGCAGAAAACGTGGATTTAAGAGCCGCCCGGAAACACACAGAGCTTGTGGAGGACCAGGAGTACCTGCGCAGCCAGCTCCCGAAGCTGGGTTTGGCTGCTTTTCTGGCAGAAGGTTCCATTCTGCCCAGGGAAAGTGGGGTGAGCGACAGACCCCTGCCAGGCGCCGTTCCCCTCGAGGTGCCCCGGGAGCTGGCTGTAAGCGTGGAGCTGCCCAACCGGGGCAGAATTGTGGGGCTCGGAATCCCCTTGGGAGTTACTCTGATTGTAGGCGGCGGCTACCACGGAAAATCCACCCTTCTGCGGGCCCTGGAGCGCGGCATTTACAATCATATTGCCGGAGACGGCAGGGAGTTTGTAATCACAGACCCTAAAGCTGTAAAGATCAGGGCTGAAGACGGCAGGCGGGTGGAGAAGGTGGACATCAGTCCCTTCATAAACAATCTGCCATTCGGCAAGTCCACAGAACAGTTCTCTACAGAGCAGGCCAGCGGCAGCACTTCCGAGGCTGCAAACATTATAGAGGCTTTGGAGTGCGGGGCGAAAGTACTGCTTTTGGACGAGGATACCTCTGCCACCAACTTCATGATCCGCGACAGTAGAATGCAGGAGCTGGTGGTCAAAGAAAAAGAGCCTATCACTCCCTTTATTGATAAGGTACGGCAGTTGTATGAAGAACATCAAGTCTCTACAGTTTTAGTTGTAGGGGGCTGTGGGGACTACTTTCAGGTAGCAGACACTGTGCTGATGATGGACGAGTACAGGCCGAAGGTGGCGACAAGAGAAGCAAAAGCCATTGCCGCAAAGTACCCTCTTGCGAGAAAACCGGAAGGGGGCACCTGCTTCGGCGCCATTTCAGAGCGGGTGCCTCTGCCTGCTGGTATAGATCCCACAAGAGGCGGAAAAGTTAAGGTTAAGGCACGCAGGCTCGATGAAATCCAGTTTGGCAGCCAAGAGATAGACCTAAGCCGGATAGAGCAGCTTGTGGACCCCAGCCAGACTAGAGCCATAGGGGCACTTTTGGCTTATGCCTCGCGGAAGCTTGTGGACGGCAGGCGGAGCATCAGGCAGATCGCAGAAGAGATCGAAAAGCTTCAGCAGAATGGCTTGGACTTTCTTGCCCGAAGCCCTGGAGAGCATCCCGGCGATTATGCTGCTGTGCGGGGTTTGGAGCTGGCCGCTGCCCTAAACAGACTGCGGACGCTGAAAGTTAAGGAGTGAAGAGGATAGTTACTATTGATCAGATTCTGGAAAATCCTCAAGTTACTACCTTTATCGCCAAAGCAAATGAGCACTTGGGAGCCATGGGCTTTACTGAGCACGGCTTCCGCCATGCGAGGCTTGTTTCAAACATCGCGGGCTACATCCTCAAGGAGCTTTCCTACCCTCCGCGGCAGGTTGAGCTGGCTGAGATTGCCGGCTATCTACATGACATAGGCAATGTGGTGGCCCGGTCAGATCACGGCCAGAGCGGTGCGATGCTGGCCAGCCAGCTGCTTTTTTCCATGGGCATGCCAGCAGACGAGATCGCAACCATTATCGGAGCAATTGGCAACCACGAGGAAGAGGAGGGTCAGCCTGTAAGTCCTGTTTCTGCTGCAGTGATCCTTGCAGACAAAAGCGATGTGCACAGGTCAAGGGTCAGAAATCGTGATGTTGCCACCTTTGACATCCACGACCGGGTGAGCTATGCAGCAGTAGAGTCAAAGATAGAGGTGGATGCAGAACGGAAAAACATCATCCTCAACCTCACCATCGAAACAGAGATCTGCCCGGTGATGGATTACTTTGAGATCTTTTTAACCAGAATGATCATGTGCCGCCGGGCAGCTGAGCTTTTGGATTGTCGGTTTCGTCTTTTGATCAACGGCGCAAAGCTCCTTTGAAAGGGGCAGAAACTGCCTTGGGTGCCTGAAACTGCTAGATTAGGCAACTTCATTTCGTTGACAAGCTTCTTTGGGGTAGAGTATAATTAATATTAATATTGTCATTTTATTAAGAAGTTTAGGGGAGGAGAGAAAATGCGGGGGAAGTGGCAGTTGCTGACGATTGTAATTATCGTCGCACTATCTGCGGTTACCATCATCCAAGTACCCTTGAATTTTGGACTAGACATCAAGGGCGGTAGCCACATTGTCCTCGAAGCAGAACCAACACCTGGCGTGAAAATCGACAACGAAACCATGGATAGGGCCAAAAACGTAATTGAGCGCAGGGTCAATGGCCTTGGGATCAGCGAACCTGTGATTCAGCGCCAAGGTGCCAACCGCATCATTGTTGAGCTTCCTGGCATTCAAGATCGGGAAGAAGCAATTGACTTGATTGGCAAAACTGC
>LFTB01000102.1:0-1802 GCA_001512905.1 Clostridia bacterium DTU084 | reverse complement strand
CCAGTTGTGAACCAGGCCATTACAGATGGAAAGGCAATTATTGAGGGCAAAATGTCCATGGATGAGGCCAAGAACCTGGCAGTGCTCCTGAAAGGCGGCGCTCTGCCAGTTAATTTGAAGCCTGCAGAGGTCCGCAATGTGAGCCCGATTTTGGAGAAAGAATCTATCTCCAGGAGCTTGAATGCAGGGCTGTTGGGACTCGGACTTGTACTGTTGTTTATGCTATTTTACTATAAACTGCCGGGCCTGGCTGCAGATTTGGTTTTGATCATTTACGGCCTGATCGTCATGGCTACCATGGCCGGACTTCGTGCAGTGTTTACCCTTCCCGGCATTGCAGGTTTTGTCCTCAGCTTGGGAATGGCAGTGGATGCCAATGTGATCATTTTTGAACGGATACGCGAGGAGTTGAAATCAGGCAAAAGGCTTCATGCAGCTATCTCTGCAGGTTTTCACAGAGCCTGGACATGTATTTTGGACTCCAACCTGACAACACTGATTACGGCAGCAGTGCTCTTCTACTTTGGCACAGGTGCTGTTAAAGGTTTTGCTGTGACGCTCACCATTGGTATTATCGCTAGTCTGTTTACGTGTATAGTGATAACTAGATGGATCCTTACAGCTGTTGCTAATAAAAACCCCAGCGGGATGATCCGCAGCTTCTTAGGAAAGGGGGCAGTGCAGAATGGCTAAATACAACTTTATGGGCAAGCGAAAGATTTTCCTCACCCTTTCCGCGATCGTGGTTTTGGCAAGCATAGTTCTCCTTCTGATCCGCAGCCTGAACCTCGGCTTGGACTTCACAGGCGGTGTTCTTTTGGAGAGAAAGTTTGAAAAGCCTGTGACTGCAGCGCAGATCAGAGGTGTGCTGACAGGAGCAGAGTTGAAAGAGTTAGGTTTGGGCCAAAGCGTGATTCAGCCTGCAGGCGATGGTTCTGAGGCTATAATCAGGACTAAGTCCCTTTCAGATCAGGAAATTCGGAAGATAGATGCTGCCTTAGGGGAAAAGTTTGGCAAGGTGCAGGAACTTCGCACAGATATGGTAGAGCCTGTGATTGGCAAGGAATTGATGAGGCAGGCAGGCTGGGCAGTTGCCATTTCCTGGCTTTTGATCCTGGTTTATATTGCTTTCCGTTTTGAGTATCTTTTCGGGATTGCAGGCGTCTTAGCCTTAGTCCATGATGTGATTGTCACGTTGGGTTTCTTTGCCTTGATCGGCTGGGAACTCAATATGACCTTCGTGGCAGCCATGCTTACAATCGTGGGTTATTCCATCAACAATACCATTGTGATTTTCGATCGGATTCGCGAGAACATGCGTTTAAGGCGCAGGGAAAGCCTCGAGGAGCTGGTAAACAACAGTATCAATGAAACCCTCTCCAGAACCATCAATACCAGTTTGACAACTCTGTTTACTGTGGTCGCCATATTGGTTTTCGGTGGTGCAACGCTGAAGGTTTTCGCCTTGGCGCTTTTAGTAGGTATTGTTGCTGGTGGTTGGTCCTCTCTTTTCATGGCAAGCCCCATTTGGTTTTGGCTGAAGGGGTTTGAGGAGAGGAAGCGGGCTAGCGGCAAGGCAGTTAAGGCATAGTGGAAATAATGTATCTTGGACAGAAGCCCTCGCTGTTGTGGCGGGGGCTTTTTTTATGTTGTTTATTCTGCTGTATTAGATGTTTTTCATCAATAGACTTGCTTTAAAAAATGTTGGCTGTGGAAGTAAAATGGTCAAAGTTCGGAAAGTAGCTCCACGAAGGTGAAAATTTTCTTTGAAGTTAGGCTTTGGGTAGTCTGGTCTGGGCTAG
>LFTB01000059.1:657-1172 GCA_001512905.1 Clostridia bacterium DTU084 | reverse complement strand
TCTGAGGTTGAGACAATCAAGCAGGCGCTGAAAGAAGCAGGAATTGGCGTTTCCGCCATCGGCTCACCCTTGGGGAAAATCGGGATTAACGATGACTTTGAGCAGCACCTTGCAGATCTCCGCAGGATTATAGAGATCGCAAAGCAACTTGAAGCTCCCTATATTCGGATTTTTTCATTCTATATTCCCGAAGGGGAGAAGGCCGAGGATTATAGGGAAAAGGTTCTCGACCGAATGCGTACCATGGTGGCTGTGGCCAAGATGGAGGCCCCTGAAATTAAGCTCCTGCATGAAAACGAAAAAGGTATCTACGGCGACACTGCCGCACGATGCCTGGATCTGATGGAGAACATCAAGGAAGACAATTTCGCTGCCATCTTCGATCCGGCGAACTTCGTGCAGATCGGCCAAAAGCCCTTTGAAGATTGTTTTCCGCTCTTGAAGCCCTATATCCGCTACATGCACATCAAAGATGCGCATTTGGCAGACGGCAAAGTTGTGCCAGCAGGGGAAGG
>LFTB01000059.1:0-645 GCA_001512905.1 Clostridia bacterium DTU084 | reverse complement strand
TTCCTCTCATTAGAACCTCATCTCGTTGTCGCAGGAAAAAGCCACGGCTTTACAGGACCTGAAAGCTTCGGTGTTGCAGTTTCCGCCTTAAAAGGCGTCTTGGACAAAATAGGCGTGAGCTATAGCTAAAACTAAATTACGTATTCAAGCCCAGTTCCTTTGATATGCTCCCCTTTGAGTGGACCTGAAAAAACAAAAATTCAGGACTACACAAAGGGGAGCATATCATATAGGGAGGTCTTTTTTTAAAGATCCACCAAGAATATTTTAGGGCAGAAGTTCTTCTATACGGTAAGGAAAACCAGATATCATATGATTGCGTCGATCTTCTTTGGCAACCTATAAAATGAAAAATCAGGTTTGTGCTTGTGCAATGTAATTCTTTAAAGATTATTTTGATGTGTTCAAAGTCAAGGTTGATAGGTACATTCTTGCGGTAACAACGTGCTGGATGATTAAATTGATGTACAGCTCGTTTATTCCATGGGCTCACAACAGTTTAGCCTAGCTCCACATAAAGGAACTGGGCTATTCTTTTGTCTGAAAAGACATGTTTTAGGTAAACTTTCAGACAGCGGAAGGATTTGGCTTGTCGACGTAGTATATAAATCATATGAGGCCACCTACCGATTCTATGCTGCGAGT
>LFTB01000048.1 GCA_001512905.1 Clostridia bacterium DTU084 | reverse complement strand
TTGCCTCCCGACAACTTGCGCTCTTCCTGTATGTGCCGCTTTCAATAGGCACCAAATCCAAACCTTTAATAATTTCTCGTTTTGAAATATATGATTTTCTAGTAATTGACGATGCAACTTAATCCATCCATGCACCTGTGTCACCTCTTTTTTGTTTTTTCTATGTATTGGTGCAGGAACGAGAGCTAGTAATTAAGCCCCCGCCTGCTGCGGTTCTTCTATCTCTCGAAGAAGTGTGTCGAGCCATGCAAGACGCCTTTTCATCCTTTTTGCTCTATCTACTGCCTGACGAATCTGATCGGAGGTATAAAGAATGCGCTTCTTCCCCCAGAGTGTACGGAAAATATTTCCTTCCTCGTCGAGCTCGTATTCGGGCTGCATCCACTGAAGCGCACCCACAATGACCCAACCGTCATGGCTGCTATGTATCGCCCCGCCTTGCGGGGCAGTATGTATTGGGAGTGCAATGTTTGCTGTAACTGTTTTTTCGAGGACGCTGGGCTCACTGTCGCCCCGGCACTCACACTTCCCGGGCCTCACGGCTCCGGTGCCACGTCCACCCTCTTCAGGGCCTCTTATTTTGTTTTGATATGTACAAAACAAAAACCCGGAACCTTACCAAAGCGTATGCGCATACACCTACGCTTTGGTAAAATTCCGGGTAATCAGCCGCTGGCACCGTTCCTTTCACGGGGCCCCCGTGGCCCTCAAGTCGGCGTCCGCCCCAGCTTCAGCACGGCTTCAACGCCCTGGCGGATGGCTCCACCGTGCCGAATTTAATTTATGAATAACTTTTCTCAAATTTACCTTTCATCTATATTATAGCATATTATTTTCATGAATACAATATTCTTTAATATTTTTTTTCATTTATTTTGATGCTTTTTTAAGAATTCATCTAATGCTTCTTCAAGTATAATTTGAAATGTTTTGTCCTCATCTACAAGTATCTTTTTTATCATTTTCCATTTTTCTTCAGGAATCCGTACCGTTACAGTTTTGAAGTTTTCAGTCTTAAAATTTTCCACCATTCCAATCCCTCCTCGTTCTTTCACTTGTATTATAGCATATTTTTTTCATGAATGCAACAGTTTTTAATATATTTTTCAAAATAAAAATCCCGCTTTTTAGCGGGAAAAGTAATATGTATTTTTCTTGTATTCACTCATACGCTATGCGAACGGCTATTCGTATATCAAGCTCTGAAATCGGCTCTTTGTTGCGAAAATCAGGACCGTTTTTTGTGAACTGGTAAGCTTCCGTAACCCTTGAAAAATGGGCAATCTCTACTATTTTTTCTTTTGTATCCACGTTACGCACTCGACATGAAATGTCTGCGGAAACATATCAACAGGCTGCACCCACTTTGTTTCATAACCTTTTTGAGCCAAAACTGCTAGATCTCTAGCAAGAGTGCTGGGATTGCACGAAACATAAACTACTTTAGGAATTTCAGCTTTTGCAATTGCATCAAGTACAATCTCGTCGCATCCTTTGCGGGGTGGATCCAGCACTGCAAGGTCTAAGTCAATATCTTCATCTATCAGCTGTGGCAGAACATCCTCTACTTTCCCTTCCAAAAAGGCAGCATTATCTATTCCATTCAACTGGGCATTTGCCTTTGCATCTGAAATGGCAGAAGGAACAACTTCAATTCCAAAAACTTTCTCTCCTTTTTGGGCAAGCAGAAGAGCGATGCTGCCTATGCCGCAGTATGCATCCACTGCCGTTGAAAATTTTCCTGCAGCGTCTAGAACTTTCTGGTATAGCACCTCCATACCAACAGGATTAACCTGAAAAAACGACGTTGCTGAGATTGTATAGCGCACGCCTAATATCTCGTCGTATAAAACAGGTCTTCCCCAGAGCAGCTTTGTTTCGTGTCCTAGAATAACGTTGGTGCGCTTGTCATTTATATTCCTCACAACACCTACTAAACCATCCAGGCTATCTGCCAGCTCTGCAGCAAATTGATTGCTTTTCGGGAAGGGCTCTTTTGTGGTAACAAGACCGAGCAGCATTTCCCCTGTTCTAAAACCGGTGCGGACAAGCAGGTGTCTGAGCAGACCTTTACCAGTCCTCTCATCATAAATGGAAAGATTATATTTCCTCACCAGTTCTCTGACTTTAGCCAAAGCGGTTTGCTGAGCTTCGTGTTGAATGAGGCAGCATTTGATATCCACCACATTATGTGTTCCCTTTTCGAAACAGCCCAAGAGAATTTCACCTGATGCAGTTTTGGCAAAGGGAAGCAGGGCTTTGTTGCGGTATTGCCAAGGGTTGTCCATGCCGATAATTGGTAATACTGTTCCTTGCAACTTACCTATCCGTTTTAAGGCCTCAGCTACGCGCCTTTGTTTAGCAGCCAATTGCTCAGGGTAACTTAAATGTTGAATCTGGCAGCCTCCGCAAAGGGGATAAACTGGACAGGAAGGCTCTACTCTTGCTGATGAAGGAGATATTATTTTCAGCAATAAACCTTGACCGTAGCGTTTTTTCACTTCCGTAACTTGCACTTCTGCCCTTTCTCCTGGCAATGCACCTGGCACAAAGATGGCGAAGTTATTTATGTGTGCAACCCCTCTACCATCATGACTGAGATCGGAAATTTCAAGTTCGAGAATCTGACCTTTCTGTAGGCTCACTGTTTACACCTTCCTCAAATATTCGAAAGCGCAGGTTTAGTTAACCAATAACAACATGGTTTTTTATAAATATCTCTTTATGTGCTGCATCTGAGTGAATCCTTTTGCTATTATATCAAAATCATAACACAAATGCACACGCCTTTACTAGTATTCAATATCCCCAGCAAAGACTCTTAGAATACTCAAAGTATCTTCTCAACAGTCCAAGATAGTATAGTCCCAACTGCGGTTTAATACAAAGGGAGAACGAATTTTCTGCTATGCGCTTCCCTAGAATCAAAATACCTGGTAGTTTTTATCATAATAGTCAAAGCCGGCGCTTACTGGTGTTCAGCACTGGCTTTGTGGCAGCTTCAGGACAGAGGCAGAGTTAGAACGGTGTTTTCTCCAACAGATAACTTACGCCTTATATATTAACAGATGTGCTGATATTTTTTCCCTGCCCCGTATTAAGTGTCTCTCATCATCCTCTTGTAAGTCCCAAGCTTCAGATCTACTTTTTGTTTAAATTGACAGGCCCATTAAGATATGCTAACATTCAAGTTGGAGTTTTGTGAAATTTTTTTAGTGGGAGGGTAAAACTTGGGTCTTAATTTAGCACAGAAAATCATAAAAGCACATTTGGTTGAGGGAACCATGGAGCCGGGAAAGGAAATTGCCCTGAAAATCGACCAAACCCTCACCCAGGATGCAACTGGTACAATGGCCTACCTGCAGTTCGAAGCAATGGATCTTCCGAAAGTGCGCACTGAACTTTCCGTCAGCTATGTTGATCACAACACTCTGCAGACAGGTTTCGAAAATGCTGACGATCACCTTTTCCTCCAGTCCATTGCCCAAAAATACGGCATCTATTTCTCCCGTCCCGGCAATGGGATCTGCCACCAGGTACACCTGGAGCGGTTTGGCAAGCCCGGTAAAACCCTGCTAGGCTCTGACAGCCACACTCCAACTGGAGGCGGCATTGGCATGCTGGCAATAGGAGCCGGCGGCCTCGATGTTGCTGTTGCCATGGGAGGCGGCGCCTTCTATACATCTATGCCAAAGATCGTAAACGTCCACCTTACTGGCGAACTTAAGCCTTGGGTTACAGCCAAAGACATAATCTTAGAGCTCTTAAGAAGGTTAACTGTAAAAGGCGGCGTTGGGAAGATTTTCGAATATACCGGCCCGGGTGTCGCTACCTTACGTGTGCCTCAAAGAGCCACCATTACCAACATGGGCGCAGAACTGGGTGCCACCACTTCTATCTTCCCCAGCGATGAAGTAACGCGGGAGTTTCTGGCTGCCCAAGGCAGAGAAGCAGACTGGCAGGAGCTCTCTGCAGATAGCGATGCCACCTACGATGAAGTAATCGAGATCAACCTTTCAGAGCTGGAGCCTCTTATCGCCCAGCCACACAGCCCAGATAATGTGGTAAAAGTAAAGGAGTTAGCAGCAAAAGACATAGCTGTAAATCAAGTTGCCATCGGCAGCTGCACCAACTCCTCTTATGTGGATCTGATGCGGGTGGCAAAGGCTTTGCAGGGAAAGCGAGTCCATCCAGATGTTTCATTGGTTATAAGCCCCGGCTCCAAGCAGGTTCTCACAATGCTGGCTAAAAACGGTGCTCTGGCAGATCTTGTGCAGGCAGGAGCTAGAATTCTCGAGTGCACATGCGGACCCTGCATCGGTATGGGACAGGCGCCGCCAACAAATGGGGTCAGCCTCCGCACTTTCAACAGAAACTTTGAAGGCAGGAGCGGCACCAAATCTGCACATGTTTATTTAGTGAGCCCTGAGGTTGCTGTGGCTAGCGCCCTTACCGGCAAGATCACCGATCCGAGGGAATTGGGTGACTATCCAGAGATAGAAGAGCCGAACAGCTTCCTCATCGACGACGGGATGATCCTCCCCCCCACTGATGAAGATGTAGAGATCAGGCGGGGGCCAAATATCAAATCCATGCCAGTGCAAGAGCCACTGCCGGAAAGCTATAAAGGCAAGGTGCTCTTGAAAGTTGGCGACAATATCACCACAGATCACATCATGCCTGCAGGTGCTAAAATTCTGCCTTTAAGATCCAATGTGCCTGCTTTGAGCCAACACGTTTTTGAGCAGGTGGATCAGACCTTCGCCCAGCGAGCCAAAGAGGCTGGCGGTGGAATTATTCTCGGAGGGCAGAACTACGGTCAAGGTTCAAGCAGGGAACACGCTGCTTTATGTCCTATGTACCTAGGGATCAAAGCTGTTTTAGCCCAGAGCTTTGCCAGGATTCACAAGGCAAACCTGGTGAACTTCGGCATCCTGCCCCTGGTGGTTAGCCCTGAAGATTACGAAAAAATAGCTCAAGGTGATGAGCTTGAGTTCCCAGATCTGCGGCAAGCATTAAGCGCCCAGACAGGAGAGATTCAGGCAAAAAACCTCACCCAGGGCTCTACCATAACCCTAAGCTATGAACTCTCAGACCGACAAGTGGCTGTTATCCTGGCTGGGGGCCTTCTGAATTACACCAAAAACAAAGCCTAGTTTGATGAAACTATAGTGACTGGCTTCCCGGCTTTGATAAATAAATCAGCACGAATCTATATATTATTCATAAGCATTTGGTCAGGAGTGAAATCCTCCTGACCTTTTTCTTTTGCAACTCTCAGTTCCGATATGATTTATCAGAGCTAAGGTGACGCTACAACAGCGTCATTGCTTTCCAATTAATTCGAGATGATTGTAGAATGCTCATTTACGAAAACTTCAGGCGTCATTGCGACGAGAACGGTGGGAAACCCATTGCAGAATTTAGGCTTTAAGTACTCCTTTAGCTCACTCATAACACAGCAAAGTACTGGTTTAATCAACTGAACAAATATTTTTTCTCAGCTCCTGAAACAAGAATTAAACTCATTCTGCTTTTTCTGATGACAAAATTGATTCGGTATGGTACTATAAGATCAGCAAGTATTGGAGGTTGCTGCAAATTGTTCCGCGAACTTGAAACAGCAAAGCGAAGGCCTTCCCAAGCTATGTGTGCTGTGAAAAAGATACAGCTCGAGCATTGGAAAAATGCAAGTCCCGAGACTAAACTTTTATGTGCTTTCAAGCTTTACGATTTAGGAATGAAACTAAAGAGGAGAACTGAGGGTGCAAGGGGTACTGACTGATCTCTGCAGCTTTCTTGAGGGCAGATTTGTTTATGCTCTAATCGGCGGACTTGCTGTTTCAGTGCACGGAACTCCCCGCTTCACTGCTGACATTGATATACTGATCGAACCTAAAATCTCTAGCATAAAAAAAGAACTAGCAAATTACTTTCCCAAAGCGAGCATCAGAAGTGAAAAGCCCGGTTTTGACGATCCTTTAGGTGAAATCATTTACCTGATCATGGATAACATCAAAGTAGAGCTTATTGCTGCCAAGACCCGTTTGCATTTTTCTGCATTGGAAAGAGCACAGAAAATAGAGCTTCTCAGCACCATGATTAGAGTCGTCTCGGCTGAAGATTTGATTCTCCTCAAGTTAGCAGCAGGAGGACCCAAAGACTTGCTGGATGTAGGCGGGATTTTAAACTTGAACGAGGATAAACTTGACTATTCTTATCTTCAGGACAGGATAAATGCATACGGTTTCGCAGACTTATGGCAGACAGCGAAAAGATGGGCAAAAGATTGAGGCCAGGCAATATGCCTGGCCTTATCTTATTCTTGGGCTTCTTCCGCTGCTGCCTCTGTGCCTTCCTCTTCAGGGTTTTCGGCAGCTGCAGTTTCAGCTTCGGTGCTTTCCTCTTCTGCGCTTGCTGCGTTTTCCGGCTCGGAGCTTTCAGCTTCTACTTCTTTTGCTTCTGTGTTGTCTGCTTCTGCGCTTTGTTCAGTAAACAAATCACCAAACAGGTCACCTAAGGTAACCTCTGGTGCAGACTGCTGGTATTCAGCTGCTGGTCTGCTCTCAGCTTGAGCTGCTTTGGCAGGCTGTTCAACTTCCCTGATGCTCAAGCCGATGCGGCGGCGCTCGGGATCAACTGAAATCACCTTGACCTTCACAGTTTCTCCAGACTGCACAACTTCATCTGGCTTTGCCACATGACGGTTGGCCAGCTGGGAAATGTGAACCAGACCCTCGATGCCGTCTTCCAGCTTTACGAAAGCGCCAAAGTCTACAAGCCTTGTCACTTCGCCCTCAACAATAGATCCTTCAGGATACTTCTCTGTTATGTTGTCCCATGGGTCTGGCAGGGTCTGCTTCAAGCCCAGAGAAATCCGCTCTCTCTCTTTGTCCACACCCAAGATCATCACTTTGATCTTGTCGCCTTCTGATACAACATCAGAAGGATGGTCTACGCGGCTGAAAGCCATCTCAGATACGTGGAGCAGGCCTTCAACGCCACTTCCTATATCAACAAAGGCGCCAAAGTCTGTGAGCCGCTTTACCTCGCCGTCCACAATCTCTCCTGCTTTGAGGGTCTCATAGAGTTCCTGCTTGCGGGCTTCGAACTCTTCGTCCAAAACGACCTTCCGAGAGAGAACTACATTGTTCCGATCCCGGTCCATCTCCAGGACTTTCAGCTTCCAGACCTGGCCGATGAACTGTTCGAGATTGTCCACAAAACGGCGGTCAACGTGGGAAGCAGGCACAAAGCCGCGGACTCCAACGTCCACAAGCAAACCGCCTTTGACCCGCTCAATTACAGGAGCCTCTATGGTTTCGCCTTTTTGGTGGGCCTCCTCGAGAACAACCCAGGCGCGAGCTGCATCAGCTTTACGTTTGGATAAAACTGGATTGCCTTCTCCATCTTCCACTTTCTCCACGTAAACTTCCAGCTCATCGCCAACTGACAAGACATCTTTTGCCGAGGTCACAGGCCGGAATGCTAGTTCGCCCTTATGGATTATCCCCTCGGACTTGTACCCGATGTCCACCATGGCCTCATCGTCAGTAACCTGAACCACCTTCCCTTTGACGATATCTCCTGGATTGATGGTAGGGAAGGCCTGAGCTTCCATGTTAGCATCCTCGGGTTCTGCCGGTTGGGCTTCTTGGGTTGCTTCAGCAGGGGCCTCCCCGGCTTGAGCCACCTCCTTGTCGGCAGCTTCCTCCTGCAGTTGAGCACTGGCCTCAACTTCGTTTGCCTGCTGAACTTTCTGTTCTTCCATTTCCATCATTTTCCTAACTACCCCCTCGATCATCCATTTGGGCGTCGAAGCTCCAGCTGTGACTCCAACATGCTCAAAGCCAGAGAACCACTGTGGATCCAAATCGTCCTCTGTTTCTATATGGTATGTGGGCACCCCTGTCGCTCGACAGACCTGGGCTAACCGCCTTGTATTGGCACTATTTTTTCCGCCAATTACAATCATCGCTTGGACTTTTTTTGCCAACTCAAGGGCGGCTGCCATTCTTTTTTCTGTGGCTGTACAAATTGTATTGTAGATTCTCAGCTCCCGTGCTTTGCTCAATAAAACTGCAGCACAGGTCTGAAACTGGGCAAAGTCCTGGGTTGTCTGCGCCAAAAGCGCAACCTCAGGCTTTACCTCAAGCTGCCTCAGCATCTCTGGCGAATTCGCCACAATTACCTCGCCATCTGCTGAGCCAACTATAGCGCGTACTTCAGGATGTCCGGGATCGCCGATGAGGATCACCTGATATCCTTCAGCAACTAGCTGAGCTGCTAGTTTTTGCGCTCTACCCACAAACGGACAAGTCGCGTTTACTACTTGCAAGCCACGTTTTTCAGCTTCCTCGATGGCACTGGCAGGAAGTCCGTGGGAGCGGACGACTAACGTACCGCCAGGAGCAGCCTCTGAAAGATCATCTATTACCTTCAGACCTTTCTCGGCCAGCTCCTGAACCACCTGCGGGTTGTGGATCAATTGACCAAGGCAGTAGACGGGATGGTTTTCAGTTGCCTCCATAGCCATCTTCACAGCCCGCTGGACTCCGAAACAAAATCCTGCGTGCTCTGCTACTGTGACTTGCAAATTTTCACCTCCTGTTTTATTTTTTGCTAACTTGTCCGAAATATGAGGGTTTCAAACTAATTTCTTATTGCCTTCCCTCGGAACCATCTTCAGCCAGCAGGGTTCTCAGAGAAGAGCGCAGCTTTTCATTGCCCTCTGCGATCTGCTCTTGCCTTCTTTTTGGATCCAAGGGCGGCAAATTAATGGGTTTGCCAATTTTCACCCGGATTTTTTTCGGTAAAGGAAATTTTCTGCCAACACCCCAGGCCCGATCGCTACCGATCACAGCCACAGGAATGAGGGGGACGTTAGATTTTAGCGCTAAAAAAACTGCACCCCCACGGAGGGCAAGATCATCATTGTCTGCTCGCCTTCCCTGGGGGAATATGCCCATAAGTTGCCCAGACCCCAGGACCTTTAAGGCATGAGCGATGGCAGCGCGATCCCCTGACGCAGGACGCACGGGGAAAGCGCCCAATGCCTTAATTACAGAAGCAAGCACTGGGATCCGAAACAACTGCTCTTTTGCCATGAAATTTAGCTTCCGCGGCATGGCAGCACCAACTGCTGGCGGATCTAAATAACTGGCATGATTTGCTGCAATAACTGCTCCACCATGCTGAGGTACGTTTTCCCGGCCTTCAACTTCCAAACGAAAATACACTGCGAAAAACGCTCTGACTACCCAATGCGCAAAACGATAAAACATCTATCCCCCACCCTAGGCTTCCATCGCCTTTTTACACAAAGAGAGGATTTCTTCCACCACTTGCCCGATGGTGAGATCAGTAGTGTCCAAAAGATAAGCGTCGTCTGCTTTCTTCAGCGGTCCAATCTCTCTGCTTTCGTCCAATTTGTCTCGCAGCGCCAGCTGCGCCTCTGCTTCCTCCTGCGACACCTCGATCCCTCGGCTTTGCAGTTCAAGTGCCCTGCGCCTGGCGCGTTCTTTGAGGCTGGCAGTGAGAAAAACTTTCACTTCTGCCTGCGGCAGGACTACAGTGCCGATATCCCGGCCGTCCATCACCACATGGCCTTTGGCCATCTCTTGCTGCAGCATTACAAGGCCCTGGCGCACTTTTCCCAAAGCTGCCACAGCTGAAACCCCACGATTGACATCAGGCAGCCGGATGGCTTCGCTTACATCTTCCCCGTCGAGAAAAACACGAGTCTGGGGACCGGACTTAAGCTCCAGCCTTGTCCGCTCTAGAAGCTCTGCGATCTGGTCTTCGTCGTCTAAAGGCAGGCCCTCTCGCATTGCCTTCAGCGTCAAAGCCCTATACATGGCGCCTGTATCAATATACAGAAAACCTAACCTTTCAGCCACCAGCTTGGCAACTGTGCTTTTGCCGGATCCTGCAGGACCGTCGATTGCAACTTGCATTAACCAATTTCCCCTTACTTTTTCAATACTTCGTCATAATTTCGTCTTTTCCTGCTTTATTTCAACTTATTTCCGAAAGAATTGCCAAAAATTGGGAAAAGAAATGTCCACACACTCGGCTCCAGCGATCTGTGTAGGTCCTTCTGCCCGCTGGGCTGCAACGGCCAAAGCCATGGCAATGCGGTGATCACCGCAGGAATCCACCTGAGCGCCAATAAGGCGCCTTCCTCCTGTGATGATGAGCCCGTCAGGCAGTTCCTCCACGCAAGCACCCATTTTCCTCAGGCCTGTGGCCAAAGCCTTGATCCTGTCTGATTCTTTCACCCTTAGCTCTGCTGCATCGCGGATGGTCGTGGTTCCCTCTGCAGCTGCAGCCAAGGCAGCCAAAACTGGTATTTCGTCAATCAGAAGAGGCACCAGCTCTCCTGCCACTTCCGTGCCAGTGAGGCCCGCAGCCTCCACAAACAGATCTGCCACAGGTTCAGAGCCAAAGCTGCGCCTGTTTTGGATCTCTATTTGCGCCCCCATTCTCTCCAGAACCAACAGCAGCGCTGCCCTGGTGGGGTTAATCCCCACGTCTTTCAACAGCAGCTGGGAGCCAGGCACAATCAGGGCGCAGGCAAGGAGAAAGGCTGCCGAGGAAAAATCGCCGGGCACCACAACTTCCCTGCCCTGAAGACGGCTTTCTTCGATCTCGATGACTTTTCCATCTCTGCTGATAGCTGCACCGAAATCTTTGAGCATCCGCTCTGTGTGGTCCCGGGACTTGGTTGGCTCTGTGACCCTTGTTTTTCCCTGGGCGAATAGTCCTGCCAAAAGGAGAGCGCTTTTCAGCTGGGCGCTGGCCACAGGCAGCTTGTAATCTATGCCAGAGAGCCTCGTGCCCAGAACTGTCAGGGGAGGGTATTTGTTGCCTTCCCTGCCCCAAATCCGCCCGCCCATTGCTGAAAGGGGCTTGATCACCCTGTCCATGGGCCTTTTGTTCAGGGAGCTGTCGCCAGCCAGCACGCTGTAGAAGTCCTGGCCTGCCAAAAGCCCGCACAGCAGGCGCATGGTGGTGCCGCTGTTTTGGCAGTTTAAAATTTCCGTGCTCTCCTTGAGCTTCCCGCCTTGTACCTTCACTGTATTATCTGGCTGCCAGGAGATTTTTATCCCTAATTGCCTGAGAATCTGCGCTGTGGCGAGACAGTCAGCACTGGGGAGGGCACCTCGCACGATGGTTTCCCCCTGGCTGATGGCACCCAAAAGGAGTGCTCTGTGGGTAATGGATTTATCTGGTGGAACATTGACCTCGCCGCAAAAAGGGCCTGCAGGGGTTACAGTGACGTTCATTCGTGGCGGAGAACTGGTTTGAAGCCGGAAGCTCGCAGCCTTTCAGCTGCCTTCTGCTGAGCTTGGTCGCTGGCAAAGCTCAACTTCACAGTTCCCCCTTCCCCCTCTCGCACCCTTAGTATTTCCAGATCCTGGATGTTAATCTCTGCCTCAGCAAGCACTGCAGTGACTTTGGCAAGGGAGCCAGGCCGATCCGGCAGAGAGAGGAGAAGCTCGTAGCTTGCGCCTAAAAGGCCCTTTCTGCGCGCAGGCAGTTTCTCCCGGGTCTCCTTCGCTTTGGCCAGCTGTGCTGTAAGGCCTGTCAAATCTCCCTGCTCCAAAAACTCCTTGCTTTTCTGCAGGGATTTCTGCAGCTCGCCCAGAAGCTGTGCAACCACCCAGCGGTTGCTTCCCAAAATCCCCCGCCAAAGCTCGGGGCTGCCGCTGGCGATGCGGGTTAAGTCCCGAAAGCCGCCTGCAGCAAGCTGCATGGCCTGGTCCTTCTGCTCAAGACCTGTGAGGGTATCAAGTAAAGCCACAGCGCACAAGTGAGGCAGGTGGCTGATCATCCCCACCACCTCATCGTGCTCCTGGGCAGTCATCTGAATGGGGATGGCCCCCACTTTCCTCACCAGCTCCTCTGCCCGCGCTATCGCCTTCGAGTCCACACCTGTCCCTGGGCAGAGGACAAAGGGAGCGTTTTCGAACAGATATGGGTCTGCTGCGTCAATCCCGCCTTTTTCAGACCCTGCCATTGGGTGCCCGCCGATGAATCGGCCAGGCAATATCTCCTCAGCCTTCTGGACAATGGCACATTTGGTGCTGGCTACATCCATCACCAGGGCATCTCTTGCCAAGGCTGGAAGGAGCTTTCTGCAGGTGGGAATTACCTCCTCCACAGGAGTTGCAATGACAGCCAGCTCTGCTCGGCTGGCTCCTTCTTCAAGCTCTACTGCCCCATCAATGGCGCCTATCTCCAAGGCTCTGGCCAAAGAGGCTCTGTCTGGATCCACTCCCAGGACCTCCCAGCCTGCCTCCCGCAGCGCCAGGCCCAAGGAGCCGCCGATGAGTCCAACTCCAACCAGGCAAACCCTACTCACCAGATGCCACCAGCTTTCTGCCCACCACCTGCGCCAATGCTTTCAACTCATCTACGAGATCTTTGAAATGATCCGGCCTGAGGGACTGGGGTCCGTCTGAAAGAGCGTGCTGGGGATCTGGATGCACCTCCACCATGATTCCATCTGCCCCAGCTGCCACAGCTGCCTTTGCCAAAGACGGCACCAGACGCCAGCGGCCTGCTGCGTGGCTGGGATCCACGATTATGGGCAGATGCCCCAGCTCTTTCACCAGGGGCACTGCACTGATGTCCAGGGTGTTTCTGGTTTTAGTTTCGTATGTGCGGATGCCCCGTTCGCAGAGAACCACCTGCATGTTCCCTTCAGAGAGGATGTATTCTGCTGCCATGAGCCATTCTTCCACTGTGGCAGCAAGGCCCCTTTTGAGGAGAACAGGGAGCCTGCTGCGGCCCACCTCCCGCAGGAGGGTGAAGTTCTGCATGTTCCTTGCGCCAACCTGCAGCATGTCCGCGTACTGCTCCACCAATTCCACATCTCGGGGATTTACGACCTCTGTCACCACAGGGAGGCCAAACTCATCCCGGGCTGCAGCTAAAATCTTCAAGCCCTCTTCCTCAAGGCCCTGGAAGGAGTAGGGGCTTGTTCTGGGCTTGAAGGCGCCGCCTCGCAAGATATGCCCTCCTGCTTCTTTCACTGCCTTTGCTGCAGCGAAAAGCTGCTCTTCGTTTTCCACAGCACAAGGCCCTGCCATCACAACCAGTTCAGGCCCGCCGATGGTCACGCTGCCCACGTTCACAACTGTAGTATCGTTCTGAAAGCTGCGGCTGACCAACTTATAAGGCTCCAAAATGGGCACCAGCTTCTCCACCCCATCCATGGCTTCGATGGATTGGAGGTAGATGGGCTTCTTCTCGCCAATGGCGCCGATAATGGTCCGCTCTACTCCTTCAGACAAGTGAATGGAAAATCCGTACTCCCGGAGCCTTGCGACCACATTTTCAATTTCCTGTCTTCCTGCTCCTTCTCTCATCACAACGATCATGATTAATCCCTCCGTCCTACCGTCCTACTTTTTTATTACGCCAAAACCTCTGACAAAGCAGAGATGAAGCGCCGGTTCTCTTCAGGCAGCCCGATGCTGACCCGGATGAAATCGTCCAGACCAAAAATATCGCCTGTGCGGATGATCACGCCCCTGCGCAGGAGCTCGCTGAATACCTCTCTGCTCGGCCTTCCCACTTTCACCATGATGAAGTTTGCCTCAGTGGGTATATACTCAAGGCCCAAACGCTCAAATTCAGCATATAAATAAGCTTTGCCTTCCTCGTTGATCTGTTTGCTTTTTTCTATATGCTCCTGATCCTCTAAAGCTGCTTTCGCTGCCACCTGCGCAAGCAAATTCACATTGAATGGCTCCCTGACCCGGTTCAGCGCTGAGATGATCTCATCTTTCGCGATGCCGTAGCCAACCCGCAGGCCCGCAAGGCCGTAGGCTTTTGAGAACGTGCGCAGGGCGATTACGTTTTTGCCTTCCTTCACGTAATCTATGCTCTCAGGATAGTCAGGGTCTGTCACGTACTCGTAATAGGCTTCATCTAAAACCAAAATTGCATCTTGGGGCAATTTTGCGAGTAGTGCGTCTACCTCCCTTTTCGCCACCACAGTTCCCAACGGATTGTTTGGATTGCCCACGAAAACCAGGCGAGTCCTTTCTGTGACAGCCTCTGCCATGGCAGAGAGGTCTTCCCGCCAGTCTTTGGGATCCACAACTACCAGCTTGCCCCCCATGAGCCTGGTTGCAAACTCGTATTCGCTGAAGGTGTAGCGGCCCAAAATCACCTCATCTCCTGGACAGAGAAAGGCTTCTGCCAGGAGCTTTATCACCTCATCTGAGCCATTGCCCACGATCAGCTGGCTGCTTGCCACGCCAAGGTGCTTGCTCAGTGCCTCTTTCAGCTCATAGCAGGCACCATCAGGATACTGATTCAGCTCTGGAGCAGCGCTGCAGGCTGCCTTCACGCCAGCAGGCGATGGGCCGAGGGGGTTTTCGTTGGAGGCGAGCTTGATTACATCGTCAAGACCCAGCTCTCTTTTCACCTCGGCAATGGGCTTGCCTGGCACGTAAGGTTTAATGCTCAGGATCTCTTCTCTAACTTTCATCTTCCTTCTCCCTTCCTACCAAGTCCGGACGTAAAGCTTTTGCACCGCGCAAATAGACGTGTTTCGGCTGTGCGGGCAGATAGGCGTGGACCAGCACCCGCAGGCACATGGGCAGGCTCCCCTCTGGAGCCAGCTCGTGCATGCAGAGCATGGGCACGCTGCTCCATCCTGCCTCCTGTCGGGCAAAAGTAGCTGGAAAGCCGCATTTCAGATCAGGTGTGGTGGTGAAAATAGCGCTTACTATATCCTCTGGCTGGAGGCTGTTGCGGAGCATAATCTCACCTACCAGCAGGGACACTGCTTCGGCCAGCGCTGATTTTGTGTCTGCCTCGACTGTGATGGCGCCTCTGATTCCCCAAAGCCTCATGGTACGCTCAACGCCCTGTGGCTGAGGCCAATTGCCACATCGTCGAGATGCAGCAGGCCAATACTGACAAAGATGGCGACGCTTAAATGTTCGCCTTGCCTGGCCACACCAATTTTGCCCCCCACGTTCAAGCCTAGCGCTTTCGGCATGAGCTGCATAAGCGCTTCGTGGGTGGCGCCAGCTACCGCACCCTCTTCAGCGTGAGTAGAGCTGATCACGCCCTCCCGCTTTGCTGCCACCACTGCTCTCTCCACGATTTTGCCGATGGAAGTTGTAAACTCCCCGCCGTAGTCTACCCCTACCGCTTTTACCCCTTCTTTAGCGAGCAGGGCTTTCTGCTGCGCTTCCTCTGCGCGGCTGAAGGTTTGCGCGATTTGCAGAGCGCCTCTGGCCACGATCCGGCTTTCCCGCTCCACCATAGGGACCACCACCCAATTTTTTCCTTTAGTTTATCACATCTACCACAGGTGATGCAAGCTGTTCCTGCCAAGGTCTGCCCTCTAAGCGGTCTGTTCTGGAGAGAATTCTCCTCGGCTTGTCGAAAAGAAGGAGGCTCTGGGCCAAAATCAAAAGCACCATGAGCAGAGCTGCAGTCCCGAGCAGCGCCTTTTGAAACCTATCCATAGAGCACCTCTCCAGCTGCAGCGCTGCCTGCTGCACTGCCAGCAGCACAGCCTGTGGCAAAGGCTATTGTGAGGTTGTAGCCCCCTGTGATCCCGTCAATGTCCAGCAGCTCCCCGGCAAAGTAAAGGCCTGCTGTTTTTTTGGAAGCCATGGTTTTTGGGTTCACCTCGTCCAAAGCAACGCCCCCTGCAGTTACCATGGCCTCTTCCAAAGGTTTTGTCCCAGCCACAGTGAGCTTGGCTGCAAAGAGGACTTTTTCCAGGCGCTCCTTTTCAGCTCGATTCAAGTTCTTGGTCTGTGGCGGAATTTCTGCAAGCTCCAGGAGCTGCCTTGCGAGCCTGCGAGGCAGAAACCTGTCGAGGCTTTGGGCAGCTGTTGAGCCAACCTGCAGCAGCTCTTCACCCCGCAGCCCCGGCAGGAAGTTCAGCTCAACTGCCGCCCCTTTTTCCAGGTAGCGGCTGAGATTGAGGGCCAAAGGGCCCGACAGGCCGAAATGGGTGAAGAGGAGCTGGCCCTGGCTTTTGAGCTTTCGCCTCCCGGCCTGAATCTGCCCCTGAGCGAAAACAGAAAGGCCAGAGAGGGAGCGGGGCCAGGACTCTTCAATAATAAGCGGTGTCAAAGCGGCCTTTGGAGGGACCAGAGTGTGGCCAGCCCTTTGGGCGAGGCTGTAGCCGTCCCCTGTGGAACCTGTGGCTGGAAAAGACGCTCCGCCTGTGGCTAAAATAACATGCTGGCCTGGGTAGAAGCTGTCTGACGCAACTCCCGCAACTTTACCGCCTGCTAAACGCAGTTTCCTCACTGGCTGGCAGTAGCGGATCTCTGCGCCCAGGGATTTCAGCTCTCTGAGCAGTGCATCCCGGACGCTGGCTGCCCGCAGGCTTTTAGGGAAAACCCTTCCCTCTTCCTCAGTCACAAGCTCCACCCCTATGTCCTGGAAAAACTGGCAGATGAACCTGGGGCCGTAGCGGGCAAGGCAGCTGTGCAGGAAGCGGCCGCCCCCTGGGTATTGGGCTGGGAGATCTTCTCCTGCCTTTGTGTTGGTGAGGTTGCACCTGCCGCCGCCTGTGAGGAGCAGCTTTTTCCCTGCCTCCTGGTTCTTTTCCAATAGCAAAACCCGCGCACCTGCGCGGGCTGCAAAGATGGCTGCCATCATGCCGGCTGGACCTGCGCCGATGACAATCACCCTTCCCATCTGCTTTTCCCCTCAAGACGAGTGGAGAAAAAGCGGTTCAGCCGCATCTCTTCCCCCACCTGGTAGAGCATTTTTTCAGCATCGTAATGGGTTAATAACATTTCTTTAGGTTCTAGAATGTCGATCTTGCGGAACTCTTCCCGGAAAGCGAAGCGGACAAGGTCTTCTATGGAGTCTGCTTCAACAGTCAGCTCCACAGGCGCGTAAGCCACATCTTCCCCTGTAATGGGATCTACAATGGTGTAGATCTCACCATCGCCGAAAATTTCTGTGATGGAGATCCCCTGAATGGGCACGTTCTCCAATGCCACCAGCTGTCTTTGCCGGTTTTCCGCAGCTGCTTCCTGGGGGCTTTTATTGCCGAAAAAAAGCCGCGTCTGTTTGGCTGTGCCCTTGAAATCAAAGCGCAAGCGGGCGCGGACAGTTCCTCGTTCCAATTTATCGCCGTTTCTGACCATGATCATTTTTCCCACCACCCCTGCTTCTAGTATGTCCCTCAACCTGCTGCTTCTTGCGCCCCCTCTGGCGTATCTTTTCCAAAGCCTCTTTTTCTCCGCGGGTCAGAGGTCTTGTTGAGCCCAAGGGCAAGTTTCCTAAGCGCAGAGGGCCAAAGCCTGTCCGCACAAGCTCCAGCACCTTGTGGCCAATGGCCTCACACATCCTGCGCACCTGCCTCTTCCGGCCTTCGGCAATGACCAGCTCCAAAACTGTCTTTTCTCTTTTCCGCTGGACAACCCTCACCTCTGCAGGCCTAGTGGGGCCGTCTGCAAGGCGAATCCCCCGCCGGAGCTTATCCAGGGCGTTTTCCGCGGGCAAGCCCTGGACTGTGGCTAGGTATGTCTTCTTCACTTCAAAGCGGGGATGGGTGAGGATATTTGCCAGTTCCCCGTCGTTTGTAAGGAGCAGGAGGCCTGAGGTGTCGTAGTCCAGCCTGCCCACAGGAAACAGGCGAACGGTATCAGGGACAAGGTCCAAAACAGTGGGCCTGCCCTGGGGATCGGAAGCTGTTGTGACGTAGCCTGGGGGTTTGTTCAGGATGAGGTAGGTCAGGGGCTGCTTGCCTATCACTTCTCCGTCTACTGTGATTTTGTCTGTGCTGGCTACCCGCACTCCTAGTTCCTTGACAGTCTTCCCATTAACCTGCACCCTCCCTGCCAGGATCAATTCCTCTGCTTTCCGCCTTGAGGCCACACCCCTGGCTGCCAGAACCTTCTGCAGCCGCTCCATTAGCGGAGCCCCTCTTCCCAGCGGTCCAGAGAGGCAGTTTCTCCCACGACAACCAGCAGATCTCCCTCTGCGATGAGATCATCGGCGTTTGGGGAAACAATGATTTTATCTCCGTGGCGGATGGCCACCACTGTGATTCCATAGCGCGCCCGCAAATTCAGCTGCCTGAGGCTTTTCCCTGCCAGCTTCTTTGGGGCTTGTACCTCTAGCAAGCTGAATTCAGGTGAGAGCTCTATGTACTCCAAAATATTTGTGCCTGCCAGGTATTTGGCGAGGCGCACTCCCATTTCCCGCTCGGGGTAGATCACCCTGTCTGCGCCCACTTTCTCCAAAATCTTGCCGTGGAGGTCGTTTTGGGCTTTGGCCACCACCTTCTTTACGCCGAGCTCCTTAATCAGGGCGGTGGCTAAAATACTGGCCTCAAGGTCATTGCCGATGGCAATTACTGCCACATCAAAGTTGCGGATCCCAACAGAGCGCAGCGCAGCCTCGTCTGTGGCATCAGCCTGCACAGCATAGGTGACTGAATCTGCCATTTCCTGGACGAGCTCGCTGTTTTTGTCCATAACCAGCACTTCATGGCCCATTTTGTAGAGGGTAAGGGCTACGCTGGAGCCGAAGCGGCCCAGCCCTACCACCAAGATTTGCTTCACTTATCTTCCTTCTTCCCACCTGTTTTCAATTGGATGATAGCACCAGCTCAGGCTTCTGTCAACTAGTTTTCCTTGACTCCAGCGGCCTTGCGAAGACGCCCTCAAGGCCACTTTTGCGCACTCTCCTTTCTATCCTGCCCAAGTCTGTGGTGTAAAGCCCAAGCTCCCGCATTCTTTGAAAATAGATGGAGCCTGCAAAGGTGTATTTTCCGATCTGCTCCTTGCAACTTGTCAGCTCATCCCGGACAAAGGCGATAAAATCGCCGCAGGCAAGGCTTCTAGGGAGTTTCAGCAGGGGCATCCCCAAAGCCTTCCGCACTGCATTGTGTCCTGCCAGGGTGCCAGTGATGATGGCTTCTGTGTGCCCAACCATCAGCCCCCCTTTTTCGCCAGCACAGAAGAGATTGTCCAGCCCTTCCACCTGCATGTAGTTGTCCCTAGGGGTGATGAGGCTGTAGCGGACTGAGTTGCCCCTCCCGCCAGAGTACGGGTCTTCGAATTTCGCGTTTTCAAAGCCGCGGATGGAGCGGAGCTTCTCCAGGGGAAAGAAAGGAGCCATGAGCTTCACAGAACCAGTATCCAAAAGGACGAGATTAGAGGCAAATTCCCGCAGGTTGTACTGCTGGCAGGCTTTCTTCCGAAGGAGGTCTTCGTCTGCCATGAATTTGGGAATGGGCACCAAAAGCACGCCGTCGCGCTCCAGCCTCTCCACAACCCACGTGGCAAGGGAGGCTTTGCGCAGTTTGCACGAACCGCTCAAAGCGTCGTAGAGGTGTCCTGTGTCCTCCACCACTCCTGCCTTGGCAGCGATGCTCACCCTCGGGCCAAAAGTGGGACAGCGCAAAATGCACATCACACAGCCAGAGTCAAAGCGGTGACAATTGCCAGCCGGCCCTGCTGTTCCTGTTGCTTCCACAAAGGCGTCTGCCTCAAACTTTTCCTTTTGGGAAGTGATGACAGCAGCGATCCTCCTGCCGGACATCTCCACATCCACCGCCCGGCTCGTGAGGCGGATCTGGATCCCCAGCTCTTTGAGGTATGTGGCAACCAAAGGCTCGATCTTGTTCACGTCGTAAAGGGAAGCATGGCGGTGGCCGGGAAATTCCACGAGTTTATGGCGCACTGTGGCGTCGATAAGGGCAAACAATGCCCCTGCTCCCAAAGCCCTTCCTTCCCAGGCAGCGCTCAGCCTGCCGTTGTTGTCCATAATCCCGCCCACAAGTCCTGTGCCCAAAAGCATGTCTGTGCGCTCCAAAAGGACAACCTCTGCTCCCGCCTGCCTTGCAGCTACAGCTGCAGCACAGCCTGCCCAGCCTCCACCCACCACCACAATTCTGCTCACACCGCCACCTCCTATTATTAATTGTATGCAGAACAGAAGGCAGCGTTTACAAAAAAATCGTTGGACAACATATTGCCAAAGGCTTTTTGGGAGGATAAGGATATGAAAGTCTTGATTCTTCTCCTGCTTTTACTTTTCATCCCCATCGAAGTGCAGCTGGCCTGGCCGGAAAGAGAAGTCAGGCTCTTTGGCCTTGCTTTTTCGCTGCCAGCTGGCAGAAATAGACAAAAAAAGAGAGCTGTGAGCTTCGAGAAGCTCAAGCTCTTTTGGAAAATATGCGAAAAGGGCGGGATAAAAATAAAAGCCCTCTCTTTGGAGGTGGAATTCAGCGCAGGGGACAGCAGCCTGTCTGCACAGCTGTATGGCCTTCTGTGGGCAGTTTGGGGCGCAATAAGGCCGGTTTTGCCCCCTGAGGCTGTCCTGAAAGCAACCCCTGTGTTCACAGAGGAGGTCTTTCTCCGGGGCAGGGTTTACTGCATATTCCGCCTGATCCCAGGCTATATTATGATTACAACAGTGAAAATTTTAATTGAAGAATTTTGGAAAGGTGGGTTCTCAGGTGCAGGAAGAAGGCGGAGAAAAAAAGCATCCAATTGAAGGCTTGATGAAAACTGCGATGGAAAACATCAGCGAAATGGTGGATGTAAACACCATATTAGGCGAGGCTGTGGAAGCTCCAGATGGGAGCGTTATCATGCCGGTTTCCAAAGTATCCTTCGGCTTTGCAGCAGGAGGGACTGAATTTGATACAGATACGCAAAAGCTCCCCTTCGGCGGCGGAACGGGAGCTGGCATCTCGCTTCAGCCAGTAGCGTTTTTGGTGGTGGGACAGGGAAATGTAAGGCTTTTGCCTGTAAATCAGAACGCAATTTACGACCGGCTCCTGGATATGGCACCGCAGCTCCTTTCGCAGCTGGGGGTCGGCAGGAAAACAGAAGGGAATCCTAAACACCCTGTGTGTTAGGCAGGGGACTGGGCAGTGGCGGCAGGTCTTCGAGGGCATTCAGCCCGAAGGTTTCGAGAAAGGTGTCAGTGGTGCCGTACAAAATGGGCCTGCCTGGTCCTTCTGCTCTCCCTACTTCAGTTACCAGATCCCGCTCTACAAGGCTGGCAAGGGCCCTCTCAGAGCGCACACCCCTGATCTGATCGATTTGGCTGCGGGTAACCGGCTGTCTGTAGGCAACGATCGCAAGCACCTCAAGAGCCGCTGGGGAAAGTTTGCTTGGGGGCTCGTGATGTTTTGCCAAAAGCGGCCCAAGTTCAGGCTTTGTGCAGAGGCGATAGCCTCCCCCAAGGCGCACGATCTCGAGCGCCCCTTCTCTTGCTTCGTATTCTCTGGCAAGCTCCTGGACAAGCTCTTCAGCTGTACT
Source organism: Clostridia bacterium DTU084 (assembly GCA_001512905.1). Lineage (GTDB taxonomy): Bacteria > Bacillota > DTU084 > DTU084 > DTU084 > DTU084. The sequence continues at coordinate 3,937 of LFTB01000048.1, read as the reverse complement.
CTCCTCAATCCCGAGCCTTTCTGCCAGCTCTTTGGCAGATAATGGCTCTGTCGCCAAAAAGAGCAGCCCCTCTAGGGCAGCTTTAATCTCCATTTTTCCGACCCTCGATCAAAATATCGCCAAAATTCTCTGCTTGATATATCTGCACCTCTCCCAGGCGGACAAGCTCCAATAGGGCCAGGAAGGTAACCACGATCACAACTCTGGTGGGTCTTTCGCCGAAGAGGGATTGAAAACTCACCTGCCCCCGGGCGAGGAGCTTGCGAATGTTTTGCAGTTGTCCGCTTAGGGTTACAGCTTCCCTGGTTATAGTGCCTGGTTCTGTGCGTTTGTGCCGCTCTAAGATCCGCTCGAGCGCCTTCCACAGCTCCCGGACGTCCATGCGCATTCCCTCAGGCAGTTCCAAAGGCAGTGTGGGCTCTGGAATGGATGAGCGGTCCTGCATAATGGCATCTAAAGGCCGACAGAAAACCTGCTGCCACTGAGCTTCTCTCTCAGAGAAAAATTCAGTGGCAGCTTTAAATTGACTGTATTCAGCCAGCTGCCTTGCCAGCTCCTCCCTTGGATCTACCTCGTCTTCTTCCTCAACAGGTGGATCTGGCTTAGGCAAGAGCATTCGGGCTTTTATTTGCATCAAGGTTGCTGCCATCACCAGAAAGTCTGCAGCCAGCTCCAGATCAAGCTGTTCCATTTCGCTCAGCGACTGGAGATACTGATCGGTGATCATGCTGATGGGGATGTCGTAGATATCTATTTCGTGGCGCTTGATCAAATGGAGAAGCAGATCTAATGGGCCTGTGAAGGTTGGCAGCTGTACCTGGTACGTCATTTATAACTTCATCGCTTCCCGCACCTGGCTCATGGTGCGCTGGGCAACTTCTCTTGCTTCTTCAGCGCCCTTGGCCAGAATATCGTCCACAAGGGAGGGTTGTGCGAGAAAGCTCTGCCTGCGGCGATAGATTGGGTCCATTTTGGCAATCATGTTCTCCATAAGCTGTTTTTTGCAGTCCACACAGCCTATGCCTGCTGTTTTGCACCCTTCCACAATGGGCGGAAGGGCTTCAGGGGGACTGAAGATCTTGTGGAAGGTGAAGACTGTACATTTTTCCGGATCCCCTGGGTCTTTGCGTCTGGCCCGTGCAGGATCTGTGATCATGACCGCTACCTTCTCCCTGATCTCGTCTGGATCCCCGCTCATGGAAATGGTGTTGCCGTAGCTTTTGCTCATTTTCCGGCCGTCTAGTCCCGGAAGAAGGGTTACCTTCGTCATTTTTGCCTGCGGCTCTGGGAAGACAGGTCCGTATAAGAAGTTGAACCGCCGGGCGATCTCCCTGGTCAGCTCGAGGTGCGGCAGCTGATCTTCTCCTACAGGCACAAACTCCGGTTTATACATCAGGATATCAGCAGCCATAAGACAGGGATAGCCCAAAAAGCCGTAGGTTGTGATGTTCCGGTCTGAAAGCTGCTGCAGCTGATCTTTGTAGGTTGGACACCGCTCCAGCCACGACAGCGGCGTGATCATGGACAAAAGCAGGTGCAGTTCTGCGTGTTCTTTTAGATCAGACTGCCTGAAGACAACGCTCTTTTCCGGATCGATGCCAGCGCTGAGCCAGTCGATGACCATCAGCCGGATGTTCTCTTTCATTTTTTCGGTATCTTCATAGCCTGTGGTCAAGGCATGCCAATCAGCCACGAAGAAATAACACTTGTCTTCGTGCTGCAGTTTCACCCAGTTATCTAAAGCCCCCAGGAAGTTTCCCAACTGCAGTGGGCCTGTGGGCCTCATTCCGCTGACAATCGCCAATGCAAATCACTCCTTCTCTCATAAAAGAAGCCCGGTGATCAGATTATATGCAGGAGAGATGAACCTGAACAAAATCCCGCTCCAAAGCAGCAGAATCAAAATCATTGGCCCGTAGCTGTCGATTTCTCGCAGCCGCCAAGCGTAGCGTGCCGGCAAGATGCTCATGAGGATTCGCGAGCCGTCCAGGGGCGGGATGGGCACCAGGTTGAAAATGGCAAGGCCAACGTTCAAGAGCACGTTATACCTCAAAAAGCTGTGAAAGATAAAACCATACAGGCTTCCAGCCAGCGGCGTGTACTGCAGCATCCTGATGGTTATTGAAAAACAAACCGCTGCAATCAGATTCGCAAAAGGTCCTGCCGCTGCTGTGTACATCATCCCCCGCTTGGGGTTTTTGAAGTGGCTGGGATTGATGGGAACAGGTTTCGCCCAGCCGAATCGGAATCCAGAAAGGATCAAAGTGAGAACACCGAACAGATCCAGGTGGCGCAGCGGATTGAGGCTGAGCCTGCCCATGTATCTGGCAGTGGGATCTCCTAAACTGTTTGCCATGGCTCCGTGGGCGTATTCATGGATGGAGATGGCAAAAAGAAAGGCCATGATCTGGAAGATTATTTGCACCAGTGGTAAATTTAGCATCAGCTGCCTCCATTAAAGGGCGATTTTCATCTTCTTGCTGGCGAGACGTGCTGGTACAGTATCCAGGCGCACCAGATCCTCATAAGTTTCCCGCTTCACAATCAGGTCTGCATTTCCGTCCTTCACCAGCACCACAGCAGGCCTGGGCAGACGGTTGTAGTTGCTTGCCATGGAGTAGTTGTAGGCGCCTGTGCAGAAAACCGCCAGGATATCTCCGCTTTTGGGCTCCGGCACTTTCAGATCCCAAATGAGCATATCCCCTGATTCGCAGCATTTGCCTGCTATAGAAACCACGTCTGTGGCAGGCTCATTTGCCCTGTTGGCAAGGAGTGCCTGATATTCGGCCTGATAGAGAGCTACCCTTGGGTTGTCTCCCATGCCGCCGTCAACAGCTACGTATTTGCGAATGCCAGGGATCTCTTTAATGGAACCCACTGTGTAAAGGGTTGTGCCAGCTTCGCCTGCAATGGAGCGGCCAGGCTCCACCACAAGGGTTGGCAGGTCCAGACTGAGCTTTTCAGCTTCGCTTTTCAGTTTATTGGCAATCCGGGTGCCGAACTCCTCTATGGAAACTTCCTCGTCTTTGGCAGTGTAGCGAATGCCCAGTCCCCCGCCGAGGCTCAGCTCCCTGCACTCCCACTTTAATTCTGCTTTAAGTTTGGCGACAAAATCCAGCATCACTTCAATGGTGACGTCAAAGGAATCCAGCCCCAGGATCTGGGAGCCAATATGGCAATGAAGGCCGATTAATTCTACGTACTGCAGCTGTAGGGCCCGCTCTACTGCCTCTTTGGCGAGGCCGTTCTCGAGCCCGAAGCCGAACTTGGAATCGATTTGGCCTGTTCTAATGTATGAGTGGGTATGGGCCTCCACTCCAGGAGTAACCCGCAGGAGGATCTGTACCTTCTCCTTGCGGGCACTGGCCAGCCGCTCAAGCGTTTCAAGCTCATAGAGGTTGTCCACCACAATTCTGCCCACACGGTGCTCAAGGGCCATTTCCAGTTCTGCTTCTGATTTATTATTGCCGTGGAGATATATGTTTTCAGTTGGAAAACCAGCAGCGATGGCTGTGTAGAGTTCTCCTCCTGATACCACGTCCAGTCCTAAACCTTCTTCTTCCATGATCCTGCACATGGCGGTGGTCATGAAGGTCTTGCCTGCATAAATCACTCTGCTGTCTGGGTAGTTTTCCGCCAGCACCTGTTTGTATGCTTTGGCCCGTCTGCGGATTTCCGCCTCGTCCATCACATACAATGGAGTCCCCCACTGTTTTGCCAGCTCTACAGCATCGCAGCCGCCTATATAAAGATGCCCATTAGGTCCGATTTCCATGGTTCCGTATAGCTTCACGTCATTTCCTCCCACTGAAAAAAATACTAATAATAATGTTATCACACATCCCCAAACCGGTCAAGATCAGAAACCTTGATGATTCTAGAAGGACCAGAGTCTAGATCACAGAAGTTTAATCACTTAAAACGGATATTGAAAAAG
>LFTB01000109.1 GCA_001512905.1 Clostridia bacterium DTU084 | reverse complement strand
AACCGTATGTAAGCCAATGGATGCTCCACCCATAACGACAGTTTGGGTGGTGAGGTTCACGATATAGCAAATGCTGTCTGGTACTTTGGAAGCGGCGAATCCAGAAATACCACAGGCGCTGAACTTGTGGTAGACGGCGGAAACATGATCCAGCTCTATCCCATTATTCCGGAGAAGAGATAACAGAGTACAAAGAGGGGGCTGCTTTGTGGACAGCCCCTTTCTTGACATCTGGTCTCTGCGGAAGGGTTATCCAGGCTCACTCCACACCCCGGAAAAAGTGGCCGCGGGTGATGGGAGTTCCGAAGAGGTCCTCAAGCTCTTGCCTGAGCTCAGCTGGCACCTGGTACTGAGGGGCCCCCCAGGCTGCGTCCAGGTGCTGGCGGTGGAGCCGGATGAATTTCTCCCAAGCCTTTCTCTCGCCGAAAAGCGCTTCAATTCTCAAAACGTCCAGGCCCAACTTCAAGATGGCAGGAAGCTCCTCAAGGACTGACAGCATGTGGCTGTTGTAGAGGACAGTGCGGCACGCCCCATCCTGAAGGAGCGGAAACTTCTCGCCCATCCGGTCCTCCAGGTGCCAAATACCTCTCCTGCAGCCTTTTGAGCTGCACTCCTCGCCAGAGGAACGCAGCGGACAGTGCTTTGTGATCAAAAGGGGCAGGTTCCCACCAACAATGGCTTCAAAAGGCCCCCTGTGGTGTTCCAGAAGCTCTTTGAGCTCGCCTGTGCGCAGCTCCACGGAAACTGTTGCCCTCTCAATTCCCTGAGCGAAGATGGCTGATGCTGCTTTTGCGTTCATCACATTAAAGCCGAAATCTGAGATAGCAGGAAGGCCAAGCTTTTGGATCTCTTTGAGCTGGCCCAGATGGCCGATGAGAATTCCCGCCAAGTTTTCGGCGTGCTTCTCGGCAAGTTTCCTGTATTTCTGGGTTTCCTCCCTCGTGTTGATCCTGGGCAAGGTTAAATATGCTTTGCCCCGAGAGGCTGCAATCTTCCTAACCGCCTCTGACAGATCAGGCAGGTCCGCTGGCAGGTAGATGAGATCTGCTCCGGCCTCTAGAGCTGCCTGCCACAGCCCCTCCCCTGCTTTCACTGCAAGGCGGGGTTTGGCAGGCTGCCGCTCCTTTTTCTGGAAAAGAAGCGGCTTCAGGTCAGGGGGAAGCTGCCTTTGGCCGCTGATTTTGGCAGTGAGCTCCGCCACAGCCTCTCTGCGCAGCCGGTTCAGCTCGCTTGGGGGTAGGGCGATCTCCCCTTCCAGGTCCAAAACGATCTCTCCTCCCGCAAAGGGAGTGTCCCCCAGCTTGAAAAGATGGCGGCTTGCGATCTCTTCATCCAAAGGCCTCTTTTGGGCCTCCTCTGCCAGGGCCTCGCCATGTACTTCCACCTCGTGGCCCTGGGCTATTGCCGTGAGGGCCGCAGGTTGGCCCACTTTCCCCCTCAGGATAAAGGTGATGGGGAGCGGCTCTGGGGGCTTTATGCTGGCGCGGGCCTTTTCCATGAGGAGCTTGTCGTGGGTGCGGAAGACCCTGTCGCCAGGCGAGGTTTTGCCTGGCAGCTCCAGCCAGACCTTATCCCCTGCTTCTGCCTCCTCAAGGGGCCTGCCCCCCTGGTCTGTCATCTTCTCTACAGTTGTGCCCACTCTGCCTTTTGAAACCCACACTTCAATGCCGTCGCCCACCCGCAGGGGCCTCTCCAGGCTGATGAGGGCCTGTTTTTTTCTGTATTCTTTGACTCTTCCCACAGGCACGCCCCGGTTGTTAGGCCGCTGGTAGCTCATGAGCTTTGGGCCGGGGTTTTGAAAGAGGTAGCCTGTGGTGAAGCCGCGGTTGAAGATCTGAAGCAGCTCCTCATCCCCAGGCAGAGGTTTGCCCTCTGCAAGGTTGTCCAGGGCTTCTCTGTAGACCCGGACCACTGTGGCCACATACTCTGGCCGCTTCATCCGCCCTTCGATCTTCAAGGAAGTTACGCCAGCGGCTTTAAGCTCGGAAAGGGCAGGCAGATAACACAGGTCCTTGGGGCTTAAGAGGTACCCTTCCCTGGATTTTCTGCCTTTGGGATCCAGGAGTGCATAAGGGAGCCTGCAGGGCTGTGCGCAGCGTCCCCTGTTGCCGCTGCGGCCGCCAATGAGGCTGCTGAACAAACACTGGCCGCTGTAGGAAATGCAGAGGGCGCCGTGGACAAAGACCTCTACCTCCACCCCAGTTTCTGCAAGGCGTGAGATCTCAGAGAGGGAAAGCTCCCTGGCAAGGACCACCCGCCTGATCCCTAAAGTTTGGAGCAGTTTCAAGGCCTCCTCCTCGTGCACTGTCAGCTGGGTGCTGGCGTGGAGGGGAAAGTCCGGCAGGGATTCCCTGAGGGCTGAGATGAGGCCGAGATCTGTAACGATCAGGGCGTCTACACCCAGCCTGTAGAGGTCCTGAGCATAGTCAAAAGCTCTCGATAGTTCCCCCTCCTTGAGGAGGGTGTTGAGGGTGACGTATATCTTTACGCCCTTTTGGTGGGCTAAAAAGACTGCCCGCTCGAGCTGGGGCAGGTCGAAATTGTCGGCATACTGCCGGGCACTGAAGTCTTTGCCGCCCAGGTAGACTGCATCTGCGCCGTTTCCGATGGCAGCAAGAAGTGCTTCCCAGCTGCCAGCAGGTGCTAACAGTTCCACTACCTTTTAACCCTTGTCAGGCCGGAGCAGGTGAGGATCTCAACGCCCCTGCGCTCCAGCTGGTCTAATATGAGGTTCATCCCCAAAGAGTCGCTGGCTATGTGCCCGGCGATTACCACGTTCAGGTGGTGTTTTTTCGCCTGTTCGAGGTTTTTCTCGCTGATGTGCATTCCCACAACAGTGCCTACACCAGTGTTGGCTAGGTACTGGAATATGTCTTTGGAACCGCCTGTGCCGCCGGTCATGTCGACGAAAACCCGGCCTGCCCGGCGCTTTTTGTCCCCACTGACCACCTTCAGGCCTGCCTTTTGCTTTGCAGCAAGCTGGTATTCTGGCTGTTCAAGGAGAATGTCCAGAACATCCCCTACTTTCCGGGGCTTTCTCTCGTCGAAGATCTGCTGGAGAAAGCGGGTCACCATGTTGTCCGCTGGCGTGTGGCAGGTCATGAAAGGGTAGCCTAAAAGCTTTGCTCCGTCAACAGCCCGGTTGTGGTTAGTAGGCAGGATCCCCCTGTTCACTTCTGAGATCCGCTCTGCCATTACCCCCTCTGCCAGGGAAATGGGCACGCCAAAACGGTGCAGGACCTCTGCCTGCATGTCCATTACCTCAGAAAGCCCGGCAAGGGCTTTCCCTTCAGGGTGATGGGAAAGGATCAAATCGATTTTCTGGCCGCTTCTGGACAGCTCCTGGGCAAGGAGCACCTCAGGCAGCTCCATGTCGATGCCTGCGAGGATCCTCTTTACCTCCTCATCTCCCTGGCCGTTTAAGATCCTGGTGTCGCTGTAAGGGTTGGCCAGCTTTTCTTCATCGAAAAAGGACTGATCTTTAGGGGGAAGGGAATCGAATTCTGCTTTGGCATCGCGAAGAGTTGCCAGAACCTCCTCTTCTCCCCTGGGGTCAGCTTCTCTGCCCAGCTGGATCACCAGCTCATAGATCTCTTGTAGTTTCAACTTCACCACACCTCGTCAAATATTATCGTAAATGTCCACTGGTTTTATGTCTTCTCTTGGAGATACGTAAACCTCTCCCTGGCTGTTCAGGCTTGCGTAGATCACGTCTTTGGGGGTTGTTATGCCGTGCTGGTTCAACTGTCCCAAAAGCCACTGATATGTAAGGTTTGCTTTGTCCAGGTTTGAGAAAAGCACTTCCCCGTCGAGGATGAGGGGCACAGGCATGCCTTCGTACTTTGTTTCAATTCCCAGGTCCTGGGGTGTAACCGGACGGTGCTGGGATTTTTTGATCACGCTCAGCTGGCCGGAACACTCCAAAATGGCATATTCCACCTCTGAAATATCTGCAACGTCCTTCTGCCGCAATTGGGCCAACAGGTCATTGACGTTATACCTCAGTTTGCGCAGGTTTGTGTCCAGGATCTGCCCGTTGCGCACAACTACAGCAGGATCGCCGTCGATGAGATTCCGCAGCCAGTTGCTCTTCAAGGAAACATAGGAAAAGCCCATCTCAATGGCTGCCAAAGTGGCAATGGGAATGAGAGCGTGGGAGAATGTGATGGAAGTGTCTTCCAAGGGGAGGGCTGCCAGTTCTGCGATCATGATGGCAACCACAAAATCAAAAGGGGACAGCTGTCCGACCTCTCTTTTCCCCATAAGCCTTACCACAAAGAAAACAAAGGCGTACATCCACAGCGTCCGCAGAAAGTGGTTCATTCTCAGAGCCTCCTTTTTCTTCTCCCCTAGTATCTCCCACCTTTCCTTTTCTCTATCCTTTTTTGGAGGTCTTGAAGGCTCAGCGTATTTATCAGATCAGCAGCTTCCAGCCCGCCCCGGGTTGCAACTTTCAAGCCCCATTGGAGCTGGCCAAGGCTCTCTAACCTGTGGGCGTCTGTGTTCAGGGCAATGGGGATCCCTTCTGCTTTGGCCCGCCTCAAGGCCTCGGCTCCCAAGTCCAGGCGGTCTGGACTTGTGTTGAGTTCCAAAACCACCTGGTAGTCCCGGGCCAGCTGGAAAAGTTCGTCGAGATCCACAGCTAAAGCTGCCCGCCTACCCAGAAGCCTGCCTGTGGGATGGGCTAAAATGAAAATAGCGCGGGTAGAGAGGGCAGTCCGCAGCCGCTCCATGACCTTCTCTTCCGGCTGGCCGAAGCCCCGGTGCAGAGCTCCCACCACTATGTCCAGCTCTGCCAAAACCTCAAGGGGGTAGTCCAGCTGGCCTTCGGCGCCAATTTCCAGCTCTATTCCCTTCAGAAGCCTGCAGCTGGAGCCTTTTGCGTTTAGGGCATCGATCTCTGCGTTTCTCGCCTGCAGTCTTTCAATGGACAATCCCCCTGCGACACCAAGGGATCGGCTGTGGTCGCAGATGGCCAAATACTCGTACCCCAGCTCCTCTCCCCTTGCCTGGAGCTCTGCGAGGGTATGAATCCCGTCGCTCCAGTTAGAGTGAACGTGGAGATCCCCTTTGTATATGTCAGCTGTCAGAGGCTTTGGAAGCTTTCCGGCGCTGGAGAGGCTGATTTCGTCTTCTCCCCAGCGCTGCAGGGGCGGAATGTAGGGAACTCCTGCTGCCCTGTATATATCCTCTTCCCTTGCCGGAAGTTCAGGAAGCTCTCCCAGAGCAGCCAGCTGCTCGAGATGCTTCCGGGGCCCTGTCTCCTGCCAGAGGGCCTTGTAGAAAGCTTCGGGAAGGACACAGGATAGTTCCACCACAAGCCCTCCGCGGAGCACAACTCCAAGAGGCTCCTCTTTCGCCTCAGAGACGAGAGGAAGGCCCGAGAGGAAAGATGTCAGCTCTTCCTTTGAGAGGGTCGTCCCTAAGACCAGGTTTGCAGTTTGGACCTCTTCCTCTCCCCTTCTGAGGCTGCCTGCAATTTCCGCCTTCTGAATCTGGGGCAGATCCAACAGGAGCTCCCGCAGCTCTGATGCTGAAGCTTCTGCAGCCGGCCCCGGATGGGGCAGTCCTTCTTTGGCTCGCTCCACAGTGTGCTTCAGCTGCTGCTCTCCTTTGGGACCAATTCCCCGCAGCTTGCGGACTTTCCTCTCCTTCAGGGCAGCTTCCAGATCTGGAAGGTTTTCGATCCCAAGCTCCCTGTGGAGCCTGCCTGCAAGCTTGGGCGAGACCCCGAGCCTTGTGAGGAGGAGCAGGTCCTCTGGCACTTGCCTTTCAAGCTCAGCTAAAAGCTCTAATTTACCTGTGCGGAAAAACTCCAGGGCAGAGCTTTCCAGGGACTTGCCGATGCCGGGAAGGCTCCCAAGCTCCTCGTTTGCGATCAGCTCTGCTAAAGGAACCGGGCTTTTGATGATGCTCCGTGCGCCTCTGCGGTACGCTGCCACTTTATATGTGTTTTCTCCTAAAATCTCCAGCAGATCTGCGATTTGCTGCCAGATTTGTCCCAGCTGGAGATTGTCCATTAAATCAACTCCCCCGGACTTGTAAGGTCTGGTTTTGGTTGTGTGAAGATATTTGCTATGTTCAGAAAGATGAACTCCCCTATGGCTGCCAAAGGTTCTATGAAGGCGGACTCCTGCCAAAGGGGCAGGCTGGAAACCATCGGCACTCTGCCGAGAAAGGAAGCTGCAAGCCCCAGCAAAAACGCTGTCTTCAGGAGGGCAAGGAAAGCTCCTGCCAAAGAGTTGAAGGGCAGGAGGATGTCAGGCAGAGCCCTTTGGATGAGCCCAGCTAAGAGATTTCCTCCAACAAGAAGCAGCGCTGCGGGGATCACAGTGGCAAGGAGCCTTGCCAAAGGAAAATCGAGGTTGAGCTGGTACAAGAAATCCGTCAAGGGGCCGCTGAAGGTCACGAGGGCCCAAGGGAAAAGAAGCAGCACTGCCAATGCGCCGAGCTCTGTCAATAAACCCCGCTTCCAGCCGCCGATGAGGGAGAGGATGAACAGCAGCAGGATCACAAGGTCTAAGGTGTTCATGAGTTTTCCTTTGCTGTGACGAACTCCAGCACCTGCTCGTACTCCCGCTCCAGATCCACCATTTCCTCAGCAAGGTGCAAAGCAGCCATGATGGCAAGCTGAACAGGGGCAAGACCCCGGCGGCTGTAGGCGTCCAGCAGGGACTGGACTTTCCCTTGGATGGCCAGGGCCTTCTCATCAGGCAGCTTGCAGCGGAGCTTGTATTCCTCTCCAGCCACGTTCAAAGTGATCCGCAAAGCCTTCACTCCTTATCGTAAAGTAATGCCTAATTCGGCAAGCTTTGCTAAGATCTTCGCCACAAGCTCCTCGATTTCCTGTTCCTGAATCGTCCTTTCCTTTGAGCCAAACTGGAGGCGAAATGCCAGGCTCCGCATGCCAGCAGGTACTTGTGAGCCAGCATACAAATCGAAAAGCTCGATTTTTTCAAGGAGCTCACCGCCTTCACTGCAGATGATCTCCTCAACTTTTTGCGCCGGGGTTTCATCTGGCACTAAAAGGGCCAAATCCCGAAGGCTGTGGGGATAGCGGGGCAGCTGCTGGTACAGGGGAGTTTCCTCACTGCGGAGGGACCAGAGGAGCTCCAGATCCAGCTCTGCCACCTGCACCTCCCGGGGCAGATCCCACAGTTCTGCTGTTTTGGGAGAGATTTGTCCGAAGATCCCTACAACCTCCTCCCCTGCCAGAAGGGCTGCGCTTCTGCCAGGGTGGAGGGCTCGAGCTAAAGCGAGAAGCCTGCTTTGCCCCTCTACCTCCCCGCACCTTGCAATTTGGAGGCCCTGCACCTTCAGGGCTGCAAGACACCGCTCAACTACTCCCTTCAGGGTGAAAAAGTCCACAGGGCTCTCCTGGCAGCGCCACCAGCTGAGGTTGAGCCTGCCCATCAGGACAATCCCTAAAGCTCTCCTCTCTTTGGGAGGTTCTCCAGGCTGGAAGGTTTTCCCCAGCTCAAAGAGGGCCAGATCCTCCTGTTGGTGGGCGCGGTTTCTGGCTGCAGCCTGCAGGAGAGACGGTATCACCGTTGTGCGCATAATGCTCTGCTCGTCGCTGAGGGGATTTGTGATCTTCACTGCCTCTGCCAAAGGAGTGTCTTGGAGATTTGTTTTCTTCAAAAGGCTGGGTCCGATGAAATTATAGCTCATTGCCTCTGTGAGTCCCATAGCCAAAAGGCTCCTGCTTGCTCTCTCTTCCCAGGCTTGCTTCTCATCTGGCGCTCCTTGCAGGTTTGTGCTGGGAAGGGTGGCTGGGATCTTGGCAAAGCCCCAGAGCCTTGCGATCTCCTCTAGAAGGTCGCATTTGTCTTCTAAATCTCTGCGCCTGGGAGGAATTGAGATGGTCCACCTCTCCCCGTCATAGGCTGCTTCCAGATCCAGCCTCTTGAAAATGCTGCCCACCTCAGAACTTGAAATATCTGCTCCCAAAACCCTTCTGATGTAATCCTGGGTGATGTGGAGGGTTTTGTTTCCGAGGTCCACCGCCGGGCTCAACAGGTCAATTGTGCCTTTGGCGGTTTTTGCGCCGCAGAGCTCTTCTAAAAGTTCTGCTGCCCGCTCTATGGCAAGGGCAGGCAGGTATGGATCCACCCCTCGCCCAAAGCGCTGGGAGGATTCAGAGGACAGCCCCAAGGATCTTGATGTCCTGCGGACGCTGCCCCTGGCGAAGCTTGCTGCCTCGAGGAGAATGGTGGTGGTGCCCTCGTCCACCTCTACCCTGTCTCCGCCCATGATGCCGGCAATGCAGGCAGGAGAGTCGTGGTCTGCGATGAGGAGCATTTCCTCTGTGAATTCCCGCTTCTGGCCGTCTAAAGTGACCATGCTCTCGCCAGGCTTTGCCCTGCGGACGATCAGGCCCCCTCCTTCCAGTTTGTCGAAGTCGAAGGCGTGAAGGGGCTGCCCGTACTCCAGCATCACGAAGTTTGTGATGTCAACTACGTTGTTGATAGGCCTCATCCCTGCTGCCTGGAGGCACTGGGCCATCCATTTGGGGGAAGGACCCACTTTCACATCTGTGAAGAAACGGGCAACGTAGCGGGGACAGAGATCTGGCGCCAATACTTCCACTGTTGCCCTGCCCTCAATTGGCTCCCCTTCTTCTTTCGGTTTCGGCTCAGACAGTTTCAAGTCCGTACCCAGGACAGCTGCCACTTCCCTGGCAATTCCCACCATGCTCAGGCAGTCCGGCCTGTTGGGAAGAACGTCTATATCCAAAACCCAGTCGTCCAGGCCCAAGGCGGCTGTAAGCTCCTGGCCGGGGTGGGCGTCTTCCAAAAGAAGCAGGCCTTCGTGTCCTCCAGGCAGACCCAGCTCGTCTGGGGCGCAGAGCATGCCGGAAGAGTCGACGCCGCGAATCTTCGCTTCTCTGATTTCAATGCCGCTTGGGAGTTTCGCACCAGGCAAGGCAAGAGCCCCAAGCTTTCCTGCCTCCACGTTGGGTGCACCGCAGACAACCTGATAGGTTCCTTTTTCGCCTGCATCCACTGTGCAGACCGAGAGCCGGTCTGCCTGCGGGTGCTTCTCTACCTCAACTATTTTTCCCACAACTACGTTTTCCAGCCCTCTTCCCAGATATGTTACTTCCTCCACCTCAAAGCCGGCCATGGTGAGCCGATCTGCAAGCTCTTGAGGTGATACAGGTATGTCTACATATTTCCTCAGCCAATTAAGCGGTACTAGCATCTTTTCCCCTCCTAAAACTGCCGCAAAAAGCGGAGGTCGTTTTCGAAAAACAAGCGTATATCGTCAATTCCGTAAAGGAGCATGGCGATCCGCTCCACTCCCATGCCGAAGGCAAAGCCTCCCACCTTTTGGGGGTCGTAATTCACTTTCTCCAAAACCTTGGGGTGCACCATTCCCGAGCCCAAAATTTCAAGCCAGCCAGTGTTTTTGCAGACCCTGCAGCCTGAACCACCGCACATAAGGCAGGCGATATCCACTTCCGCGCTGGGCTCTGTGAACGGGAAAAAGGATGGCCTGAAGCGCACCTGGCGGTTTTTCCCGAACAGCTGGTGGAGAAAATGCTCCAGGGTGCCTTTCAGGTCTGCAAAGGTGACGTTCTCGTCCACGTACAGCCCTTCCACTTGGTGGAACATAGGCGAGTGGGTGATATCTGCATCGCAGCGGTATACCGCTCCAGGGGCGATGATCCTCACAGGCGGCTCCTGCTTTTCCATGGTCCGCACCTGCACAGGGGAAGTTTGTGTGCGCAGCAGGTATCCGCCAGGTAAATAGAAGGTGTCCTGCATGTCCCTTGCCGGATGATCTGCTGGCACGTTCAGCGCCTCGAAGTTGTAGTAGTCTGTTTCGATTTCAGGTCCTTCCGCAACAGCGTAGCCCATCCCGATAAAGATCTCTTTGATCCTGTCGAGGACCTGGTTCAAGGGATGGCGGCTGCCAACAGGGAAAGGGCGGCCTGGCAAGGTGATGTCCACTTTCTCTTTCTCCAGTTCCCTTGCGAGGATCTCTTCTTTAAGCTCTTCGCTTTTTTCGCTGATGGTTTTGCTGATGCTGTCCCGAACCTGATTGGCCAGTTCGCCAATTTTTGGCCGCTCCTCTGCAGGGAGCTGACTGAGCCCGCGGAGAATGGCGGTGAGCTCTCCTTTTTTACCTAAGAACCGCACCCGCAGCTCCTCGAGCTCTTTTAGGGAACCTGCCTCAGCCAGACTGGCTAAAGCCTTTTGGTGTAGTTTCTCGATTTGGTCCTTCACTTCTGGTGTCCTCCTATCCTCAGATAATAAAAAAACCGAGCTTCTCCCCTCAGGGACGAAAGCTCGGACTTCCGCGGTACCACCCCGTTTGGCTCAGGTAGAGCCCACTCTGACTTCGATAACGGCGAAGAGGCCGTCCCACCTTACCCAGCTGCGCCTTCAGATGGGAAGCTCAGGAGCGAACTTCAGGCGACTCTCCTCAGAGGGGCTCTCAGTCTCTGGCCACTCCTCCCTGTGAGGACAGCTCCCGCCTTACTTTTCTCCTTCATTGCCTTTAACCTATGTTTGGAATACTGTCTAGGGTAGAAAGTTGTCTGTAGAGGATATATGCGGTTATGGAGCCTGTGACCTCAAACAACTTCCAAAAAAAATCGGCGGTCAACACAGGAAACCACACCCTTTCTACAGTTTACCGAACCCCTTCCCTCCCGCATCTTGCGAGAGGCTGCTCTTCAACCAGCAAGTGATTGAAGGAAAAGGTTTTCCATCTAACCTGAGTCAATTATAGCACAACCTCACTCTTAAAACAAGGAGGATTTAAGAGGCAAAAAGTACCTTACCCGCTTCTGCCTCAAAAGAGGCGTTGTCCTCCGGAGTAAAGAAAAAAGGCAGGATTTCCCTGCCTTAAATAAATCAGCTGTACAATGTCTTTCTAGTCGTCGCCAGCTGCGTCGACGCCTGTGCAGCAGTTCACATTGATGATGATAGTGCCACCCTCATTGTCAATCACTATCTGGCCGCAATTTTGTGAACAAACAGGTCTCTCCCGCCTGCGATCGCGCATTAAAATCCCTCCTTGGCCAAAATGGCCTTATTTTTAATCGCCGTCTTATCTATTCGGCTTCTTCCTCTGATCCCAATGCTTCAATTTGAATACAAGGACTGTCGCTGCAGCAGTTGCAGTTGATAATTACGGTGCCTCCATCGTTTTTGATTACTATTTGACCACAATCCGGAGAACATTCTGGTCTAGGAAAGTCTCCCACGCTGCTTCCTCCTTTCGGCAATCTCGTAATTCATTTTATGCCGGTTCGAGGAAGCTGTTCCTATGTTTGCCAAGAAATGCTAACAACATAGCTTATTAGCGCGGGTAAAGGCGCGCGATCACAGAGCCGAGTAAAACCACTTTGCCTATTTTATCCATGACATCTGAGCAGCCATCTCCAATCTCATCATCTGGAGGGGGCTTTTCAGCATCCTCCTTCACATTTGCTTTCCTGCCCCAATTGCAGGTTATCACAATTGTCCCGTTTTTGTTGCTGATCTGCAGCTCATCGCAGTCGAGGTGGTGCATGCCCTCCACAGCTTTTCCTCCTTTCGGCAATGGTATCATATCATATGCCGAAAGAACAGGGCTGTGCTCCTAGCCTTGGTCCTCCTGCAGTTTACCTGTCAAAACAGCCCGCTGCCAGCGGCCAGTGCGGTAGTACAAATAGCTGAAGGCCAAACCGGAAAGGGGGCTTGTGGCCATTGCGATCCATACTCCCCGGCTTCCCAAGCCTACAGTTCGCGCGAGGTAATATGCCAAGGGGACTCTTACCAGCCACAAAGAAAAAATGCTGGTGATCATGGTTGCCAAAGTATCGCCAGCTCCCCGCAACAGGCCGTTGATCATGAACATCACGCCGAAAGGAATGTAGGAAAACGCGAGGATCCTCAAGTACATGCTGCCTTCCGCCAGCACGTTTGGGTCGTCTGTGAAGACGCTCAGCCACAGCTTAGGCGAGAGGAAAAGGAAAAAGCCCACCAGCAGAGAAATAGCTACAACAATCACAACGCTCCAATAGAGGGTTTTATGGGCCCTTTGGGGCTTGTCTGCACCTAGGTTCTGCCCGGCCACTGCAGAGGCGGCAAGGGAAAGGGACATGATGGGCATGAAGGCAAAGCCTTCCAGTTTTGCAGCTGCAGCGAAAGCTGCCACTACCACCCTGCCGAAACTGTTGATGAGGGAGTTTACAACTATGTGCCCCATGGAGACCACGCTCTGCTGGATGCCAGCAGGCAAACCGATTTTAAAGGTTTTGCCGATGATTTCCCAATCGGGCTGAAACCCCTTCCAGCTGCCGATGAGATCGTTCTTAAACATGTACCTCAATCCTAAAACGGCAGAGAGGGCTTGAGAGATGACTGTGGCAAGCGCTGCTCCTGCCACGCCCATCTTTGGTACAGGGCCGATTCCGAAAATCATAATTGGATCCAGGATTATGTTCAGGAATGTGGCGTAGGCGAGATATACGAGAGGGGTTTGAGAGTCCCCAAGGCCCCGCATAATGGCGCCGAAAATGTTGTACAGGAACATGAAAATGAGGCCGCTGAGAAAAATGGTCAAATAAGCTGAAGCATCTGCCACCAGTTCCTGAGGTGTGTTGATCATCTGCAGGAGCTGCCTGTGGAAAATTACGCCGATAAAAGAGAAGATCACGCCGCCTGCACAGAGCAGAAGCAGGGAGTTTTGAATGGTCTTTTGCACAAGCTTGTCCTGTTTGGCGCCGAAAAACTGCGACACCATCACAGTTGTGGCCATTGAGATCCCCATCACCAGGGAAACCAGGGCGAAGATAATGGGAAAGCCCACAGAAACAGCACCTAGTGCGTCAGGGCCTAAAAACCTCCCTACCCAAATGCTGTCCACTGTATTGTACAGGGTCTGCAGGAGATTTCCTAAAAACATTGGCCAGGAGAAGGCCAAAAGGTGCTTCGGTATGCTGCCTACTGTGAAATCTGTTTGTTTTTTTGTCACGACACCAGCCTCCACTAAATTGCTTTTTCTTCTACTTTTTCTATTAAGGCAAAAGCAAGCTCCACAGCCAAACTTGCCGACTGTGCAAAGCGGATGCGGACGTTTTTCCTGCTGTCCAAAAATCCATCGGGAGCAATAGAGCGGATCTTGTCTGCCCAGCCGCCGCTTCCTTCCAGCACAACTGTTGGTTTGTTGTTTTGATAAGCAAGGGACAGCTCTCCCAAAGTGCCGTTGGCGCCTGCGATCATGATCACAGCGTCTGCGCTGTGAATGAGCACGCTGCTGCGCTGATCAAAAGCAAGACCTGTGGTAATGGGCACGTTTACGTAGGGATTGGCAAGTTTCTGGTCGCCGCCTGGGAGAATGCCCACCACAATTCCCCCAGCCTTGCTGGCACCGCGGCTTGCTGCCTCCATAATTCCGTCAGTGCCGCCAGTGAGCAAAATCCCGTTATTTTGGGCGATGAGCCTCCCAACTTCTTCTGCCAGATCCCAGGTTCTTGCAGGCACTTGTCCGCTTTGGCCGATCACGGCAATTCTCAACTGCAATTTGCCCCCTCCTTTTACTAGTTCATTATAACAATATCCCAGCTGCTGAGCAATAGAATTCTGAAGGATTTAGGAGCTTCGCCGGCGAATTTTATCCTGACAAAGGAGGTCTTTGCAAAAATGGATGTTGAAAGGTGCAGACAAGCCTTATCAAAACTACTTGTTTACAGCCCGCTGCTTAACCGTCCCCTGCTTCAGGAGTTTTCTGCCTTCCTCGACAGCCCTGCAGAAAACTACCCTCGTTTTTTCACAGCTTTAGCCGAAACCGCCCTTGAGGTTCCGCAGGTGGCTGGCAGCCTTTGGCAGAACGCTCTCCTTTACGAAATCTTAAGTGCCGAGAACCTCTTCACCTCCCTTGCAGAAAAAGGCGAGCTCACAGAGTCACTGATGAATGTGGTCAAGAGGGATTTGGCGAACCTCGAGCTCCTCTTTCACTTTGATCCCCAGAGGTTGTCCTCTGGGCTGCCGGATCTTGAGGGACTTGTGGAGCCGCAAAAGGCAGAAACCCCATTTCACAAACTCATGTTCACTTTTGCACAGGAAAGCAGCTGGCCGCATCTAGCCCATAGACTCGCTGCCTTCTACCGCCGCTACGGCACAGGGATTGTCTGCCAGCACTGGGCATTCAAATGGACTGGAGAGCTTACAGGAATCACGAAGCCCCATTCGATCGCTTTAGATGATCTTGTGGGCCTGGTAAAGCAGAAAGAGCTACTCTTGGCAAACACCAAACAGTTCCTGCAGGATCTTCCCGCCAACTGCGCTCTCCTTCACGGCGCCAGGGGCACAGGCAAGTCTTCCCTGGTGAAAGCAGTTGGCTGCTGCCTGGCTCCTGAAGGCCTGCACATGGTGGAAGTGGCCAAAGAAGATTTGGCTGCTCTTCCGGAACTTATGGCCCTTTTAGGGGAAAAAACCGCGAAATTTGTAGTCTTTATTGACGATCTCTCCTTTGAAGAGCAGGAAACCAACTACAAAGCCCTGAAGGCTGCTTTAGAGGGGAGTCTGGCTGAAAGGCCTGATAACGTCCTTATCTACGCCACAAGCAACCGCAGGCATCTGATTGTGGAAAGCTTCCGGGAGCGGGATGAAATCCACGGCAGAGACACAGTGGAAGAAAAATTGTCCCTTGCAGACCGCTTTGGCCTGCAGCTCACCTTCCCTTCCCTAGATCAGGAAGAGTATCTGGCCATCGTCAAAGCCCTTGCCAACTCCCTCCCCATTTCAGAGGAAGAATTAAAGGAGAGGGCAATCCGGTGGGAGCGCAGGGCCAGCGGCAGATCCGGACGGGTTGCCAGACACTTTGTCCTCTCCCTGGCAGGAGAGCTTGGGGTACGGCCGGATTGGCTGAATAAAAGAAAAGAGAGCTGACTGCTCTCTTTTCTTTTGCCGGCATTTAATTTATCTTGACTTTCGCAAAACCTCCATGACCCTTGCTGGCTCTTGGCCAGCAGCCACTTGCCTTGCCAGCAAACGGAAATACGGGTCTGTTTCTTGGAAGAACTTTATAAGGCCCCTGCAGAGGTAGTAGCTGTCTATGCCCTCTTCTGTGGGGAGAAAGCGGTCTTTAGGGCAGCCGCCGTGGCAGGCAAAAAGATATTCGCATTTCTTACATTTGGCCGGCAAATTCGCCTTTTCCCTGCCAAAGGCCCTCTGCTTGGGGCTCCTCACAAGCTCAGCGAGAGGTTGTTTTAGGATGTTGCCCAGGAAATTCTCTTCTGTGACGAAATGGTCGCAGCTGTAAAGGTCCCCGTTGTGCTCCAAAGCCAGTGCCCTGCCGCAGCTGGGGGCATAGCTGCAGAGGGTTGGGATCTGACCCAGCCATGCACCGAGGAAGACTTCAAACTGCTGGATGAAAATCCTACCCACATCTTTTCGGATCCAGCGCTGGAAAATGGCCGTCAGAAAGCGGCCGTATTGTCTTGGTTTCACAGACCAGGGAGTTACCCTGCCGCCTGCTCTGCCCACCCCTGGGATGAACTGCCAAAACTGAAAGCCTTCTTTGGCGAAGAAGCGGTAGACTTTTTCTGGATGGTCTGCATTGAAGTTGTTGAGAAGGCAGAGAATGTTGAATTCCACTTTGTGCTTGCGGAGAAGCTCTACCCCTGCCATCACCCGGCTGAAAGTCGGTCTGCCCTGCTTGTCTACCCGGTAGCGGTTGTGCAGCTCTTCTGGGCCGTCGAGACTGATTCCCACGAGAAAGTTTTGTTCGTGAAAAAATTTACACCACTCGTCATCCAGGAGCGTGCCGTTAGTTTGGAAGGCGTTGCTCACCACAACTCCGGAAGGAGCATATTTTTTCTGCAGCTCCACAGCCTTGCGGAAAAAGTCCAGGCCCATGAGGGTAGGCTCTCCCCCCTGCCAGGCAAACTCTACGCATCTAGTTCCCCGATTTGCTTCGAAATACTGTCGGGTAAACTCCTCCAGCACTTCCTCGCTCATCCGAAAGCTGCCGTCCGGATAAAGGTCTTCTTTAGGTAGGTAGAAGCAGTACTGGCAGTTGAGATTGCACTTCGCTCCAGTGGGTTTTACCATCACATGAAAGACCACGCTAACTCCTCCTGTATCCCAGGGCTGCAGACAGCTTTTCGGCTGCACCGACAAGTTCCGGGATCAATTCCGCCAGGACTTTTTCGGTGAGGAGGGAATCCACGCTGCCGACATTGAGGGCTGCCACAAGCTCTTGTTTATTGTTGTAAATTGGCGCAGAGAGCCTGCGCATCCCTGGAGATAACTCTCCCTCATCGTCTGCGTATTTTGGGTGCACGTATTTGCTTTTCAGCTTCTGGGTGTGGGCAAGATACATGAGTCCCCAAGGATTTGTAGTGAAGCTGTCGGAGACAGTTCCCACCGCCTGCATGGCAACGTTGTCGGGGTGAACCACTTTCGCCAAGGCTACCATTTTGCCTGCAGCAAAGCGGATCAAAAGCGCTGTGACTGAGAACTTTTCCTTCAGCTCCTCCATTACACCAGGTGCCTCAGAAAGCAGCAGTTCGTTGACAGTTGTACTGCGGGCAAACAAAGAAAGCTTGGCAGTAGTCTTATACCGACCTGTTTGGGAATCTTTTTGGATGTACTGCCGCTGTTGCAGCACCCGCAGGAGTCTTGTCATAGTGGTGGCGTTGAGCCCGCCGAGGCTTTCCTGAAGCTGGGTAAAAGCAAGGCCCTCTTTTGCTTCTGCCAACAGCTCCAAAATGGCAAGGCCCCTGTCCAGCGCTGGCGCTGGTGATTTGTCGCTCAATTTTACTCTTTTCTTCTCTTCCATGGTCCCCTCCTCAGTCAAAATCTTTAAGTTCTTGTCGTAATCTTTTCAGCTCATCCTTCAGCTCTGCGACAACAGCTGCGTATTCGGGGTCACGATAGACATTGTTGATTTCCAAAGGATCTTCCTGCAAATCGAAAAGCTCCCATTGGGGCCAGGTCATGCTTTCCGAGGCTTGCGGCAAGGTGCCGTTGGAATAGCGCCCAGGTGCATAGTAACAGATAAGCTTATACCTTTTTGTGCGAACCCCATAATGTGCAGCTACACAGTGATTGTCCCGGTCCATCCAGTAGCGGTAGTACATGGATTCTCTCCAAAAATCCGGCCTCTTTCCTTCAAGTAGGGGGCGAATGCTGTACCCCTGCATCTGTTCAGGCACAGGCAGCCCTGCGTAATCCAAAAAAGTAGGGGCGAAATCTGTGTTCAGTACAATATCTTCGTTCACAGTTCCAGGTTTGATCCTTTTGGGGTATCTGATCAAGAAAGGCATCCGCAGCGATTCTTCGTACATGAAGCGCTTGTCGTACCAGCCGTGCTCCCCTAAAAAGAAACCTTGATCGGACGTATAGATGACTATTGTGTTCTCAGCGAGTCCTGCCCCTTCCAGATAATCCAAAAGCCTGCCAACGTTTTCATCAATAGATGCGATACAGCGGAGGTAGTCTTTGATGTATCTTTGATAATACCATCTGGTCAGCTCCCTGCCAACCAAACCTCGAGGCGGCTCCCCTTTCACATCAGTAACACCCAGGTGCTCCCCGACTCTCATCTCAGCCAGCTTTGCTGCGTCGCTCCTTGTTGCGTAGTCATCAAAAAGGGTTTCCGGCTCTGGAATCTCCCTGTCCTCATAGAGTTCCTGGTATTTTTCTGCTGGCTGCCAAGGCCGGTGGGGAGCCTTGTGATGACACATTAGAAGAAAAGGCCGGTCTTTGTCCAGACTATCGAGCCACTCCAGGGAAAGGTCTGTGACCAGGTCAGTGACATAGCCTGTAAACTGCTTCTCTTCACCCTGAACGTAGAAGGTAGGATTATAATAATCGCCTTGTCCAGGCAGGATGCACCAGTAGTCAAAGCCTGTAGGATCGCTGTTGCCACCGTGGCCCAAATGCCATTTGCCAATGATTCCTGTTTGGTAGCCAGCCCCTTGCAGTATTTTGGCGACATGGTCTTGTCTGGCATCAAAGGAATCTGTTAGGGTTTTCACACCGTTCAAATGGCTGTATTTGCCGGTTAGGATCACAGCGCGGCTCGGCGCGCAGATGGAATTGGTGCAGAAGCAGTTATAAAACAGCATCCCTTCATGTGCTATTCGATCTATATTTGGTGTTTGATTGATTCTCCCTGAATAACAGCTAATGGCTTGCGAGGCGTGGTCGTCAGACATGATGAAGAGAATATTGGGCCTTGACATGAACAATCCCCTCTTTTTAGCTGTTTTACGGCCAGCAGCTCACAGCTTTTACTATTCAGGCAATGGCTTCGTCTCTTCTTCGATTAGAATAAAGCCGGCCCCACCTCTTAAGTGGTTACCTTTTGCCAGGTACTCCAAGACGTTTTTCTGCAGCGTCGTCTTCGGCTTTACCAGCGCCAAATCGGTAAAATTATTGCCGAAAATCCATTTTAGGATGTTCTTTTCCTCGGAAATAATAGGCAGCAGGTGAAATTGGTTCTGGAATTGGACGATGTTAGAGCTTGCCGGCAGGATTTCCTTGAATTGATTGTCTAAAAGCCACGAATTACAGGTGAAAGCCTTAAAACGGAAATTTGGAAAGTGCTTGGGAAAGAAGTCTAATGCCAAGGCATAGGAGGCTCTGCAGCTTTCAACCAGCAGCCTCTCGCCTCTGGGAATGTGAATTTCCAAAATCGGCGTGCCGATTTCCAGGACCTGCTCCCACTGTTGCCGCGGCAGGACCACTTCCTGCTTCTGGATTCTTCCTGTAGAATCTAGAGGATAGCCGATTATGTTATCGTCTGTAATTTCCAGCCTTGCGGTCCAGGCCTTCTCATCGTATACTGAGCCCGCCCCGTCGATCATCCCGTCTTGCCTGTACTTGACTCCGTCTTCAGACAAGGCGATAACCGAGTTGTCCTCGTGGTTTTTGAAGACCCTCGCCTGTTCGCGAAAATAGCTTAGCTTAAACTGCAGCCTGCCCAATTGAAACAAGTCGCCGCGGAATATATTGACAAGCCATGCCACTATCCTCGGCCCTAGACCAACACTTTCGTAATCCCTTTGATGTTCTTCCATTTTTCGCTTTACATCTGTTAAGGTCTCCCTGAAAACATCCTCGGGGATGGAATGTTTCTGATAAAACTCTCTTAGTTGAGGCAGACCAGAGATAACAAGCAGCAGATAGAAGACGCTTGCTTCCTCTAAACCTGGGATTTTTGAGGGCCATTGCCTGATCAGAGCTAAAGAGTAGTCCTGTTGATGGAAAAGGCAGTAGTGCAGGTATAGAGCAAGCTCTCGCAGAGTTTCATCCTGATAGACGAGTTTGCCGATGGAAATTAGCTTATCCACTGTTTCTGCCGATATTCCCACGAATTCGCAAGCCTCAGCAATGAACTCAGGCTTTAAGAAAAAAGGTTCTCGCTCGGACCAGAAAGCCTGCGAAGCTTCCCATGCCTGCTCTGAGAAAGCAGTACTGTTTTCAGCTTCAGCTTTCAAAATCAGCTCGAGCTTTTCCATAAGTCTGCCTCCTTCAATCAGGGATGGGCTTCTTTTGCAGTCTGCCACCTTTAACTAATCCTTCTCTTGCCGCAAGTTCCGAAACTAGTCTCTTTCTCCACAGTTCCAATCGTTCCTTATATTCAGGTTTAGCTGCAAGATCCACCTCTTCCCCAGGATCATTTACAAGATCGAAAAGCTGCTCTGTGCCTAGGTACGGGAACCAGATATATTTCTCTTTGCCGTCTGTGAGGTAGTGCATTGCCTGCTCGTGGCTGTAGCAGAGGCAGTGTTCCCCATGCAGATATTCGCGCCAGGGAGGGTTTTCTCCTTGCAGAAGTGGCAAAAAGCTTAGGCCGTCGCAAGTTTCGGGGATCTTAATGCCGCAAATGTCAAGGATTGTCGGCATCAAATCCCTCAGTTCAACAACCGCATCCAGTACTATACCCCGTTTTCCCTGCCAAGTTGGCGGTGGACAGACTATTAAAGGGATGTTGGCAGAACCTTCATAACCATAAGTTTTCCGCCACAGATGGTGGTCCCCGAGCATTTCGCCGTGATCTGCCGTGAAGATGATCCAGGTGTTTTCATAAGCTTCCCGATGATATCTCTGCAGCTCATGCAGGAGCCTTCCGATCTGATAATCGATAAAGGTGATGGAGCCGTAATAACCTCGTCTGGCCCTTTGAACTTCCCTCTCCGTCCTCTTCCCCCGCCAGGCTGTGATGCTGGCAGCATCTTGAGGGCTTTCATGAATCTGAGCCCACTCCCCTACATACGGCGCTGGCATTTGCAGGTCTTGGTAGAGGTCAAAGTATACTTGGGGTGGGTCGAAGGGCGAATGTGGTCTGGCAAAGCTGGTCATGAGGAAAAAAGGTTTGTTTGGATCCCGGCGGTAAAGCCAGCGTATGGACTGCTCCGCAGTCCAGTGGGTTGGATGCAGCCATTCTGGCAGGTGGGTGGGTCTTGCAAGCCAGGAGCAGTTCCAGTCAAGGCCGTGGTCTCTGTAACCGGCTCCTTTAGGTTTATTTTCTTCAAACCAACTGCGATAGTCGCTGACAAAACCGGGGTCTGCAACCCTGCCGCTTTCGTCTAAAATGGTATTGTGAAAGCCGTTGAGAGCCCGCTGAGGATGAAAATGCATTTTTCCAATGCCTTGGGTGTGGTAGCCGGCTTGGGCAAGATCTCCTGGCAGGGTGTGCTCGTAGTCGTCCCGCATGGGCTTCTGCCCTAGTCCCATGCCGTAAATCCCTGTCCTGTTCTGGCTTTGCCCTGTGATGAGGCTTGCTCTGGCAGGAATGCACGAAGGCACTGCGCTGTATGCGTTTTTAAAACAGAAGCCCCTTGCAGCCAGTGCATCAAGGTTTGGCGTCTGCACAACCTCGTGCCCCGCACAGCCCAAAGTATCTCCCCGCCATTGATCAGCAACCAGCAGCAGGATATTGGTTTTTTTCATCAGCAACCCCCTCCAAAAAACAATTGTTGATATTTCGATGGAAATAGCGTGTTTTCTTTTAAGCCAAGGCAATTCTTGGCATCCACAGCGGCTCTTTGCCCATCTCAGCAAATAAGAGTTTCATTATTAATTGGTGTTTCAGCTCTTGTGCTTCAGGTTCTGCCCACAGGTTATGAACTTCCCCGGATCGCTGGCT
Source organism: Clostridia bacterium DTU084 (assembly GCA_001512905.1). Taxonomy (GTDB): domain Bacteria; phylum Bacillota; class DTU084; order DTU084; family DTU084; genus DTU084. Next base: position 5,004 of record LFTB01000109.1, on the reverse strand, counting down.
AAGTCGAAGAGCTCTCCATAGGGCTGATTGTAGTAGACAGTGAGCTTATACCTTTCATCAACATATGTCTTAACGTGGATGGATGTGGGTTCGTGACGATTTTCCACAATTACGTGATCGCGGACAGGCTCTCCTCCCTTGAGGACCTGGCTTTGGTCTAGGCCCGTCATGGTTCTGGGAACAGGAATGCCTGCAAAACTCAGGAAGGTTGGTGCCAGATCCACCAAAGACAACAGAGCATCAGAACTTGTGCCAGCGGGAATTTGTCCAGGGAGCCTTGCAATAAAGGGTATTTTGATTAGACCCTCGTAATGGAAAGCTCCTTTTGCAACAAGACCATGATGACCAAAAAAGTGGCCGTGATCTGTGGTGAAGATAACCAAGGTGTTCTCTTCCAATTCCAGCTCTCGGAGTTTATCGAGTATTTTGCCGATGTATTTATCCATCATACTGATCATGCCGTAGTAGACGGCGATGTCTTTTGCCAGATCTTCTTTTGTATGCAAAAGAGAATGAAAGCCGTACATTCCGTAGCGCTTTCCTGCCAAGGGGTGGAATCCGGATCAGGCTCTTGGGTCAGCTGAAAATGAGGGGGATTATTGTCATGTTCACCTGGTTTCAGCCCTGGGATTGTTAGCTTGTCTGGACCGTACATATCGGCTCACGGTTCAGATATCAAATAAGGCGGATAAGAGTCGAAAAAGCTTGCCCACAGAAAAAACGGATCCCCGCTGCGCTTGTATTCTGCGAGAAGCTCGCTAGTCTTTTTGGCGATCTAGACATATTGATGAAATTATTCCGGCAGCTTCCATCTGTGTTTCTGCTCAGGACTCGTCTCTGTCGGCGGACGAAAATATTCCCGCTAATTATATGGCATAGTGCTGTCCCACTTGAGGCTCATCTGCGTAGGTGCAGGCGAGCTGTACGTAATCGAAGCCGTAAAAAGAACAGTGGAAAGTGCGCCAGAAATCTAAGTCCTGCATAACAGGATAGGATTCCAGGGAGTAATTTTCTTCAGTGCTGGCAAGCGGCTGAAAGTGAACCTTGCCAATGAGAGCTTTTTTGTATCCAGCCTTGGAAAAGATCTCGCCTGCTGTCAGTTCGTCCTCTGGAAGTTTCGTTCCCAAAGACCAGGCACCGTGCTGGCTGGGATATCTGCCAGTATGCTGCTCGCGCCTTGCTGGCATGCAAGGCATACTGCCTACATAAGAGTTAGTAAAGGTTACGCTTCTTTTGGCTAAACGTTGGAAGATTGTGACATGGACCCACTGATTACCATAAGGGGCAGGATATGTCGGTTTAACAAATCAAACATCACCACAATTGCCTTCATTGATAATGCTCCCCTTGCGTTTACCTTTACACTTTCAACAACCTTCAGCATACAGAAGCGGACTTCAATATTGGCAAATTTTCAGGCAAGAAAGAGATAAGCGCTTTATGCACGATTAGAACTATTTATAGAAAATTAGATTTAGCCTTGAAGAGTTAATTTATTATTATATATGTTAGTCGATTCATCTATATGTTATTCAGTCATGTAAAAGATAGCAAATCTTTCAAGCGTTGTCAAATTAGTTCCATCCCTTTGGAGAGCTACGATTGTTAGACAACAAAAAATTATCAAAACATAATGCGCAACAGCGTCTTAACAATTTGTTCTTGGAGACAGCTACTTCATCCAGGATGGATACCCCTGTTTTTCCCAGGAAGGAGAATTCTGTCCTGGAATGGGTCCTTGCAGTAGCGGATCCTGGGAGCGTACCATTTCTTGTGTGACCAGATTCCGCAGCTCTGCTGCAACATCGCTATAGGCATCCACTTCGATCAAATTCATTTGCTCCAGAGGATCTGCTTGTAGATCGTAAAGCTCCTCTGATTGATATGGGCGCTTGTAATACTCATCCCGAACTACTTTACCCGAAAGGCTGCCGTGGATATCAGACGGTAAATAGATCCCTGGAACATTGGTGAAATGACGAATGTACTTGAAGCGCGAGGTGCGGATTCCACGCATTGGCCGATATAGATCATGCCAGGTGAGTTCGCAGAAAAAATGGTCTCTGCCGCTGTACTGGTCGCTTTCAAGCAAAGGAAGGAAGGATTTGCCATCGAGGTTGTCTGGGATGGGGGCTCCTACTAGTTCAAGAAGTGTGGGCAATAGATCAATGTTGCACAATAATTGTGAATATTGGCTCCCAGGCTTAATTACACCAGGCCAGCGCATCAGCAAAGCTGTTTCCAGACCAGGATCATAAAGCGTTCCTTTTGCTCTGGGGAAGGCGATTCCATGATCTGTGGTATAGATCACTAAAGTATCTTTCTCCAGACCTGAACGCGCGAGAGCATCGAGAATTACTCCTACTCCCATATCTGCAGCAGCTATTGAACCATGAAATTCTGTCAGATCTTGGCGTACTTCCGGAGTATCTGGAAGAAATGGAGGGACTGTAACCTCGGACGGATCGTCAGGTTCAATATTGTTTTTAGCAAACTTCCGATGAGTTTCAAAGAAACCAACCATGGCAAAAAATGGCTGAGCCTGTCCAGCCCTTTGGGTGAGGAAAGCACCTACAGCTGGCGCTACCTTCTCTGCTCGCCTATCTTCTTGTTCAGCAATATATTGATACCCTAAGCGAGCAGGATCCTTTGATTCATGCTGAACACCGAATAGATAGGTTGCATAACCTGCTTTACCTAAAAGAGTGGGCAATGTTTGCTCTGCAGGATTCAGTTCAAAGCCCAAGTGAGCCAAACCAATAAGCCCGTTGCGGTGAGGGTAACGGCCAGTCATTATACTGCCACGGCTTGGCGAACACTGAGGAGCTGGGCAAAAATGATTAGTGAATATTGCTCCCTCATTTGCCAGCCTATCTAGATTTGGAGTCTTCACCTGCTTGTGATAACAGCCTAAATAGCGGCCTGTATCATGAGTGATAATAAATAGAATATTAGGTTGCATTTCTTTCTCTCCTTTCTTTTCTGTGCTGGGGTAGGTTTATTAACGAAACCCATGTCATGAGTCTAAGAGGACCAAACTATCATCTCACCAATGCCATAAAAATGTACCTTTGCGTGCATCGATGTTGGCGGGATGTATTGCGATATCAAAAATATCTCTTATGAACATTTTTAGCGGAAACCTTTCAGGTAAAAACAGTTTCCAGTTTATAGCCACGAAGAACTATTTTGCTTTCGTATACGTTAGTTAATAAATTTATATGTTAAATATACCATAGCAAACTTTTCTAGCTCTGTCAAGTTACTGCCCTTCCAAAGCAGGTTTAGCGGCAGGTTTAGACTTTGATAGGGCAGGAAAACTTTTTGCATGACTCCACCCTGTTAAATCGTACGTACCCTATTAAAGCATACGACTTACTTACGTGATCAGAATAGTAAACCGACGCTAATATCCGGGCATATTGCATCTTGCGGACCAGGTCAGGAGTATAATGCTTTTGGTCTTCATGCGTGATCGGTTAAGCATATGCTCATAATAAATTTTGTCAATATCCTTTAGCAAAATCTACTATCCATGGATCTAATAACGATTTTCGATTCACGTTGGGATCTATTGATTCTGCGATAAATAGACCATACAGCGGTTGATAACCATTTGGATTTATCCCTTGATAAATCAGCACATCCCTTAAAATGTTCTCAGCAGCAACAACGAATACTCTTCCCCAGCGCTGGCTTCTCATACGTGGAGCGTACTCTGGCAGCTGCTCGCGTAATAAAGAAAGAATCCTGCGACTGACAATCAAGGTTAGCAGCGCTGTGTAGATAAGAGCTTCAACAATACACTCCTTACCTGATGAAATACAATCGAGCTTGTAATAGCTTTTCAGCTCCTTAAAAAGACATTCTATGGTCCAGCGCATTCGATATAATGAACAAATATCTTCAGCTGAAAATTTCTCAACAGGAAGGTTTGTAGTATAAAAATGATACTCGCTGCTTTCTTGATCCCAGATACCAACTACTCGAAGCTGTACTGCAGACCGCTCTAAAACTTTTGGATTCTTGCTTTGGCTGGTAGTCATCCAGACTTCAAAATCACAAATTTCGCGCTTCAACTTATCTTTGATGTCCGAAAGACGACATCCTTCAACGGAAATAGCTCTACCCCGATGTTGTATCAGAGAACGAAGAATGTATGGATTACTGTTGCTTTTCAAGCGGCTAACGAAATAACCACCATGCTCCTTTATCTTGGCAAAATTTTTAAAGCCAAAATAACCAAGATCAAGTAAAAGGATCCGATCTTTTACCCAATCTCCTATCGATAAAAGTTTACTTTCTGCCCGTTTGCCTTCAACAATTTGAACCTTACTTTTTGTAGCGCCAAAAACACTAATCAGAGCATTTACCTTAACAGTTGCTGGTGAGTGATTGGTCCTAGCTCCTGGCCATTTGCCAGCTAACTGTTCATGAAGCCGAATTAGCGTGCTATCAATAACCAATATGTCTTTGATTTGTTTCAACTTATCGTTCATTTTCAAACCAGGTTCGACAATCAGATACTCAATTGCCCGCTCTACACATCGCTTAAGGAAGCTTACTAGTTCAGGGGTAAAACGGTCGTAGAAGGCTGAGGGAACAATCATATGACCTGCTTGTTTTTGATAAGCTCTGCGCAAATCGGCAAGAGTTCTCTGCAGTCCAACGCCAAAGCCAAGAACCAGAGCCCAAAGGAAAACAACAGGATGGACTTTGCGATGCCTTTTTATAAAACTAGTTTCCGCTGCGGTTGATATAACCCACTGCTCAGGGAAAATATCGGTTAAAGCTTTTGAGATGTTATCCTTATTAAAATGTATTAATGACATAAGTTATACCTCCGTGTTAGAACTCATATATATAGAGTTCGACACGAAGTGAAAAAATCATTGTTGGTTTTGGAAAAAATATCAAAAAAATCCTTAACCGAACACGCATGCATGGTGAACAAGCAGGTTGTAGTGACCCTGGCCAATTCGGACATCCAAACCCTGGAAGATT
>LFTB01000107.1 GCA_001512905.1 Clostridia bacterium DTU084 | reverse complement strand
GCAGGGCCAACTCCCTCTATCTCGTCGAGGATCGAGCCTGCTGTCCGCTTCTGCCGCAGGCTGCGGTGGAAGGTGACAGCAAAGCGGTGAGCTTCGTCCCGGATCCTCCTGAGAAGCTGCAGCGCCTGAGATTCATCGGGCAGCGCCAAAGGCTCTTTTTTTCCTTCCTGGTACAGCTCCTCTTCCCGCTCCGCAAGGCCCACAGCCGGCAGCTGGACGCCAAGTTTCCTCATGGCCTCTAAGGATGCGTTCAGCTGTCCTGCTCCCCCGTCGATTAAAACTAGGTCTGGAAAGCGGGCGAACTTGACTCCACCTTCCTCCTGTTCCAAAAGGCCCCGCTTGAAGCGGCGGGTGATCACCTCCGCCATCATGGCGTAGTCATTAGGGCCTTGGGACTTCATCTTGAAGCGCCTGTACTCCTCCTTGGCAGGAAGTCCGTTTTCGAAGACCACCATGGCAGCCACAGGATCTGTCCCTTGAAGGTTGGAAATATCATAGGCTTCGATCCGGGCCGGCGGCTCATCCAAGCCCAAAACCTCAGCCAGCTGCTGGAGAGCAAGGCGGGGGCCTTCCTCATCCCGCTGCCTTTGGAGAATGGCTTCGTTCAGGGCATATTCTGCATTGCGGTTGGCAAGATCCAAAAGCTTTTTCTTCTCTCCCCTCTGGGGCAGGCGCAGGTAAACCTTCCTGCCGCCGAGCTCCTCGAGCCACCTGGCCAGAAGCTCCTCCTCATCCACTCTCGCAGGAAGGAGGATCTCTTTGGGGAAGGTGTGGGTTTTGCTGTAGTACTGCTTCAGGAAAGCGGCAAGGATTTCTTCATGGGTTTCCGCAAGCTGTTTTTCCAGGGGCACCAGAAAGTGCTGCCTACCGATGAGCTTGCCGCCTCGGAAGAGAAAGACCTGCAGGCAGCACAAGTCGTCTTTGCAGGCCATCCCCACTACGTCCCTGTCTATATCGTCTGCAGCTTCCACTTTCTGCTTTTCAGTGACTGCTTTCAGATCCGCTATCCTATCCCTCAGGATGGCCGCCTGCTCGAAGTCCAGTTTGGCTGCTGCCTCTTTCATCTGCCGCTCTAGATCCGCCATTACCTCTTCATCTTTGCCTTCCAGCACTTTGCAGGCAGCTTCCACAATTTTTTGATAATCCTCTTCAGATACTTTCCCAGCACACGGTGCAAGGCACCGTTTGATGTGGTAGTTGAGGCAGGGCCTGTCCCGCCGCTCCCCGTCTAATTTTTTTCGACAGGTGCGCAGGGGAAAGTGCTTTTTCAAAAAGGACAGGGTGGAGTTTACAGCCTGTGCATCTGCAAAAGGGCCGTAAAGCCGCGAGCCGTCCCTGGGGGGACGGCGGGTGGAGTAGATCCTGGGAAAGCGCTCTTGAGTGGTTACCTTGATGTAGGGATAGGACTTGTCATCCCTGAGCTGAATGTTGTACCAGGGAGAGTACTCTTTGATCAGGTTGCATTCCAAAATCAAGGCTTCCAGTTCCGAATCTGTGACAATGTACTCCACGTCCCGGATCCGCTCTACCAGGGCCTGAACTTTAGGCGGGTGGTCCTGCTTTTGGAAGTAGGACCGCACCCGCCGCCGCAGCGACACAGCCTTCCCTACGTAAATAACCTTTCCTTCCTCGTTTTTCATCAGATAGACCCCAGGCTGGTCCGGGAGATCCTTTAGTTTCTCCTCATCCAATTTTCTCTGCCCTCCCTGACAAGAGCTTGGCTAAAAATTGGCCTGTATAGGAGCTCGGATTTTTGGCGATCTCCTCAGGTGTGCCGCAGGCAACAACCTCTCCTCCCCGCTCGCCCCCTTCTGGGCCCAAATCGATGACGTAGTCTGCGGATTTAATCACGTCCAGGTTATGCTCGATGACAAGCACAGTGTCTCCTGCTGCCACAAGCTTGTCTAGCACATCAAGGAGCTTTGCCACATCATCGAAGTGGAGGCCAGTTGTGGGCTCATCGAGGATGTACAGAGTCCTGCCGTTGCTGCGCCTGCTCAGTTCTGTGGCAAGCTTCACCCTCTGGGCCTCGCCGCCAGAGAGGGTGGTTGCAGGCTGGCCCAAGCGGATATAGCCCAGCCCCACCTCATAAAGGGTCCTCAGCTTGCGCTCAATTTTGGGAATAGGGGCGAAAAACTCCAAGGCTTCCTCCACCCGCATTTCCAGAATATCGCTGATGGTCTTGCCCTTATATTTAACCTCCAGGGTTTCCCTGTTGTAGCGTTTGCCCTTGCAGACCTCACAGGGAACGTAGATGTCAGGCAGAAAGTGCATCTCGATTTTGATGGTCCCGTCCCCCTGGCAAGCCTCGCAGCGGCCTCCCTTTACGTTGAAGCTGAACCTGCCGGGCTTGTAGCCGCGCATTCTCGCTTCCGGGGTCTGGGCAAAGACTGCCCGGATCTCGTCGAAAACCCCCACATAAGTGGCAGGGTTGGATCTGGGCGTTCTGCCGATGGGAGACTGATCGATATTGATCACTTTTTCCAGGTGCTCTATTCCCAAGATCTTCTTGTGCTCACCAGGCCTTAAGCTTCTGGCGTGGTGGAGTTTCCTTGCCAAAGCCGGGTAGAGGATCTCCTGCACCAAAGTGCTCTTCCCGGAACCAGATACCCCTGTAATGCAAACAAAGAGCCCCAGTGGAATCTCCACATCGATCTCTTTGAGGTTGTGTTCGCTGGCCCCGATGATTTTTATGCTCTTCCCGTTGGGCTTTCTCCTCTCCCGGGGCACAGGGATCTGCTTTTTGCCGCTGAGGTATTGGCCTGTTAGGGACTCCTCACAGGCTAATACATCTTTAAGCTCACCTGCCACGACAATTTCTCCGCCGTGGGAGCCTGCACCTGGACCGATATCTACTATATAATCTGCTGCGTACATGGTCTCCTCGTCGTGCTCCACAACGAGCACTGTGTTCCCTAAATCCCGCAGCCTTGTCAGTGTTTCGAGGAGGCGGGCGTTGTCCCGCTGGTGAAGCCCGATGGAAGGTTCGTCTAAAATATACAGTACCCCCACAAGGCTTGAGCCGATCTGGGTTGCAAGGCGGATCCTCTGCGCCTCGCCGCCAGAGAGGGTGTTCGCAGGCCGGTCTAAGGTGAGGTAGTCCAGGCCTACGTTTTTCAAAAAGCCCAGGCGCTCGTTGATCTCTTTCACGATCCGCCGGGAGATGAGGGCCTCCTGCTGCGTCAGCTTGAGCTGGGCAAAGAAGTCCAAAAGCTCCAGGACGCTCATGGCAGTGAGCTGGACGATGGATTTCCCCCCTACTGTCACAGCCAGGCTTTCCGGCCGCAGCCTCTGCCCTCCGCAGGCGGTACAGGGTTTGCTGGACATAAACCGTTCGATCTCAGAGCGGGCCCAGTCTGATTTGGTTTCCCTGTAGCGCCGCTCCAGGATGCGGACGATCCCTTCGAAGGCAACCTCGTACCAGCCACTCCTGCCTGTCTGCACGCTGGTGTAGTGGAAGCCCACCTTCTCGCCGCCTGTGCCGTAGAGGAGGAGGTCGATGGCCTTTTTAGGAAGTTTTTCCACAGGTGTATACAGATCAATGTCGTACTTTTCAGCCAAGCCCCTCATGATCCCAGAAAACCAGTTGCTCTGGCTCTGCTGCCAGGGAATGATAGCGCCTTCTGCCAAAGACAGATTGGGCGCCAGCACCAGCTCCGGATCTACAGCCAGCCTGTAGCCCAGGCCGTCGCACTGGGGACAGGCTCCGTAGGGATTGTTAAAAGAGAACATCCTCGGGCTCAGTTCTTCCATGCTGATGCCGCAGTCTGGGCAGGCGAAATTCTGGCTGAACAGGATGTCTTCGCCCTTGTCCACCAGGTTCACTTGCGCCAGGCCGTCTGCAAGGTTCAGGGCCGTCTCAAGGGAGTCTGCAAGGCGCCTCTGGGCCTGGGGCCGGGCAACCACCCGGTCCACAACCACTTCCAAGGTGTGCTTTTTCTGCTTGTCGATAGGCGGGACGTCGCTCAGCTCGTAGAGCTCGCCGTCCAGGCGCACCCGCACGTATCCCTCGCGCCTGATCTCTTCCAGGAGCTTTTTGAACTCTCCTTTCCTCCCCCGGACCATGGGAGCCAGCACCAGGAGCCTGGTGCCTTCAGGCAGAGAGAGGATTTGGTCCACCATCTGCTCCACTGTCTGCTGGGAGATCGGCCTGCCGCACTTGTGGCAGTGGACATGTCCCACTCTTGCATAGAGAAGGCGGAGGTAGTCGTAGATTTCCGTCACTGTCCCCACAGTGGACCTCGGATTGTGGGAGGTGGTCTTCTGGTCTATGGAGATGGCAGGCGAAAGTCCCTCGATGAAATCCACATCTGGCTTCTGCATCTGGCCAAGAAACTGTCTGGCGTATGAGGAGAGGGATTCCACGTACCTCCTCTGGCCTTCTGCGTAAATTGTGTCGAAGGCAAGGGAAGACTTCCCTGAACCGCTGAGGCCTGTAAAGACGATGAGTTTGTTTCTCGGCAGTTCAAGGTCTATTCCTTTTAGGTTGTGCTGTCTTGCACCTTTGATGACGATTTTATCTTTCATGGTCTGTCCTTTCATACTACAAGTTTTCGCAGCTCAATAATTTGATCCCGGATCTGGGCTGCTTTTTCGAATTCCAGGTCCTCGGCAGCCCGCTGCATCTGCTTCTCAAGCTCTTTGATCCGCCGGGTTGCTTCCTCCAATGGCACCAAGTCTACGCTGAGCTTTTCTTCCTCGCGGTACTGATCTGTTATTCCCCTCACTTCTTTTCTGATGGTTTGGGGAGTGATTCCGTGCTTCTGATTGTATTCCATCTGCAGTTTTCTTCTCCGGTGTGTTTCGTCAATTGCCCGCTTCATGGAGGCTGTGATCACATCCCCGTACATGATCACCTTTCCATTGACATTGCGGGCCGCTCTGCCGATGGTCTGAATTAGCGAGGTTTCAGAGCGGAGAAAGCCTTCTTTGTCTGCATCCAAAATGGCAACCAGGGAAACCTCCGGCAGATCCAGACCTTCCCGCAGGAGGTTAATGCCAACCAATACATCGAATACCCCCAGGCGCAGGTCCCGGAGAATTTCCACCCGCTCGAAGGTTTCCACCTCAGAGTGCAGGTACCGGACTCGCACTCCCATCTCCCGGAGGTAGTCTGTGAGATCCTCTGCCATCTTTTTGGTTAGAGTGGTCACCAGCACCCGTTCATCTCTTTCTGCCCGGAGCTTGATCTCTGCCAGCAAATCGTCAACCTGCCCTTTCACAGGCCGCACTTCCACCTCCGGATCCAACAGACCCGTCGGCCGGATGATTTGCTCGACGATCTGCTCCTGGTGCTCGAGTTCATAAGGGCCTGGGGTTGCTGAAACGTAGATTGTCTGGCCCATGAGCTTTTCAAATTCTTCAAAGATCAAGGGCCTGTTGTCGAAGGCTGAAGGCAGGCGGAAACCGTGCCGCACCAGCGTCTCTTTTCTGGATCTGTCACCAGCGTACATGGCCCGCAGCTGAGGGATGGTGACGTGGGACTCATCTATGAACAGGAGGTAGTCTTTGGGAAAGTAGTCCAGGAGAGTTTCCGGCCGCTCGCCGGGCTTTCTGCCTGACAGGTGCCTGGAATAGTTTTCGATCCCTGTGCAGTAGCCCAGCTGCATGAGCATTTCCAGGTCGTATCTGGTGCGCTGTTCCAGCCTTTGGGCTTCCAAAAGCATGCCCCGCTCCTGGAAGTACTTCAGCCGCTCCTCAAGTTCCGCTGCGATGGATTCGATGGCCAGCTGCAGTTTCTCTTTGCTCGTAATGTAGTGGGTGCCTGGGTAGATGGTGACTTGGTCCATTTCCGCCAGAATCTCGCCGGTGAGGGGATCCAGCTGGCAGAGGCGGTCCACCTCATCGCCGAAGAGTTCGATCCTGATGGCGATTTCGCTGGCAGCGGGAATGATGTCTATGCAGTCCCCCCGGACCCTGAAGGTGCTGCGCTCAAAACCCACGTCGTTGCG
>LFTB01000005.1 GCA_001512905.1 Clostridia bacterium DTU084 | reverse complement strand
TGGCTAGAGCACCTGACTCTTAATCAGGGTGTCCGGGGTTCGAGTCCCTGATGGCCCACCATCGAAATGAGACCTGGCGTAAGCTGGGTTTTTTCTTTTTTAAAGCCAAAATTACGAAAAACCCAGAACGCATAAAATGTATATTTGCGTCTGTGGAGCCGCAGCTTCCGATGAGAACACAAACAGGCCTGAGGGTTGTCTTCTCAGGCCTGCTTCAAAAAGGGACTTGCTTTCCCTGTATAGTAAACCTTAAGCTGATGCAGGGCCCTGGTGCACGCTACATACAGCAGCTTTCGCTCCAGCTCGCTGGCGTAGTTCTCCTCGTTTGCATCGTAGACAAGGGCCACATCGAATTCCAAACCCTTGGCCAGATAGACGGGGATCACCATCACACCCTGCTCCATGGCCTTGAGATTTGGTGTAACGAGCTTTACAGGCAGAGAACCTTTCAGGTCTGCATAGACTTTTTCAGCCTGGGCACGGCTCTTGCAAACAATGGCCACTGAATTGTACCCCTGCTTCAGAAAATCTCCAACATCCTGTGTTATGGAAGCGAGGAGCATCTGTTCATTTTCCGCAGCTACAACCTGAGGCTCTTCCCCGTGGCGGGCAAAAGAGCCAGCCTGGCCCCTGCCCAGTATTTTCTGCGTGAAGCGGTTGATTTCGTAAGTGGAGCGGTAACCTGTGGTCAGAACTGCCTTATTCGGGTTGGTTTTTTGCAGCAGCTGAATTATCTCATCGTAAAAAGAGTCGTCGAGATTCTTGGCAATGGTCTGGTTCAGATCGCCTAGAATTGTATAACGGGACTCGGGGAACAAGAGCTTGAAGATGGTATAGTGTATTGAATCGTAATCCTGGGCTTCATCGATTACCACATGCTTGATCTCTGAAAAAGACTTGCTCCCCTCGACTTTAAGGTAAAGATAGGCAAGGGCAGCTGCATCCTCGCAGCAGACCAGACCCTGCTTTAGGTTGTATGCTGTATCTGTAATAATCTCCTGAATCCTGTCAGGCAGCGGAATGCCTTTTGCCAGCTTGAAGAAAAGCTCTTCATCAGTAAACAGCAGCTTATATACCTGCCAGTAATCAACGTGGGTCATTTGCTTTAACTGCTCTAGAAAGGGTCTTGTTCTTTTGATCGAGAGCAAACGGCTGAAAGACTCCGCATCAAAGGGATGCTGTTGGCCAGCATTTACAAACTTCTCGATTTGCTGCAGCCTTGTTTTCTGCAAGGTTTTGATTTTGGCCAAAACCTGCTCCTTCAACCTCGACAGCTGTCTGTTTAAGGGGATGTCCAGTTTGCTGTTTAAGAGTTTGCTTTTCAATTCCTGGCGGGTGGCAATAATCTGGCCGTGGTAATACAGGTCTTCAAAAGGAATCTTTTTCCGGGCATAATACCTAAGCAGCCTGTCAAGAATCTGCACAAATTCCCTGGAACCCTTAAAAGCAGCAGCTTCTTGTCTGAGGGGGCTTTGGTGTATATGCTCCAACTGCTCCTCCCGGGATTCCAGCACAAAGCGTTTTTTGAAAAACAGCTTGAGCAGATTATGAAAAGTGATCTGCTGGACATTCTCCTCGCCCAGTTCCGGAAGAACATTTGCAGTGTAAGCGCTGAAAAGCTCGTTGGGGGAGATGATCAGGATGTTTTCAGGACTAAGGCTGCCGCTGGGCCCCTCGTAAAGCAAAAAGGCAACGCGGTGAAGGGCAATGGAAGTTTTGCCGCTGCCGGCTATTCCCTGCACTATGAGGAGGTCGCTTGTGGTATCGCGAATGATTATATCCTGTTCTTTTTGGATGGTTTCAACGATATTGCGCATCTGCGGGGAAGCGTTGCGGGCTAAAAGCTCCTGCAGGATCTCATCAGTGACCCGAATGCTGCTGTCGAAAAAGTATTCCAGTTTGCCATCTTTGATTTTATACTGCCGTTTAAGGAGTACCTCCCCGGAAATCTTTCCCATAGGGGCCTCGTAGCTGGCCTGCCCAAGTCCAGAGCGGTAGAAAAGACTGGAAATGGGGGCCCGCCAATCGTAAACTTGGATGTTTTGGGTTTTAGGATCGATTACATTGGCAAGACCAATATAGATTTTGTCCGCCTCGCTGCTTTGGTCTTCCCGAAAGTCTATTCTCCCGAAATAGGGAGCGCTGAGCATTTTTTGATACTTTTTCAGCCGGGTGCTGGAAAGCAGATAGCTGGTTGTCTGGCTGTCAACTTCGGCAAGGTATTGGTTGATCTCAGTGAGTTTCGCAAAGTCCTGGCTGGCGTAGGCAGTATTTCTCCACATCTCTGCCCTCAGACCAATGATCTTATCCCGCCGTTTTGCCAAAGCCTCTGCTTCAGCTGCAAGTTCCCGCCGAATGATCTCAATTGTTTCTGCAAGGTAAGCTTTTTCCAGCTCGAAGCTTCGCTTGTAGTCTGTAATTTCAAACAACCCCCTCTGGTTTGGATTAGGGGCCCTAATGCGGACTAATTAATAGCATTTGCTGTTTGCTTTCTTTTTACCCATTCGCGATCTTTTCGCTATAGCAGCAGTTATTCCTGCTGCGAAAGGAAAACCTCCCGAGGGAGGCTTGAAGACAAAACTCAAATGGCCAGCAGTCTGGTCACTATGAGGAAATAGATCCCCAGGGCCACAGCATCAACGATGGTTGTAATCAAGGGGCTTGCCATAATGGCAGGATCCACCCGGAAAAACTTGGCGATTAGAGGAAGGGCACCTCCCACCAAATTGGCAAACAGCACTGTGAGGAACAAACTAATGCTCACTGCTGAAGAGATCAGAAAGCCCACTTTCTGCAGGTAAAAGAGTCTGAGCATATTGGTTGCTGCCAGCACCCCGCCTACAATAATTCCCACAGCCAGCTCTTTTTTCAGCACCCTGAAAAGATCCCCCGTACTGATTTCTCCTAAAGCCAGGCCTCGGATAACCAGGGTGGAGGATTGGGAGCCCGCATTGCCCCCTGAATCCATGATCAGAGGAATGAAAGCAGCTAGCAAAACAACAGCCTGCAGCAGGTCTTCAAACCTTTGGATAATGGTGGCAGTAAAGGTGGCTGAGATCATCAACACCAAGAGCCAAATCACCCTGTGCTTGGCCAGACTCCAAAGGGGTGTTTTCAGGTATTCCTTTTCAGACGGCTCCATACCGGCCATCCGCTGGAAGTCTTCTGTGTTCTCTTCCTCAACAATGTCCAGGACATCGTCGATGGTGATAATGCCAACTAGCCGATTCTCGTTGTCTACAACGGGCATGGCGAGAAGGTCGTATTTTCTGAACCTGTCTGCCACATCCTCCTGGTCTTCCAGGGTATGGGCGTAGATGATGTTTGTTTCCATGATCTCTTGCAGCTTTACCTCAGCATCGCTTAAAATCAACTTGCGAATGCTGACAATCCCCTCGAGCCTGCGGTCTTCGGCCAGCACATAGCAGGTGTTGATGGTTTCCTTGTCCACGCCGGTTTTTCTAATGTGGGCCAGGGCTTCCTGAACTGTCATTTCTTTTTTCAGGTCCACATACTCGATGGTCATGACGCTGCCGGCAGAATTTTCCGGATAGCTGAGGAATTGGTTCAAGAGCTTTCTCGTCTTTTCGTCTGCGCTGCGCAGCACTTTCTTCACGAAGTTTGCCGGCATTTCTTCCAAAAAGTCTACTGTGTCGTCTAAGAAAAGCTCATCGAGAATGGAGCGGATCTCTTTTTCGGTGATGTTCTCAACAATATACTTCTTCTGCTCTGAAGACAGATAAGCAAAGACATCTGCTGCCAGATCTTTCGGCAAAATGCGGAAAATGATTAAAATCTTCTCCAGGGGCACCTCCTCTAAAAAGTGGGCGATGTCCACCGGGTTTTGACCTATAATCAGGTTGCGAGCCTGGTTCAGCTGGTTGTTGTCGATGAGCTCCAAAATGTCCTTCATCAGGCTCCCTCCCTTCAAACAGCAGTGCTGTTAGATGATCACTATTCTAGTGGCAATGAGAAAGTAAATTATCAGAGCGACAACGTCTACAATAGTTGTAATCAAAGGGCTTGCCATAATGGCGGGATCCACCCGGAAAAATTTGGCAAGCAGGGGAAGGGCTCCCCCTACCACATTAGCCAGTATCACCGTGAAAAACAAGCTGGTGCAGACAGTGGCGGAAATGGCAAAACTCATCCCCTGCAGATAATAGAGCCTCAGCATATTGATGCCGGCTAAAATTGTCCCCACGATGATCCCAACGCCCAGCTCTTTGCCCAGAATTCTAAACAGGTCTTTTTTGTCGATTTCTCCCAAAGCCAGTCCTCGAATCACCAGGGTGGCAGACTGAGAGCCTGCATTGCCGCCAGTGTTCATCAGCATGGGAATGAAGGCGGTCAGAAGCACGACAGCCTGCAGGAGATCTTCAAATCTTTGGATGATGTTGGCTGATAAGGTGGCTGAAATCATCAGCACCAAGAGCCAAACCACCCTGTGTTTGGCTAAAGCAATGGGAGAAGTCTTCAGATACTCCTTTTCAGACGGCTCGATACCTGCCATCCGCTGGAAGTCTTCTGTGTTCTCCTCCTCGATAATGTCAAGCACATCGTCGATGGTGATGATGCCAACCAGCCGATTCTCGTTGTCCACAACAGGCATGGCGAGAAGGTCGTATTTTCTGAACCTGTCTGCCACATCCTCCTGGTCTTCCAGGGTATGGGCGTAGATGATGTTCGTTTCCATGATCTCGTGCAGCTTCACATCAGCATCGCTTAAAATCAGCTTGCGAATGCTGACAATCCCCTCGAGTTTGCGGTTTTCGGCCAGCACATAGCAGGTGTTGATGGTTTCCTTGTCCACGCCGGTTTTTCTGATGTGGGCCAGGGCCTCCTGAACCGTCATTTCTTTTTTCAGATCCACATACTCGATGGTCATGACGCTGCCGGCAGAGTTTTCCGGATAGCTGAGGAATTGGTTCAAGAGCTTTCTCGTCTTCTCGTCTGCGCTGCGCAGCACTTTCTTCACGAAGTTTGCCGGCATTTCCTCCAAAAAGTCCACTGTATCGTCTAAGAAAAGCTCATCGAGAATGGAGCGGATTTCTTTTTCGGTGATGTTCTCGACAATATACTGCTTCTGTTCCGAAGACATATAGGTGAAGACATCTGCTGCCAGGTCTTTTGGCAAAATGCGGAAAATGATTAAAATCTTCTCCAGGGGTATTTCCTCTAAAAAGTGTGCAATATCTACAGGGTTCTGCTTTATCAGCTCGCTCCGCGCGGCGTTCAGCTGATTGTTCAGGATCAGTTCAAGGATCTCTTGCATCGTTATCCCTCCCTCGGCACTCATAATGTCTTCACCCCTTATGTTGAGTATCCGCAAAAACAGTTGGTTTACTATCTTATTTTAATACGAAAAGCAGCTGGTTGCAACAAAAGGGCTTTTTATGCGATGCTCTGCACAAAAAAACTGGATAAAAAAGGAATATGGATTTTACGGCGAATATTAAAGAGAGACGTTTTTATAAAAATTTAATCGGCGGGGTGATGGAAAATGAAAATTGGCTGTTGTGGGAGCTGGAAAGAGGTACATCTATATGCAGAGTTGGGCTTCGACTACATCGAACCAGCAGTAGAGCAGGTAATAGACGATAACAGCTTCCAGCAACTGGTTGAACAAACTTCCAAATACGGTTTGAAAGCGGAAGCGTTCAACTGCTTGCTGCCTGCTTCCTTGCCTGTTGTTGGTCCTGATGTGGATCTTGAAGCTGTCCGCAAATACCTTGAAAAAGCGTTTCCCCGCATTGCAAGCCTGGGAGGGGAAATTGTGGTTTTCGGCAGCGGCAGGGCCCGGAAAATCCCCCCGGAATATCCCCAGGCTGCTGCGGAAAAACAGATCCTGGACTTTTTGGAGCTGGCTGCAGAGGTAGCTGACGCAAACAAGCTCAAGGTCGTGATCGAACCATTAAATAAAAAGCAGACCAACACCATGAACAATGTTGCAGATGCAAGGAAAGTGTGTGCGCAGGTCAATTGGCGGGTGGGGCTGCTTGCTGATCTCTTTCACGTGACCGCGGAAAACGAGCCTTTTACCAACCTCGAGCCTGTAGGAGAGCTGAGCCATATTCACATTCCTTTTCCAGAAGAAGCTTTTGACACCGAAACATTCATCGGGATCTTGAAATCACACGGCTATGACAAGCGCATCAGCCTTGAAGACAACGGAGGCCTTAGAGCCAGAACTGCTCCAGAAGAGTGGGGCCAGGTTTTGGCAGACACCCTGAGGTATCTGAGAGAAGTGAGATAAAGGACGGGACCTTTCCCGTCCTTTCTATATTTATGCTCAGCGCCTGCTGTAAGGAACCCTGAAGCTTAAAAGCTGTTCCGCTTGCGCTGCCCCTTGAACCCAGATTGGCAAAAACTTGCTTGGTAAACAAAGCTGGGAAAGGAAAACTAAAGGCAGCATCAAAAGGACGGTGTTGCTAAGTTTGGCACGCAAACGGCAGCTGCTGAAATTTTTTCTCGTAGGGGCAGCCAATACCTGCCTGGATTTTGGGCTGTTCAATTTCTTGGTCTGGCTCCTCGCTCCCAAAGGCACCCTGCTTTTTCTGGTAAATCTCCTGAGCGTGAGCCTGGCAGCTGGACAGAGTTTTCTCCTCCACCGCAGCTGGACTTTCACCGCCAAGGGCAGGGTATCCCTGCAGCTGGGAAGGTTCTTCATCGCCACAGGAGGAGGAATTATCCTCAACAGCTTATTGGTCTTGTTTGCATCAAAATGGGCACAGTTTTCATCCATCCCGCAGCTTCTCTTCCTCAATAGCGGCAAGGCTTTAGCTGCAATCGCATCTGGCACCTGGAACTTTCTCCTCTATAAATATTGGGTTTTCCTTCCAGAGAGGGTATCCAGCTTTCCTGAGGAAGGAAAAAAGGGTCTTGTAAGCGTTGTGATCCCGGCTTTTAACGAAGAGAAGAGGCTCCCTGAGAGGCTCGCCGCCCTTATTGCTACCTTGCCCAGGTTTTTCCCCACAGAGCTGATCGTCGTCGACGACGGAAGTCTAGACGGGACCCGGCAGCTTGCCCAAAAGTGGGCGGAAACTGCGCCTTGCGTGCAGGTGATAGGTTACGACAAGAACCAGGGCAAAGGTGAGGCTGTGCGGGTGGGCATGGAAGCTGCGAAAGGAGAATACCTCCTCTTTACAGATGCAGACAGCACCTTCACCCCAGCTCACCTCAAGGAGGTGGTGGAAGCCCTCTCCCAGGCAGACGTTGTCATCGGCAGGCGGGATTGTGGAGAGGAGAGGCTGAAAGGCGAGAGCAAATTAAGGAGGTTTTTGGGCAGCTGTTTCAGCCGCCTGGTGCGGTGCTTCTTTTTGCCGGAGATCCCAGACAGCCAGTGCGGCCTGAAGGGTTTCACAAGATCCGCAGCAAGGGAAATTTTTCCGAGGCAAACCCTCAGAGGCTTTGCTTTTGATGTGGAGCTTTTGGTCCTGGCCCGGGGGCTGGGTTTCGAGGTGAGGGAGCTTCCTGTTCAGGCGCAAGCTGCAGCTGGATCGAAGGTAAAGCTGAGAGACTGCCTCTTTATGTGCGGGGAACTCCTTGTCCTGGGAAGAAACCTGCTGTTGAACCGCTATGGCTTCCCGAAGATCAGGGCGAGGTATGCAGATTTGTTTCTGGCTGCCTCACTGTTTGCGGTGAGCTTTTTGATCCGGCTGCCCTGGCTTTGGGAGGTTCCCAGGTACATAGATGAACTCCGTGAGGTGGATCTGGCCTATCAAATTTACCAGGGTTCTGCAAGGCCCCTCCACAATGCAGCCAGGGACATCGGAGCTCTCCACAATTACATCTTAGCCGGCATTTTCAAGCTGTTGGGGCCAAACATCTGGCTGCCCCGGCTTTACACTGCCGCTTTGGGCAGCATGTCTGTTGTTGTCCTCTACTATCTCGGGAAACTCCTTTTCGGGAAAAAAGTGGGGCTTCTGGCTGCAGTGTTCCTTGCAGCAAACTGCATGCACGTTCTGGTTAGTCACATGGCCTGGTCCAACAGCACCACCCCTTTCTTTTTCCTCCTTGCCCTTTTTGCCACATTCAAGGCGGAAAAAAATGGTCGCTTGCTTCCGCTTGCAGGCTTTCTGTGGGCTTTGGCCCTGCAGACCCACTCTTCAGTACTCGTCTCTGTGGTGGCAACAGGGCTATATTTTGCCCGCAGAAAAGCGGCCAATCTCCCCAGGGCAGCTGTGGCTTTCCTTTTCGGATACTGGAACATGCTCTACTACAACCTCCGCACCCCTTTGGGCAGCATCAGCTGGCTCAGCCGGAAGGCTTACACTTTAGAGCAGCAGCCTGGCCTGGCTTCCTTTTTTCAGAATGCGGGCAAAATGCTCCTGCAGTTTCTGCGGACCATCAGCTCTTCATATCTCGAAAGCCCGAACCCCCTGGCCTATCTCGCTCAGCCTCACTTTACCCTGGCGCTCGCTGCCTTCTGTGTGGGCTGCTATTATGCCAAAAAGGAGGGCAGGGTGCTGCTGTTGTGGCTTTTGGGAGGCAGCTTTGCAGTTATTCCCTGGCTGAACAGCCGCTACAGCTTCTACCTCCCAACCCGCTACATTATGCCTCAGGCGGTGTTGGGGCTGCTTCTTGCAGCCAGAGGTGCCGTCGCTTTAGGAGGTTTTATATTTAAAAACCAGAAAGCCCGGCAGTGGGCGGAAGTTTTTGCCCTGGTGCTGGTCGCTCTTCAGCTCCTTCCCCACTACCGCTACTGCAGGGAGCTGGCAGGCACGAGCATGGCTAACACTTTGGCTTTGGAGATCACCGAGCAGGTTGGGAAGAGAGCTGAAAAGGAGGTCCTTTTGGATCCCAAATTGCCCATTGAGAACAACCCCCTGCCTGTGTTATTCAGCCTTGCAGGGCTGTCCCAAAACAGCCTTGCAGAACCTGCAGCTGCAGCAGGCTCTCCAGGCAGCCTTGCCCTGCTGAGTGAGGAAAGCTACCATAACCTCCAAAAGACAGTACCTCTGCAGCTTTTGGATAAATTCTCCTGCAGGCTCTACGGCAGGGAAGGGAAGCGGACCATTTATCTGGTAGAGTTTCTGCATGATGGCCTTCCTGCCGGGAGCTTCCCTTAGTTTTCCAGGGAGGGAAACTGTGTTATAATCTTAAAAAAAGACAGGCAGGCGGTGGCAGGTTGGTATTTCGCCAGCATAATCGCAAATACATAGGTTCCAAAGCAGCTCTTTTGGATTTCATCTGCAAGACCATCGAGGAAGTGGCAGGGGATCTGGAAAGCTGCACCTTCCTGGATCCCTTTGCAGGCACAGGGGTTGTGGCAGCCGCCTTTGCAGGTAAAGCAAAGGAGGTCATCGCATCAGATCTCCTTTACGCCAATTATGCGGCAAACAGGGCCTTTCTGTGCACCACAGAGGAAAACGCAGATCTGGATAAGGTCGCAAGGCTCATCCACCAGCTGAACCAGCTGGAAGGAGAAGAGGGATATGTGGTAGAGCATTACGGCGGCACATATTTCACTTTGGAAAACGCCCAGAGGATCCAGGCTGTCCGGGAGAGGATCGCCTTCTGGCAGCAGGAGGCGCTCATTACAGAGCAGGAATTCTACATCCTCCTCACCTCGCTCCTGTACGCTGTAGACAAGGTGGCCAACACCTGCGGACAGTACGATTCCTACCTGAAAAACCTGGGACAGCCGCCTTTCAGCTCCTCAGGCGTGCACCTTGTGGACGGCCTTGTCTACAGCAGGCTGCACCTGCATCCGCTGGCAGTGAGTCTGAAGGGGAATTGCCAGGTTTTCTGCCGGGATGCCAATCAGCTTGTGGCAGAGCTGCCTGCAGAGATCTTGTATCTGGACCCTCCCTACAACACCAGGCAATATTGCGACAATTACCACGTTTTAGAGAACATTGCCCGCTGGCAAAAGCCTCCCACCTTTGGCAAGACGCGGAAATTCGACCGCAGGGGCCTGCGCAGCCGCTACTCCCAAAGGCGGCATGCTGCGGAGGCCTTTCGGGAGCTTGTGGAAAGGGCCCGCTGCCGCTACCTTTTCCTTTCATACAACAGCGAAGGCATTATCAGCGATGAGGAAATTCTCGCTGTTTTGAGAAAAAAGGGGAAAGTTGCAGTCCGGGAAGAACCTTATCCTGTCTTCGGCCGCGGAGCAGGCAGGGCCAAGGCCCGCAAGCTCACTGAGCGGCTTTTCTGCTGTATAGTGGACTGAAGGAAATGTCACTGAAGAAGAAGGCCTGTGCTTTATAATAGAGGTGAGCGACTTTTTGGAGGTGGATTTGTTGCGGATACTGCACACTTCAGATTGGCACCTGGGAAAAACCCTGGAGCGGCAGAGCAGGCAGTCGGAACAGGAGATGGTGATGGAGGAAATCGTTGAGATCGCCGAGGAGGAAAGCTGCGATCTGGTCCTGGTTGCCGGCGACGTCTTCGACACTGCAACCCCGCCTGCCTGGGCAGAAGCCCTCTTTTATGAAACAGTGAAAGCATTATCTGCTGGCGGAAAGCGGGCTGTGGTGGTGATTGCAGGCAACCACGATCAACCTGAGCGCCTTACTGCCGCCCGCCCTTTAGCCGAAAGAATGGGAATTTTTATTTTAGGCCTGCCGCAGGATGTGCCTCAGGGAGAAGGGGAGGCTTTCCGCTGTACAGCCAGCGGCTCTTCCTGGCTGGAGCTGACCTGGCCAAAGGAGCAGGCAGTTGTGGTTGCCCTGCCTTATCCGTCAGAGGCGCGGCTGGGGGAGATTTTCAGCAGCAAGATTGAAGAAGAGGATTATGCAGCAAGCTATGCCCAGCGGGTTAAGGAGCTTTCTGCAGCATTGAGCCTGCATTTTCGGGACGATACCGTCAATCTCGCCACCAGCCACCTTTACGTGCAGGGAGGGAAAAGCTCAGACAGCGAGCGGCCTATTCAGCTGGGCAGCGCCCCTGCAGTTCCCACAGACTACCTCCCCAGCGCCCAGTATCTGGCTTTAGGGCACCTGCACCGGCCCCAGAGGCTGCCAGGGGGCAGGGGCCGCTACTCAGGCTCGCCTCTGGCCTACGGCTTTGGGGAAGCAAACCAGGAAAAGTCTGTGGCCATTGTGGAGGTGGAAGCCGGCCAGCAGCCCAGCGTGAAAACCGTCCCCCTCTCAGCCGGCAGGACCCTTCTCGTTTGGGAGGAGAGCAGCATCGCCAAGGTGCGGGAGAAGGTGGAGGCGGGAGAGGCTGAAAATGCCTGGATCAGGCTGGACTTGAAACTTGAAGAAGACGCTTCTCCCAGCGAAATCAGAAGCCTCAAAGAGCTCTGCGACAGCTTCGTGCAGATCAGGCTCCTCATGCCACAGCAGGAAGAAGAAAGGCAGCGGGATAGACGAGCAGGGCTGTCTGTTGATCAGCTTTTCCGCCGCTTTTACATGAAGCAGAAGGGCCATGAGCCTTCAGGCGAGCTTGTGAAATTGTTCCTGGAGCTGTTGGAAGAGCAGGACGTGGAGGTGGACAGCATATGAGACCCATCCATCTGCGGTTTTCAGGACTGCAGAGCTATAAAGAAGCACAGGAAGTGGACTTCCAGCGCCTTACAGAGCTGGGCGTCTTCGGCATTTTCGGCCCCACAGGCAGCGGCAAATCCACCATTTTGGACGCCATCACCCTGGCCCTTTACGGCAGGGTTGAGCGGGCCGGCGGCACCATTCAAGGGATTATGAACACCAATTCAGACAAGCTTAACGTAAGCTTTGCCTTTTCCCTGGGCGGGCGCCTCTTCCGGGTGGAGCGGGCATACCGCCGCAGCAGAAGCGGCGAAATTTCCCAGACAGGGGCGAGGCTGATTGAAGAGAGTGGAGATGAAAGCAGGGTTCTTGCAGACAGGCACGTTACAGCCCAAGTGGAAGAACTCATTGGTTTGGACGTAAACGATTTTACCCGGGCTGTTGTCCTGCCCCAGGGCAAATTCGCTGAATTCCTAACCCTCACAGGCAGGGAGCGCCGGGATATGCTGGAGCGGCTCTTCGGCCTTTCCGCCTACGGCAGGCAGCTTACTGAGCGGGTCAACAGAAAATTCAGCGAAACCAAAATCCTCTTAGACCAGACTGTTCTCCAGCAGGAGGCTTTAGGCGATGCATCAGAGGAAGCCCTTGCTGCTGCCAAAAAGCAACAGGAGGAAGCAGCAGCTTTAGCTGAGGCTGCAGGTAGAGAGCTGCAGAAAGCCAGCCAAATTTTTGAAGATGCTAGAAAACAGCTGGCTCTTCAAAGGGAACTTGCGGAAGTACAGAGAAAAATAGAGGCCCACAAAGCCCGGGAGCCTGAGCTGGAAAAGGTATCCGAGGAGCTTGCTGCGAGCGAGAAGGCAGAGCCCCTGCGCTACGTGCTGCGGGAATGGGAAGCTGTCAGCCGGCAAGTTTCAGAGGACCAAAAGAAGGTTCAGGAGGCGGAAGCAAAAGCCGCAGGGATGGAAGAGGAGGCACAAAAAGCCCAACAGGCAGCAGCTGACATTGCCGAGAAGCTTTCAGCTGAAGAGCCGGTATACTTCCGCAGGCTCGGAGAGCTTGAGGAGGCCTTGGTGCTGGAAGAAGAAAAGGCACAATTGGAGGAAGAAATCAAAGACCTGAGGGAAGAAGAGGGCAGCCTGAGTGCGAAGATAGCGAATTTTCAAAGAGACCGCACTGTCTTTGGCCAGAAAAAGACTGATTTGGAAGAAGAGCTCGCAGGGCTGGAAAGAGACCTTGTCCAGCTCACTGTCAGCGCACAGGAGCGGGAGCGGCTGAACAAGGCCAGCAGTTCCCTGCAGACATTAAAGCACCAGGAAAAAACAAGGCAAGAAGCTGCAGCAAAACACAGGGTGCAGCTTGCATCCCTGGAGGATGCTGAAAAGAGCTTAGCGGAGGCCAGAGAGCTTGTCCAAAAGGCAGAGAGAGAATACCAAGCTCTTGTGGCCGAGGCTGGAGAACACGCAGAAAAGCAGCCGGCAAGCCCGGGCGAGCTGTCTAGCCAGGGCGAGGAACTGGCACAGGTCCGCACCATTGCTTCCTCCCTTGGGCACCTGGCAGGACAGCGCAGGGAACTTGAGGCAAAGCGGGAGAAGGAGGTTAGAGCTGAGGTTCAAAGCAGGGCCCAGCTGGAGAAGCTGGCAGGAGAACTGGCCCAAAGGGAAAGGAAATTGGCAGAGCTCAAGGCAGCCCAAGCCCAAGCAGAGGAAGCGAGCCTTGCAGCAAGGCTCGCCCTGCGCCTTGAAGAGGGAAAGCCCTGTCCTGTCTGCGGCTCTTCCCACCATCCTGCACCGCAGAGGGCTGCAGAGTTTGAAGACCATACCCAGGAGATCGAAAAGGCGGAAAGAGGCCTTGGAGAGCTCAGGGAGCAGCGGGTGGCATGTGAGATGCAGCTGAAAGCTGCAGGCGAAAGCATTTCAGAGATCGACCGGCAGCTCGCAGAGCTTGCAGAGAAAGTCTCTTCAGAGCAGCAGAAGCTCCCAGAGGTCTGGCAGGCGGTAGAGGATTTGCCAGGGGAGCTGAAAAGGCGCGAGGCAGCCTATGAAGAGCTGAAAAGGCAAGCTGCCTGGTGGCAGGAAGAACAGGAGAGGCTTGAGGCAGAACTTGCTGAGAAAAAGGATGCCCTTGCAGAGCGGAAAAGAGGGGAGGCAGCCCTGGCTGCCAAAGCTGAGGGAGCAAGGGAGAACCTCGTAAGGAGTGAAGAGGAGCTCGCAGGCGCAGAAGCGCAGCTTGCAGCTGCAGAGAAGGGGTTTGCTGAACTTGCAGGAGATATGAGCCCGCAAGAGCTTACAAACCGGGTCAGGGAGCTGGCTCTGTGGGATCGGAAAAGGGAGGAACTGGAGAAAAAGAAGCAAGTAATAAATCAGGACCTAAAAACGATAGCGGAAAAGGCAGAGGCAGCAGCCGAGGAGCTGGATGCAGCGAAGGTGAAGCTGGCAAAGCTGGAGGCACAGCTGGAGGAAAAAGAGGAAAAACACAAGAGCCTGGAGGAGAAGCTGGACAGGATCACCTCCGGCCAGCCTGCCCGGCACCTCACAGAGCAGCTGAAAGAGAGCTTCAAGAAGCTTAAAGAGCAGCAGGAAGCAAGCAGCAAAAAGGCTGAAGCCCTGAAAGAGAAGCTGCAAGAGGCAAAAGACGAAGTGCTTCGGGCAAGGGAAGGGTTATCCGGCACCGAAAAGCGCCTTGAGGATCTTGAGCAGGAATTGTCCCTGAGCCTTGCGAAAACCGGCTTTCCCTCCCGGGCGGCTGTGGCTTCTGCCCTGCGGACACAGGAAGAAAGGGAAAGGCTGCGCAAGGAGCTTGAGGATTTCAAGCAAGAAGGCAAGCTCCTCTCCCAGGAGGAAAAGAGGCTTCAAGAGGCAATCATAAGCCCTCTTTCTGAAGAGGAGTACTCAAAGATCGAAGGGCTGTACAATGAGGCCAAAGCCAAATCCGATGAAGCCCTTTCGCAGCTTGGGGCAGCTCAGGAGAATTACCGCCAGCTGCAGGGCAAGCACCACAGGTGGCAGGAACTGGAAGAGGAGCGGAAGGAGTTGGCCCAGAAAGCAGAGAGGCTGGAGAGCCTGCAGACAGTCTTGCGGGGCAACGTGTTTGTGGACTTTCTCGCCGAAGAACAGCTTGAAGCCATCGCTCAAGACGCAACAGACAGGCTCATGCGCCTCTCCGGCGGCCACTATGCTCTTAAAATTGGGGAAGACTGCAGCTTTGAGATCATTGACCACTTCAGCGGCAGCATCTCGCGGACTGTGAACACACTCTCTGGCGGGGAAACCTTTTTAGCCTCTCTGGCGTTAGCCCTGGCCCTCTCGAGCCACATTCAGCTGCGGGGTAAATACCCCCTCGAGTTCTTTTTCCTGGACGAGGGGTTCGGCACTTTGGATCCTGAGCTTCTGGAAACAGTGATCACTGCTTTGGAAATGCTGCAGCAGGACCAGATGACCATCGGCGTGATCAGCCACGTTGCGGAATTGCGCCAGCGTCTGCCCCGCAGGCTCTACGTGGAACCTGCAGAGCCTTTGGGCAGAGGCAGCAGAATTCGCCTTGAGGTGGGTTAAATGAAGGTCTACGATCTTGCGCAAAAGCTGTACCCGGGCCCGGCCCAGTTCCCCGGCGATCCGCCGGTTCACATAGAAGCGATCAAGACCATCGATGAAGATGGCTACCAGCTGGAGCTGTTTTCTGCCGGCAGCCACGCTGGCACCCATGTGGATCTGCCCCGGCACCTGTTCCTGTCCGGAAAGACTGTTGATGAAGTGCCGGCAGAGGCATTCGTAGGCAGAGCACAGGTGCTCCGGGGCGCAGGCGGAATTGGTCCGGAGGAACTTGCCCGGATGCCGCAGCTTGAGGTCATCCTTTTGGCTTCTTCCTCAGAGATCTGGCTGACCGAGGAAGGAGCAGCGTTTTTGGCAGGCAAGGTGAAAGGGGTGGGGACGCAAAGCGCCAGCATAGATCCCCTAGATAGCACGGAACTGCCCGCTCACAAGTGCCTTTTGGGTGCAGGGATTTGGATAGCCGAAAACTTGAATCTGGCCGCAGCTCCCAAAACAGAATTTTTATATATAGGTCCCCCTGTGGCACTTTGCGGGGCAGGTGCTGCCTGGGCAAGGCCCGTGGGCATTGTCCCGTTCCCTTTCAAGTGATCGCGGATGTTTCTTGACGGCATCGTGCCTGTTCCGTGCTCTGCTGCTTGATCACCATAAGCGCTGCCAAACATCATTAACTTTTTAAAATTGCTTCTGATCTTTAAGCATGGATAGGATCTTGTTCTGACAATAATTTATAGGCTTGATCTATACCGAACCATCGGCTTTACTCCGTATATTGCTTGGCAGTCTGATTTTCGGAGTTAGCCGATGGTTTTCTTTTGCCCTTTTGAGATTTGGTACAACAAGCTTTTGGTTTAATGTGCAAAGTCTCATTCAAGACGCCTAGCTGTTGCGTTTGCCTGTTCATTACTAAACTATGGATTCCACTGCACAAACTCAGATTTTGAGGCAGGTAAATTTGAACAATTGACCTAAAGATGAGCCGTTGCCATCTATAAAACAACCGAAATCGGATCTGCTATAGTGTTATACTCACTAAAAGTCTGTTTGTTGACCCCGATTTGGGCTTTTTATCCATCAAGCTATTGCAAAGCCTAGAACTACCCTTTCTGCATTTTCACTTGAAGTCACCGGCGAAGTAACGCAACAGCTGACGAATATTACGACCTATTACTTTCAACCAAATACTATTCGCGTTTTATTCAGTGTCCTAACTCTAAGCTCATTAACACTGCGAGAGCCCATTTCCCTGGTTGATAGCATTTAGCCCATCTCTTTCAGTGGGTTGCAACCGTTGACGACGCAGAAGGTTTCAATCGCCGTTCCCCAAGAAATCAAAGCCACCGACACTGCAGAGCTGACTTTTGCAGTGAACTTGGCTCAAGGCTATTACGGGATCGTCAGGACTAGGACCAGCTTCCTTGCTGCTGTGAAGCATAGGTTTTTCACTGCTGATTAACGACAGTGATGGTTTTGGAAGGCGCGG
>LFTB01000058.1:9462-9650 GCA_001512905.1 Clostridia bacterium DTU084 | reverse complement strand
ACAATGAGCTGGTTAAGTTACGGTTTCATGCAAAGAGCGCTCCTTGCAGGGGTAATGGTGGGGCTGATTTGTCCCTTGATGGGTTCTTTTTTGGTTTTAAAAAACATGACCCTCATCGCAGACACTCTCTCCCATGTGGCCCTTGCGGGAGTTGCCCTGGCGCTGCTAACAGGTATCTATCCCCTCTG
>LFTB01000058.1:0-9319 GCA_001512905.1 Clostridia bacterium DTU084 | reverse complement strand
GAAACCTCAATTCCTTGGATCTCTTCGGCTTTCTGTTCGGAAACATCCTCGCTGTGACAAAACTTGATTTGGTGCTCATCTGGATCTTAGGGGCTGTGGAACTTCTTGCAATCCGCTACTTTTACAAGCCCCTTTTGGCCATCACCTTTGACGAGGAAGCTGCCAAAGCAAGAGGTCTGCCTGTGGCAAAGCTCAATGGGATGGTAATGCTGCTTGCGGCTTTTACAGTGGCTTTGGCCATGCGGATGGTGGGAGTGCTTCTTATTTCATCGCTGATGGTGATTCCTGTAGCAGTGGGAATGAGGCTCGCAAGCAGTTTCCGCAATTTCCTTATCATTGCCTCCCTAACCGGGATGATCTCTGTGATCTTGGGGCTTCTTCTTGCAGCTGCCTTCAATTTGGCACCAGGGGGCAGCACAGTGCTTGTTTCCTTGGGCCTTTTGGGCCTTTCCTTTCTGTACAAGAGGGCATAAATTGCCTCAAAACGAAAAAGAGGGATCTTCAATCAGCTGAAAGAAGAGCCCTCATTTAATCCCTTCTATAGTTTGCAAGTTCCCTACACATTCGACCCTGCTTACTCATTCATCCCATAAGCACACCCAACCAGGTCCTAAGCACCCCTGTCAGGCAGAAAGCCTCTGCGTATTCTCTGAGTTTATTGAAATCCGGAGCATGAAAAAAGTATACAGTTTCAACGCCGCAAAGATAAGCTGAGCGTCCACCCGGCTCCTGCTTCGGAGGATGTCGAGAATTGTCCGCTCCGGATGCCCTCACCTGATGCCCCAGCTTGGAAGTAAGCAAAACCGCACCGAGCTCGAACAGGTCAGGTTTGCCATAATACACTTTAACCCTGCCTGCAAGAGTGCTCGGGACCGTTGCAGTCAGCTTAGGCGGTGTCCTCTCTGAGATATCGTGCAGGAACAAGGCAGTTTCGTGTAAATAGATCATTTTGCCTGTACGCTGCTGCCAAAGGTACAGCTCATCAGGGAAAGCCTCCGGCAGGATGTACTGGCCATGGGCGAACCCTATAGCTTGCCTTTCTTGACGAGATTGGAGAGGGTGGTTTTGAATAAGCCTGCTTTGAGGGCATCGGCTGTACGGAAAGAGCCACTGTTTTCCGCAACCAGCTTCACGGCAGCATCCATTGAGTCCATGCACACCATCTCACTTTACTTTCGCACCGATTTTAAAGTGGATTTCGGACCAAAAGTAAAGCTACTATGATCAGTAAAGGGCCCGGGTGGGCCCTTTTTCTTAGAAAATGGAGTTCAACTTCAAGCTGGCTCTTCTGTCGCTGCCTACAGAAACGATGCTGATCTCAGAGCCCACAAGCTCTGAAATCCGCGCCAGATACCTTCTGGCTGCCATAGGCAGATCTTCCAGGTGTTTCGCACTTGTGGTATCTTCCTGCCAGCCGTCCAATTCTTCGTAGACAGGAGTGCACTTGGCAAGGACGTTGAGCCTGGTTGGAAATTCTGTCAGCACTTCATCGGAATCTGGCAGCTTGTAGCCTACGCAGATCTTGATCTTTGGCAGCTGATCCAGTACATCTAGTTTCGTGATGGCCAAGGTATCAAGACCATTTACCCGTACTGCATAGCGCACCATCACTGAGTCAAACCAGCCGCAGCGCCTGGGCCTGCCTGTTGTGGTGCCGAATTCAGCCCCTATGTTCCGCAGAGCTTCGCCGTCTTCGTCGTGGAGCTCTGTAGGGAAGGGGCCCTCTCCTACTCTGGTTGTGTAGGCCTTAACAACTCCTACCACCTTTTTGATCTTGGTAGGTCCGATTCCCAGGCCGATTGTTGCCCCGCCGGCAATTGGAGAGGACGAGGTCACATAGGGGTATGTGCCGTGATCGATATCTAGAAGCGTCCCCTGCGCTCCTTCCAGGAGCACCTTGCGCCCCACGTCGATGGCTTCATTCAAGAGCCTGGAAGTATCTGTGATGTAGGGAGCTAGCTTTTGCCCTATTTGGAAATAATCCTCCACAATTTTTCCAAGTTCCAGAGGCTCTCCGCCGTAGAACTGGATTTCCTTGTTTTTCTGCGGCAGAATCACCTCTAAAAGCTCTGTGAGGAAAGCTTCATCCAAGATGTCTCCCAGGCGGATGCCTATTCTCCCTACCTTATCCACATAAGCAGGGCCAATTCCCCGGCCTGTGGTGCCGATTTTTTTGTCCCCGCGGTGGGCTTCCTCGAGTTTGTCTAAAACCCGGTGATAGGGCATAATCAGATGTGCGTTCTCGCTCAGCTTTAAACCGCTGATGTCCACACCCTGCTGCACCAGGTTTTCCATTTCATCCCAGAGCACAAAGGGATCGATGACAACTCCGTTGCCGATAATGCACTGTGTGCCTGGGTAGAGGATGCCGGAAGGGATCAAATGAAGCTTGTAAGTCTTTCCATCTACCACCACAGTGTGCCCTGCGTTATTTCCTCCCTGATAGCGAGCTACCACATCGGCTTCCTGCGCCAGCAGATCGATGATCTTCCCCTTGCCTTCATCGCCCCACTGGGCACCTACAACAGCTACTGCTGCCATTAATTATCACCCCAAAATCTTTTTCTGCAAGGAAAAGGCCAGGGCTAGGCCTGGCCAATCCCTTTAATTTGCGGAGAGTGCACTTTTGGCAGGCTTTTCTCTTCCTTGACAAAAGCGTACTCCAGCGCTTCTTCTACCGTCTCTACAGGTACTACCTCAAGCCCGGAGCCGGCAGGAACATCTAGAATGTTATCTTTAGGCACCAAAACTCTTCTGATTTCTCCCTGCTTGGCGCCGTAGATTTTCTCTGGAATCCCTCCCACAGCCTTTACCTTGCCGCGGATGGAAACCTCGCCTGTAACTGCTACGTCCTGCCAAATCGGTCGCTCTAGAATGCTGCTGGTGATGGCGAGCAGAATGGCAAGGCCCGCAGACGGACCGTCGATCATTCCCCCGCCGACTACGTTTACATGAATGTCGTATTCTCCCAAATCCTCGCCAGTGAGCCTTCTCACTACAGACGCAGCATTGAACACTGAATCTTTTGCCATACTGCCTGCAGTTTCGTTAAAGCGAAGTTTTCCCTGCCCTTTCTCTTTGGCTGGGAAGGCCACTGCCTCTATTTCCAAAAGAGAGCCCATGAAGTTGCTTACCCCAAGCCCGAAGATTCTCCCTATCTCCGCAGTATGGGAAGCACGGGTCAGGACGGCAGGAGAGAGCCTGCCCAGCTGAATCACTTCTTTGAGATCGTCTGCTGTAAGCTCTACCTCTCGGGCATGGGGGTTCTTGTACAATGCTATCCCGTAGGCATCGGCCAGGATGTTGGTGGCTTTCCTGCCTTCGGTGGTGTATTCGCTGATCAGCTTCGCTACTCCATGAGCCAACTTCACCCCCAGCTTGCTAGCAGCCTGATGAATTATCTTTTGAATGTCCGCTGGTGTCAAAGGCTCAAAATAGACTTCGGTGCATCTGGAGCGCAAGGCTGGATTCAATTCTTCAGGCTCCCGGGTTGTGGCGCCTATGAGAATGAAATCTGCAGGCGCTCCTTCCTCGAATAAGCGCTTGATATACTTCGGCACGTTCGGATCGTCCGGATCGTAGTATGAGGACTCGAAGGTAACCCTTTTGTCTTCCAAAACCTTTAGGAGTTTGGTCTGCAGCAGGGGATCCA
This sequence comes from Clostridia bacterium DTU084, assembly GCA_001512905.1. Classification (GTDB taxonomy): domain Bacteria; phylum Bacillota; class DTU084; order DTU084; family DTU084; genus DTU084. The sequence goes on along the minus strand of LFTB01000058.1, from coordinate 5,667 downwards.
TCTCTCCGATCTCGTCGATAAAGAGGACACCGCCGCTGGCTTCAGTCACAAGGCCCAGCTTCGGCTCGGGCACGCTGCCGTCTGCCAAGTCTCGCCTGGCACCTTGGTAGATGGGATCGTGGACTGAGCCTAAAAGGGGGTTGCTTACCTCTCTCGGATCCCAGCGCAGGGTAGCGCCGTCTACCTCCACAAAATTGGCATCAGCTGCAAAGGGTGTATATTTGAGCTTTTTGGCCTCTTCCAGCACCAGCCTCGCTACAGTGGTCTTCCCCACCCCGGGAGGACCGTAGAGGATTACGTGCTGAGGATATGGCGAGGCGATTTTGGCGAGGAGAGACTTGATTGCACGCTCCTGGCCGATCACTTCCTCAAGACAGCTGGGCCGCAGGATCTCCAAGGCGCTTTTAGAAAGCCTCTTCTTTTCAAGTTTCTCCAGGTCAGCGTATTTCTTTTCAGTCTGCGGGTTCTCTGCTCCAGCCTCTTCTTTGAGGAGCTGCAGCTTCAGATCCCGAACGTATTCTTCGTGGCGGTCCTGCATCTTCTCTGCCACTTTGCGCTCGATCTTGTCCTCTACAGTGCGCCTTGCTACCAGCTCTGCCAGCTCCTCCTCGATCTCGCTTAAGATCTCCGGGATCTGCTGTTCAGTAGGCAGCCGGTTGATGGTCGGGTCTTCGAAGACCACCCGCTCCAAACCTAAGACGCGCTTGGCGAGATCCCCGGAGCGGAGGAGCTCCACTGCTTCCAACTTGCCTGCTTTTAGGATTAACTGATCAGAGCCGTAGAGGTTAACCATAATGGAGTAAAGGGCTGATACCTGCCGGAAAAGCTGACTTTTCTCCACCCTCTGGGTTTTTTTCGGNNTGAGAGTCACGGTCAATTTCGCTTCGACTCCAGGGTACAATTTAACCCCAACCTGGTGGGAGCCAAGGGTTTTAAGGGGTTCGCCCAGATCTATTTTCTTCTTCTCAACTTTAAGCTTCAGCTGTTTTTTGAGTGCATCTGAAATGTCCTTTGCTGTGACAGAGCCGAACAATCTCCCTGCCTCTCCTACTTTTACCGCCAGCTCAAGGTTTGCGCCGTTAAGCTTGGCAGCTACTTTTTTCGCAGCTTCCTCTTCCCGGGCTTGGCGCTGGCGCTCTGCTTCCTTTTCCTGTTTCAAGGATTTAAGATTGCCGCCAGTAGCTTCCACTGCTAAATTCCTAGGGAAAAGGAAGTTGCGGGCGTAGCCTTCGGCGACATTTACCAAATCCCCTTTTTTGCCCAGCTTTTTCACATCTTCCTTCAAGATTACCTGCAAGTCACTCACCCCTTTTTGCCCGATCCAGTTTCCTGAAATCGAACCACGTGTCAAAAAGTCCTACAAAGAAAAGAATTTGACTGAAAAACAGAAAGGCCAGAGCCAGGATTATTCCCTGCCAAAAGCGGGATAAGCTGCCGCGGCCCACTAAATGTGCTGCCACAGCCAAGCCCTGCAAAACATAGAGGAACATCATGAGAATATAGATATTAAAGTTTACCTTTTGGAACAAGCTCTCACCTGCGCCACCTAACAGCAGGGCTGCAATGAAAAACCATACCAAATACCAGGGCAGGCGCCAGCTGGCAAATGGCGGCAGGCCTGCCACAGAACCCCCTTGAAGGGCGATGATTTTCCTGCTAGCCTGAAAGTTCACAAACAGCGACAGCAAAATGGACATGAGGATCAGCGAGGGGATGGCAAGTTCAACCAGCTGCAGCATTGCCTCCTGCATTTGCTTCACAAGCTCCAGCTGCTCTGCAGCAAGGGGCAAGCCCTGATAAAATTTGAAAGCCTCAGTGATGGCTGCCTCGAATCCTTGCATCGTCAAGACAAAAACGTCTTGCCTGAAAAGGAGTTTAGACAAAAGCCACATGGAACAGAGGCCAACAGCACCAGCCAAAAGAGCCTGCCCAAACAGGCGCCAGGCTGGCTCGCCCCTCTGCATGGCGCTGCCCATCACAATCCCAACTAACCCATCGAGAAGGAAAACTGTCAAGGCCAGAGAGGGATGACCCAAAAAGCCCAGCAGAATAGCTGCCACCGCAAGAGCGAGGACAGCGCTTCTCAGACCATGCTCGTAGGTGAGGATGATCAGAGGCAATGGAAGGAAAAGCAGAATCAAGCCGCCCATGGGTAAAGTGCCGATTAAGGCCATCACCACGGTAAGCGCAGCCAAAAGAGCCCCTCGGGTTATGGATCTGACTTTCAAAGTATTTTCCCCTCTCCTATCTGCCCGCTGCGCTCCAAGAGATAGCGGACGAGGCTGGAATAGTCGCCGTACCACTTCTCAAGCTCTCCTCTGCTCTGGGCATGCTCCCGGGCTTTGGCCAAAAGCTGCCTGTCCAGCTGCGCAAAATCCACACCGCAGCGTTTGGCCAGGATGAAGCCAGTAAGCATTAAATCCGCAAGGGAGGCGAGGATCTCTTGTTCTTCGCCCTCGAGGAGCGAAAACAAAACCTGGGCACCGTTGCCCACCAGTTGCGCTTTCAAATATTCGATTGCTTTAACTTTTCTCGCAACATCGATTTCTTGCTTAGCAAGGGTCATTTTCACTCACCTCACCTTTAATACTTCTCCCACAGCCTTTGTATTCCTTCTCACAGCTGCCGACAAATCCTGGGCTTTGGGTTCTTGAGAAGAGGAAAAAAAGAAGAGCCCGTGGGGGCCCTTCTGCTTAGTCTATGGTGTATGGCAACAGGGCAAGGTAACGTGCTCTTTTTATAGAAACCGTCAGTTGCCTTTGATGCTTAGCACAATTGCCAGTAATCCGTCTTGGTAGTATTTTGCCCCGCTCTGTTATATAGCGGCGCAGTCTGCCACTGTCTTTATAATCAATCTGCTCCACTTTATCCACGCAGAAGGAACAGACTTTCTTCCGACCCTTACGTCTTTCGCGTCTGCCGCTCAAAGAACATCCTCCTCCCTAAAATGGAATATCCTCTTCATCTGGTGGTCCGCCTAGCTCGCTGAAGTCATCTTCTGGCAGGGTGCTGGCCTGGCTGGCTCCCCTGTCGAGGAACTGGACGTTGTCTGCAACCACTTCTGCAACCCTGCGTCTGGTGCCGTCTTGAGCTTCGTAGGATCGGATCTGCAGTCTGCCTTCAACCGCAGTCAGTCGTCCTTTGGATAGAAAATTAGCACACAGCTCGGCTAGTTTTCTCCAGGCAACGATGTCAATAAAATCTGCTTCCCGCTCACCCTGTTGGTTTGCGAAGTTGCGCTGTACAGCCAGGGTAAATGTTGTAACAGCGGTCCCGTTTTGCGTGTAGCGCAATTGGGGATCAGCTGTCAATCTGCCAATCAACACCACGCGGTTGAGCACTGCAAACCCTCCTTTTACTCCTCTATCTTAATAATTAAATAGCGGAGCACGTTGTCAGTAATTTTGATGATTCTATCAAGCTCTTGGGCGGTTTCTACAGGGCTTTTGAAGTTAGTCAGAACGTAGAAGCCTTCCTGATAGCCCTGAATTTCGTAAGCCAGCCGCCTCTTGCCCAATTGTTCGGTTTTCTCTATCTCGCCTCCGCCGGAGGTGATGATGCCTTCGAACCTGGCAACGAGGTCAGCGATGGCTTCCTCTTCCAAATTAGGGGAAAGAATGTACATCAACTCATAAGCGCGCACTGCGCTCACCTCCTCCCTATGGCCTTAGGCTCCAGCTCTTCGGACTGGAGCAGGGATTATACCAAAGGAAGCGGCCGCCGGCCGCTTCCATGCTACTTCAGCTCTACAGAGCCGCCGGCCTCTTCGATCTTGGCCTTGATTTGCTCGGCCTCGTCTTTGCTGACGCCTTCCTTAATTGGCTTTGGTGCGCTGTCTACCAGCTCTTTGGCTTCTTTCAAGCCTAAAGCGGTGATCTCGCGGACAGCCTTGATTACCTGAACCTTCTTGTCGCCTGCTGAGGTGAGAACTACGTCAAAGGATGTCTTCTCTTCCTCTGCTGGAGCAGCGCCGGCTGCTGCAGGAGCGGCTGCAACTGCCACAGGTGCTGCTGCGCTGACACCGAACTTCTCCTCTAATTCCTTCACTAACTCTGACAGCTCTAAAACTGTCATATTGCTTATCGCTTCAATAAGTTCTTCTCTAGTCATTTTAAAAATCCTCCTTTTTAAGCTTGTTCTTTTTGTTCTCTGATTTGATCAAGCACTCTCACAAAACCTGTGATGGGCCCTGCAAGCACCCGGGCAAAGCCGCCAATAGGTCCTTGCATTGCGCCTAGCAGCATTGCCAATAGCACTTCCCGATTTGGCAGCTTGGCTAAATCATTTAGCGCTTCAGCATCGATTACCTTGCCTTCCAGCACTCCCACCTTCAGCTCAAGCTCTTTATGCTCTTGGGCAAAGTCGCTTAAGATCTTGGCAGGTGCTACTGGATCGTCGTAGCCAAAAGCTACAGCAGTGGGTCCCACAAGGTGCGGCTCAAGATCTGTGAGCTCGAGCTTGCGGGCTGCCAAAGTTGTCAAGGTGTTCTTGACCACTTTATACTCGACCCCTGCTTCTCTGAGCTTTTTCCGGAGTTCTGTGATGTCTTTCACGTTGAGGCCGCGGTAATCTGTGAGGACCGCCAGTTGGCTTTTGGATAGTTTCTCAGCTATTTCCTCGACTACTGCCACTTTTTCGGGTCTAGCCATCCTTCTCCCCCTTCCTATAACAAAAATGCCCTGATCACCAGATCAAGGCACACTAATCCCATAATGAAATTATGGTCTTTAGCTGCCTCGGCAGGTACAGATTAAGGAGCGAGCTCCGCCTGCTGTCTCTGGCAATATTCTATTTCCTAATCAAAGATTGAGTTAGGATTAACCCGTACGCCAGGTCCCATGGTTGAAGAGAGAACTATCTTCCTCAAATAGGTTCCTTTTGCTGCGGGGGGCTTTGCTTTCACAATCGCGTCCATCAGGGTCCGGAAGTTGTCCTGCAGTTGTTCCAGAGAAAAGGATGCTTTGCCAATTCCCACGTGAACTATAGCAGCCTTGTCCACTCTGTACTCAACTTTACCTGCTTTGATTTCCCGTACCGCTTTCTCAATCTCCATTGTAACTGTGCCGGTTTTGGGGTTTGGCATTAAACCTCTGGGTCCTAAAATTCTACCAAGTCTCCCAACGACGCCCATCATGTCAGGGGTGGCAACTGCTACATCGAAATCTGTCCAGCCGCCCTGAATCTTTTCGGCTAAATCTTCTGCTCCCACGAAGTCTGCTCCTGCAGCTTCTGCTTCTTTGGCTTTTTCGCCTTTTGCGAAAACCAGCACTCGGACTTGCCGTCCAGTACCGTGGGGCAGAACCACTGTTCCCCGGACCTGCTGGTCAGCATGTCTCGGATCCACACCCAAACGAACTGCTACTTCAACTGTTTCATCGAATTTGGCGTTGGCCTTTTCTTTCACTATGGCCAGCGCTTCTGCTGGTTCGTAAAAGGTTTCTCGGTTGAAATCCTTCACCAGCTCCTGATACCTTTTTCCTCTCTTTGCCATCTAAATCCCTCCTGTGGTACGTTCGGCCTTGTAGCCTCCCACAATTTAATTATCCTTCTACAACTATTCCCATGCTGCGAGCTGTGCCCTCGATCATCCGTATAGCTGCCTCGACGGTTGTTGCGTTCAGGTCTGGCATCTTCAGCTCTGCAATCTCTTTGACCTGAGCCTTGGTT
>LFTB01000060.1 GCA_001512905.1 Clostridia bacterium DTU084 | reverse complement strand
TTGGCGGCTTGACGCTTATGTTCGAGCGGCCTTTTGGGGTAGGGGACTGGATCGTTTCAGGGCCGGTAGAGGGGATGGTAGAGGAGCTGGGCATCCGCAGCACCAAAATTCGCACCTTCGCCCAAGCGCAGGTGACAGTTCCCAACAGCACTTTGGCAGGGGACGTGATTACAAACTGGTCCAGGATGGGCAAGCGCCGCTACACTTTCTCTTTCAAAGTGGCTGTTGAAACGCCGCCGGAAAAACTTGATCAGTTCATCCAGCGCCTGAGGGAGTTTATCAAAAACCACCCCGGCATCCATCCGGACATGATTTTCGTCTATTTCAACGCCTTTGGCGAGAGTTCCCTGGATGTTTTCGTCTACTGCTTCACCCGCTCCATAGTCTGGAAGGAATATCTGGAGGTGGTGCACGAAATCAATCTGGGAATTTTGACCATCGCAGAGGAAATGGACATCAAGTTTGCCTACCCCACCCGTACCCTGCACATCGCAAACAGCAACGCTGATCAGTAATGTTCAACACTCTTGATTTTGGAACAAATTTGTTTTAGGATCAGAGCTAAGGATCTTTTGCAGCAGAGTTCACCAGAAAAGACCCTTGGAGCTGTCAAAGAGGGAATACAGCGAAAAAGCCCAGAAAGATGGGTTGAATAAAAACAAAAAGGAGGTGGATCCGTTATAGAAAAACTTCAGCAGATTAGAACTTCGCAAATTCAAATGAGTTTTCTGTAACGGACGAGTATGACAAAAGAAGTTAAAGGATATTTATGGCTGGCATTGACAATTCTATTTTTCAGCACTTACGAAATCGTGGGCAGCACTTTGGCAGGCGGGATGCACCCCCTTTTCGTCTGCGCTTTTCGCTTTACCCTGGGAGGAATTGTGCTCCTGCCTTTTGCGAAATTGCCATCGGATTCTAAAGATTGGTGGGGCTTGTTTTTCTTGGGAGTGCTCAACGTTGGCCTCGCCATGGGGCTTTTGCAGCTGTCTTTATCCTATACCCAGGCGTCTGTGGCAGCTATCCTTTTTTCCACCAATCCCCTGTTTGTTGGCATAGTTGCAGCACTGGCAGGGGACAAGCTGACAAAAAAAGAAATCATAGGTCTGCTAATCGGTTTTCTGGGGGTTTTCCTCATCGCCGGACCTGCGAGCCTCGACAATTGGCAGGGGCCAGTCTTTGCCCTCCTTTCAGCAGCTGTCTTCGGCCTTTATACATATTTGGGAAGGGGCTACGCCCAGCGGTTGGGCAGCGCCACTGCCAACAGCATTTCCTTTATTTTGGGCGGGATTGTGGTCTTCTTGCTGCTGCCAGTCTTCGG
>LFTB01000130.1:4635-7590 GCA_001512905.1 Clostridia bacterium DTU084 | reverse complement strand
GGCTAACCCCACCCATACTCCGTATTGGGTGGGGAATGCGCCGTTTTAAATTCGTTCAACAGCAACAGAAATTTCAACGAAGTTTACTTCCAGATTATCTCTCAAGCGGCCATTGCCCTGACAAAGATCATCAGCAAAAATCCCAGCATCCGACATAAGGGCCTGGCAATTCTCCAGGCAGCTTTCAGAGATGACCGCCACTTTATAAATACCACTTCTCTGCCGCCAGGGACTTTCGAATATGAAAGCGTGAACAACATTAAAAATTACGTTGAGAGCTTTTGCCGGGACCAGCTGAAAGTTTAACCTGGCAGAGACCATTAAACTTGTTGAGGAGGAATAAAATGGAGAAACTTTGGGAGAACTACAAAATTCTAGCGCAAAACCGTCTAAAGGCCAGAGCATATTTTATTCCTTACAGCGACCCCCAGACTGCGCTCAGCTACAGCCGCGGGCTGTCCAGTAGATTTCAGCTTTTAAATGGAGTTTGGAAATTTCACTACGCGCCAACGCCAGCTCACGCGCCGGCAGACTTTCAGGAAATAGACTTTGACGACAGCCTCTGGGATAATATTGAAGTTCCCTCCAGCTGGCAGATGGAAGGATATGGAAAACCCCATTATACTAACGTAAACTATCCTTTTCCTGTGGATCCTCCTTTTGTGCCCACAGACAACCCCACAGGCTCATACCGCAGGGAGTTCATAATTCCGTCTTCGTGGCAGGGGCAGAGAATTCACCTCAGGTTTGAAGGTGTGGACAGCGCCTTCCAGGTTTGGGTCAACGGCAAAGAAGTGGGCTACAGCAAAGGGAGCAGGCTCCCATCCGAATTTGACATCACCCCATTCGTTCAGCCGGGCAAGAACCTTTTGGCAGTCCGGGTCTATCAGTGGTCTGACGGTACCTATCTGGAAGATCAGGACATGTGGTGGCTCAGCGGGATCTTCCGGGACGTCTACCTCCTCTCGAGGCCCCAGCTTTCAGTGAGGGACTTTTTCGTCCAGACGCAGCTGGATGCTGCCTACGAGAACGCTGCATTGATCGTGGATGCATGGATCGAGAACATGCTTTCAGAAGCGCAAGACTGCCTCCTTGAGCTGGCCCTCTTGGATGCTGACGGCAGCGCTGTGGTCGAACCTGCCACCCAGAAAGCCCAAGTTGCAGCAGAGGCTGAGGGCAAAGTGCGCTTTTCCATTCCTGTCGAAAAGCCCAAAAAGTGGTCTGCAGAAAGCCCTGCCCTGTACAACCTCCTCCTGACCTTGAAAGACAAATCTGGAGGGGTTTTGGAGGTGATTCCGTGCAAGGTTGGCTTCCGCAGCGTTGAAATCAAAGACGGCAATATGCTAGTCAACGGCGTGCCCATTATGCTCAAGGGTGTCAACCGCCACGAGCACCATCCTGATTTGGGCAAGGCAGTGCCAATTGAGACCACAATAGAAGATTTGAAGCTGATGAAGCAGCACAACATCAATGCCATCCGCACAGCCCACTACCCCAACGATCCCAGGTTCTACGAGCTGTGCGACGAGTACGGTTTTTACGTCATGGACGAAGCAGACCTCGAGTGCCACGGTTTTCAACCTTTGGGAGACTGGGAGCGGCTCAGCGACGATCCTGCATGGCAGGCTGCCTATGTGGACAGGATGGAGCGGATGGTGGAGCGGGACAAAAACCGTCCCTGCGTCATCATGTGGTCTTTAGGGAACGAATCCGGTTTCGGCCGCAACCACGAGGCCATGGCAGAGAGGGCTCGTCAAATCGATCCTACACGCCTCATCCACTACGAAGGCGACAGGGAAATAAAAGTAGCAGATGTGGGCAGCACCATGTATTCCTCCATCGCAGATCTCGAGAAATTTGCCAAGGAGCCAAATCCTAAACCCCACATCCTCTGCGAGTATGCCCACGCCATGGGCAACGGTCCTGGAGGACTTAAGGAGTACTGGGAAACCTTCTATGCTCACAGGCGCCTGCAGGGCGGTTTCGTCTGGGACTGGGTGGATCAGGGGATCAGGCAGCAGGCAGAAGACGGCAGGGAATACATTGCCTACGGAGGAGACTTTGGCGAAGACATCCACGACGGCAATTTCATCCTCAACGGCTTGGTCTTCTCAGACCGCACGCCCTCACCTGCCCTTTTTGAGTACAAAAAGGTTCTGGAGCCGGTATTGGTTGAGGAGGTGGATCTGGCCTCGGGGACTTTTAAGATAACCAACCGCTATGATTTCCTCTCCCTGGGCCATCTGACTCTATCCTGGAGCGTGGAAGAAAACGGCCGGGTTGTGCAGTCAGGAGCCTTGCAGCTGCCTGAAATTGATCCTGGACAGAGCGGACAGGTGGTCATTCCCTATTCGCTGCCGGAGAAGGTTCCTGCTGGAACAGACGTTTTCTTGAATCTCAGCTTTCGCCTCGCAGAATCTACCCTTTGGGCAGAAGCTGGCTTAGAGCTGGCCTGGGCCCAGTTCCGCCTGCCGGCAGCAGAAGCGCCTGAGGTTGTGGTCGTACCCAGCTGGCCCCTCAGCTGCGCTGACAGAGGCAATACTCTCGAGATCCAGGGCAGCGATTTTTCCCTCTGCTTTGATAAGGCCTACGGCAGGCTCAAGGCATGGAATTACAAAGGTTTGGAGCTGCTTTCCCGAGGTCCCAAGCTGAATTTCTGGCGGGCTCCCATAGACAACGATATGTACCTGGTAGAAGAATGGCGTAAGTTCGGGCTCCACAGACTGCATGAGAGGCTTGTGAACTTCACCTGGCACCAGGCAGAAGATCAAGTGAAAGTTCTGAGCAAGGTGCGGATTGCACCCCCTGCCCTTGACTGGAGCATTCTTTGCGAAATTGCCTACACGGTCTGCGGTACAGGCGATGTAATTGTAGAGATAAGCGGTACACCCCACGGAAAGCTGCCGCCCTCTCTGCCGCGGATTGGCCTTGAGCTGGTTCTGCCTGGGGAGTTTA
>LFTB01000130.1:0-4624 GCA_001512905.1 Clostridia bacterium DTU084 | reverse complement strand
CTGGGGAGTCCTATCGGGACAGCAAGCTGGCCAACAAGTTCGGCCTCTACAGCAAGGAGGTGTCAGAGCTCCATACTCCATACGTCTATCCTCAGGAAAACGGGAACAGGACTGATGTAAAATGGGTGTCCATCACGAACTTGAGGGGTGTAGGCCTCTTTGCAGCAGGAGATCCCCACTTGAACTTCAGCGCCCATAACTACTCTCAGGAAGATCTGGAAAGGGCAAAGCACACTGTGGATCTGCCCAAACGCGAGCAGGTCTTCCTCAAGCTGGACCACCAGCACCATGGCCTCGGCAGCAACAGCTGCGGCCCTGGCGTGCTTCCCCAATACGAACTTCTCCCTGAGGAGTTCAGCTTCAGGTTGAGGTTAAAAGCCTTCGCCCGCTCTGAGATTGCCCCCACAGAGCTCTGCCAGCAGGCGGTTAGAGGCTGAAGACGAAAAACACAGCAAGGAGCATTAAAAAACAGCTTCAGGACCGAAGTTGACCTCATCAACTTCGGTCTTTTTTTGTCCACGACAGCTGCCAGGATTTGCCAAGGGCATAGTCTCCTTTTGTCTCTGTGTGCCATATGATAGGTAAAGAATGTTCCTATTGTAAGGAGATGAGGGGCAATGGAGCGGGTGAAAAAATCTATAAATCAATTCCAAGAAAAGCTCTTGGCTCTTCCCTATGTTTGCGGCGTTGGCGTTGGCAGGAAAGTAGTGAAAGACCAATGTACAAATTGCCCAGCAGTCGTGGTTTTCGTTGAAGAGAAAGTACCCATCTCTGAGCTGCCGCCTGATGGGGCTGTGCCTCAGAGTTTAGGAGATATCCGGACAGACGTAATTCCAATCGGCGAGGTAAGGCTTCTGGGAGAGCGCACCCAGCGCACAAGGCCCATGCAGCCTGGGGTGAGCATTGGCCACTACAAGATCACGGCAGGAACCTTGGGCGCTGTGGTTTACGACAACAAAACCAAAGAACCGTTGATTCTTTCCAACAATCACGTGCTGGCCAACAGCACTTCAGGCAAAGACGGAAGAGCTCAGGTGGGAGATCCAATCTATCAGCCTGGTCCCTACGACGGCGGCACTGCCAGCGATCAGGTTGGGGTGCTTGTGAAGTTCATTCCCATGTTCAGGGCGACAGCCCGGCCGGATTGTCAGATTGCCCAGAGTGTTGAGAAGTTTCTCAACGGGATCATACGTTTTTCAGGCCACGACTACAGCGTGGAGATCCTGAAAAACCAGCGGACAGCCAATACTGTTGACTGCGCTTTGGCAAAACCTCTGAACAGAGAGCTCTTGAAAGACGAAATTATGGGGATAGGCAAGGTGAAAGGCACAGCTCAGGCCCAAGTTGGGATGAAGGTCCGCAAAAGCGGCCGCACCACAGGCCTCACAGAAGGAGAGGTTATTGCAGTAGATGCAGTGATTCAGGTGAAAGTGGACGAGCGGGACACTGCTTTGTACGAGAACCAGATCGTCACCAGCAACATGAGCCAGGGAGGAGACAGCGGTTCTCTGGTGTTGGACGAAAACAATGCAGCGGTGGGCCTCCTCTTTGCAGGTTCAGACAAAGCCACCATCTGCAATCGGATTGATTTGGTGCTTAAGGAACTAGATGTCCATTTCCAGTAGCAGAAGCTGAAGGATGTGCATAGGTTAATATGCGCAGATTCATAAAGGCAATTTCCTGCCTTACCCCTACTGAAAGGTGTGGTATCCAGTGGAAAAGCAATCGGGAGGGAGGCGGGAGATACCCCAATTAAGTCCTAGAGAACAAGAGGTCTTTTATCTTGTTGCACAAGGGTTAACAAACGTTCAGATCGGCAAAAAGCTCTTCATTGGCGAAAAAACTGTGAAAAACTACGTCACTAAAATCCGCAAAAAATTGGGTCTTGCGCACCGTACGCAGATCGCACTGTATGCCATCAGAGAAGGTTTATTGGATATTTCCGAGCTGCCAGATCTGGAATCCAGGGGAGATTCTTAATGCAGAAACTAGTTCGCTTCCAAGACTCAGGGCCAAAAGTCCAAGAGCTGCAGCTGGCACTGAGGAAATTGGGGTTTTCACCTGGCCCGATAGATGGTAAATTTGGCTTTCTTACTGAAGAGGCACTCCTTGCCTTTCAACGCACGTACGGCCTCAAACAGGACGGCATTGCCGGCCAAAAGGTTTGGGAGCTGTTAGCTCAGCGGGAATTGCCCCTGTTGCAATTCCCGCTGGAGTTGACTAAAGATCAGAGCATAGAAGGTATAGAGGCCAAATACCAGCTGGCAGCCGGCAGCCTCAGGGCAGTGAACCGGGTGGGCAGAAAATACCCAGGCGGAAGAATCTACATACCCCAGCGAAAAGTGCTGGCCCTTTGGGACCCCAAACTTGAACCCAATGCCAAAGCTAGAGGGGAGATCACGAGTATCGCCCTTTGGGGCTGGCAGCTGGGAGAGAGGCTTTTGTGGACAGGCAAAGAAGAGCTGCTGAGCCAAGATGTGAGCTGCCTTGCAGCCCTGACGCTGAATTGGGAGCTTTTGGCGGAAAAAAAGATTTGGCCCAAGAGAATTGAGGCGATCCGCTTGGGCCTTGAGCGCCATGGGCAAAAGGGACTGCTTTTGGAGATCAACGAGGGAGAGGGCAGGCTGAGGCGGCGCCTGGCGGATTTCGTAAGCAGGCTGGCCTCTGAGCTCTCAGGCAGGAACCTTTGGCTGTACCTCAAGCTGCCGGCAAGAAAAGAAGAAGACCCAAAAAAGGACAGGAATTGGTCCCTGGACTTCCGCGCTTTGGGAGAGGCTGCGCACTTTGTGGTCTTGGACCTGTCGCAGGCAGAAGAGGGCTGCAGCTTCAGAGAATACCTCGAGGCAGCCACAGGCTATGCCAGGAGCGTGCTCCCTGCCTGGAAAATCATCCTCTACTGCCCGGACAGCTGCAGGGCTGGGAGCCTGCTCCTTTCCAGCCGGGAAAGAGATCTCCTTGCCAAAACTGTCCTTTTGGAGAGGCTTGCCGGTATAGCAGTAAACTTAGGAAAAATGCCCAAAAGGAACTATTTTGTCGTGGAAAAGCCTTAAGGCTCTTTGTGGAAATTATAGTGGTAGCCGAAACCAAATCTCATGCCGCCAGTGAAGAACTCCTCGGTTTCCAGTTCGTCATGGGGAAGATAGCGGACCCGGGCTATTTCCGGACCCAAATCGAAAGAACTGGTGAAATGTGTTCCTGGGCTTGCGATTCCCACAAAAGCATTGAAGCCCAGCTCCTGTTTTGTTTCCCACATATTGCGGCTTTGGGCTGCGCCAATTCCCAAGCCCAGATAGCGGTCGCGGCTGCTTTGGGGGCTGAGGTTGTATTTGCAGCGCAGTCCCCAGCGCAGGTCTCCGCGATTTTGGTTGAGGCCAAAGGAAAAGATGGGCTCCAAGGTGACCTTTTCGTTCACCCGGAAGTTAACGCTCACACCATATTTTGGGTATGCTCCTCCAAGGTAAAAACCCACTGCCACTTTCACCTGGCAGCTGGCAGGAACAGACAAGAGGAGGAGCAGGAAAAGCAGAAAGCTGACTTTGCGCATCTTTAGCAGCTCCTTTGTTTTTAGTTAATAATTCTTTAACCAGGCGCTGTTTCCTTTTTAGGAGATGGCTTTTTTTGTGAAGGAATCTAGCCTGGGCAGGTCGAAATATTCAAAGTAACCGTTAAAGAACAGGAGCGAGGGTGCATATGTTACTTGCAATAGACGTAGGCAATACCCATACTGTGCTGGGGGTTTTTTCCGGCGAGGAACTTTTGGTGGACTGGCGCATTGCCACAGACAGGAAAGCGACAGAAGACGAGCTGGCAGTTTTGCTGCGCAACTTGTTTGCCGGCGAGGGGTTGGCTTTTGAGAAAATAAAAGGCATCTGCATCTCCTCAGTTGTGCCGCCTCTTCTGCGGTCTTTGACCCTCTTGGCAGAGAAGTATTTTCAAGTCCACCCTCTGCTTGTGGGTCCGGGAATGAAGACAGGCCTCACAATCAAATACGAGAATCCAAAAGATGTGGGAGCGGACAGGATTGTCAACGCTGTGGCAGGCCTTGAAACCTACGGCGGACCCCTCATTATCGTGGACTTCGGCACTGCCACTACTTTCTGCGTCCTCTCAGAGCGCTGGGAATACTTGGGCGGGGTCATTTGTCCTGGGATCGGCATTTCTGCAGAAGCCTTGTTCCAGGCTGCGGCAAAGCTCCCTAGGGTCGAAATTGCAAAGCCCAAAAATGTTATTGGTAGAAACACCAGCACCAGCATGCAGGCTGGGCTCCTGTACGGTTTTGCTGGCCAAATTGACGGGATCGTGGAGCGGATTTGGCAGGAGCTGGGGTATAAAACCAAAGTGGTGGCCACAGGGGGCCTGGCGAACCTCCTGGCCCCTGAGACCCGCACCATCGAGGAAGTGGATCCCCTTCTGACGCTGCGCGGGCTGCAGCTTCTCTACACCCGGAACGCCGATATTGTATAGACCAGGTCAATGTGCTAAAATAAGCTAGGAGGTGCAGTGGTGGGAAAATTTCAATATGGCGGGCAAGCAGTAATTGAAGGGGTTATGATGCGCGGCCCCGAGGCCATGGCCATTGCAGTGCGGACAAAAGACGAAGAAATTGTTGTGGAAAAGCGCAAAT
>LFTB01000127.1 GCA_001512905.1 Clostridia bacterium DTU084 | reverse complement strand
GGGAAATAAAATTTTGTCCTTGACTGTAAGACAGTTCCATGCTAAAATTGAAAATGTCTTTGGGGAGTCGTCTAGTGGTAGGACGCCAGGTTCTGGCCCTGGTAGCGAGGGTTCGAGTCCTTCCTCCCCAGCCAAAATGGCCCTATCGTCTAGTGGTTCAGGACACCGCCCTCTCACGGCGGCGGCAGGGGTTCGAATCCCCTTAGGGCTACCAACCCCGTATATGAGAGCTTTCAATAGAAAGCTCTTTTTTTATGGAATTGAGATGTAGGGAAAATTTCCCACTGAAAAAGGATTTTTCATGCGCTTGTAGAATTTAAGATCTCGATGGTTTTTTTGGGGATAATTGGCAGGTTTATCTGGAAAACTAAAAGCAAGCTCGATTATGGAGGCAAAAAGTGACTGAAAAGGCAAAAATTATGGATGCTGAGGAAATCAGACGCGCCCTGATGCGGATCGCAAATCAAATAGTAGAACGCAACAAGGGTGTTGGGGGACTCGTGATTGTGGGGATCCACAGGCGGGGTGTTCCCCTGGCAAAGC
>LFTB01000136.1 GCA_001512905.1 Clostridia bacterium DTU084 | reverse complement strand
CCACACAAGATTTTTAACTGTCCATTACGAGAAAGCTCCCTGCGCAAACTCGATATTGATTCGTGCTGGAATACAATCCCGGCAATCAACGAATTCCACATAGCACGAATAGGGTAATCGTCCCTCCCATTTCCGCGCTCCCGCTCTAAGGTGCGCATTAATTCTTCATCGGGAAGATTTTCCAGCACTAACTTTAATCTCTCCAGGTCACCAAGATAATTGAAATTTTCCCACCCAAAAAGACTTTTTTGTGGTATAATAGCCATGAGTGAACCTCCTTTGGTCTGGTTCTTCATAAACATTGTACCATATTGGAGGTTCACTTTCATTTTATTGGGGTCAATTTTAGGCTATTTGCTAGTTTTTAATGACAAAACGGTGGTTTTCACCATTTTTGCGGGGTAAAATAATTTTACCGCGCTTTTTTGTTATTGGTATAACGTGCTTTGCGGACATCGAAAATGCCTCTAATTTTTGTGAGCGGGGTGTGGGGCGAGGCTGCAGATTAATCTACAGCCACAGGAGCATTGTATGCTGCTCGACTAAAGTGCAGCTCTGCTTGGTGAAGGGGGATACCTCTAAGCTCTATGTTTTGCAGTTCGCCCTGGCCTACGCCAGCCCGGATCAGATTAAACAGATAGCGCACAGCTTGGGGCTGGAATCCTAGAAGCCTCGCACCGATCACATCTGCAGCAACAGGATCAGTTCCGGCTACGATAAGATCTGCATCAACTGCTTTGCCGCCGCTGGGGCCTCTGCCCACCATTGCCTTATCTGTGCTGAGGATTGCCAGATCAATAGGAAGCTGCTTTGCCATGGCAGTGATGAATTCGTGCAGCTGGTCGTGAATTCCAAGCTTCTTTTTGGGAAAGCCGTGAATTTCAGCAGGTGGCCAGGAAAGGGCAATGTTTTTAATGCCAAGGGTCACAGTTGCTTCTTCATGGACCTTGATTTGGCTGTAAGAGATCATAATATCGGCAGATTGCAAGAGGCAGTTGACCTGAATTCTATCCAGTGGAGGAGGGGCTTCTAATTGGATTTCCATATAAGGACCGTAGTTCAGGTCCACAAATTCCACCTGTTCCTGTTCGATAACAGCTTTGTATCCCACCTGCTCCATGATCTGGGGAGTTTCTTCGCTGCCAGACCCACAGGCAACAACAATTCTCTTTGGGTCGTGGCCTCGGAGCCAGCGAATAAGCTGGCGCAGAGACTCAGGGCCTACCACTGTCCCGCTTTCTGGAGGAGCTTTCTTCACCCAGTTAGGTACAATCACAACAGTATCTGTTCTCTTAATCTTATCTCCAAACTCCAAGAGAGCAAGAGCCTCCCTGATAGCTTTGCCTTCATCAGCATTCTGTGTGATTGTCACAATACTGCGATTATCTCTTCGCCCTCGTAACATTTTTTACCTCCCAGTTTTTTCTCAGCTTTTCCTGTAATTGGAGATACTATGCACAGCTGCGGGGAGCAATTTTTTTTTCGGAAAAGGAGGAAAATAATTTCCAAGGGAGAAGTTAAAATGTAGAAAAATATGGAGGTGTTTTTGTTGTCATCTGTTATAGGAGCACAGTTGTATACGCTGCGGGATTATCTAAAAACCCCGGAAGATATCGCAAAAAGCTTGAAGAAGGTACGGGAGATAGGTTATGAGGCAGTGCAGATCTCTGGCATGGGACCTATTGATACGAGGGAGTTGAAAAAGATTCTCGATGGGGAAGGTCTGAAAGTCTGCGCTACCCGTACATCTTTTCCCCAGCTGCAAAACGAATTTGAGAAGGTAATCGAGGACCAAAAAATTTTGGAATGTGATTTTACAGCTGTGGGCAGCATGCCAGAGGAGTATCAAAATGAGGAAGGCTACAGAAGATTCGCTAAAGAGGCCACGGAGATAGCAAGGAAGCTGAAAGAAGAGGAGATCATATTTGGCTATCACAACCATAGCTTTGAATTTCAAAAGTATGGTGATAAGGTAGGATTGGAGATCCTCTTTGATGAGAGCGATCCGGACTTGGTTACTGCAGAACTAGACACATATTGGGTCCAGCATGGTGGAGCAGATCCCATCGCCTGGATCAAGAAACTGTCAGGCAGGATATATCATATTCACCTGAAAGACATGGCAATTGTTGGTCGGCAGCAGGTTATGGCTGAGGTAGGAGAGGGGAATCTCAACTGGCCAGGAATACTGGCAGCTTGCAAAGAAGCTGGAGTCAAGTGGTACTGTGTGGAACAGGATAAATGCCAGCGGGATCCATTTGAAAGCTTGGCCATCAGCTTGCGAAACCTGAAAGAAATGGGATTGGAATAAAAAAGAGGAGGCAGCGCCTCCTCTTTTTATGCAAGCAGGTTTTTCAGAAAGTCCACTGCTATCTTAATATCCTGCTCGGGGTTCTCGCCAACTTCCCGCTCGATGGTGAGGTAACCGTCAAAGCCCTCTTCTTTGAGAGCTTTCAGGTATTGCTTCCAATCCACTTGCCCTTCACCTAAAGGCACTTCTTTAAAATGATCTGGAATTTGCACTTCTGGTGATTCGCTGCGTTTTTCAGGGTCGTAAACCAATTCAGGATCAATAGGTTTATATTGAATTCCGTCCTTGGCATGGGTGTGGACAATGTAGGGGCCCAGGTTGGCAACTGCAGCTGCCGCATCTTCGCCAATTACCATGACCAGGTTTGCAGGATCAAAGTTAACGCCGACGCCTTTTGTGTCCAGGCTGTCCAGGAACCTGCGGAGGGTGCTGCTGGGCTCAGGGCCAGTTTCGATAGCAAAATGGCAGCCCTTTTTCTCAGCATAGGCGCCGATATCGTTGCAGGCAGCCTGCATTGTCTTATAGCGTTCAGAGGATGGATCATCAGGCACCACGCCGATATGTGTAGTGATAACCTTGGTTTCCAGATCGCAGGCTAAATCTACGATCCGCTTGGATTTTTCAATGCGCTCTGGGTTCAATTGGGCGTTGGTGAAGCCAGGAGAACCCAGGTCGCCGCAGAGAGCCGATACCTCAAGCCCTAGATCCTTTATGTATTTCAGTAGCTCTTGCCTTGCTTCCTTGCTGAGATTGTCGGGATCCATTTCGCCGCGCACTGCGTAAATCTGCACGCCAGCAGCGCCGATTTCTTTCGCTTTTTTCAATCCTTCCCGCACTGGCAAGCGAAATGAATCGACCATCACACCTATTTTGAATGCCATCACCATTCTCCTTTCAACAAAACACTTTAAGTAGTGTTTAGTTACTTCATTAACCATTATATCAAAAAGACTTTTCCAATTGCTGGAACAGCTGCTTTTTTCAGTTATATATTCGTGACTGCTCCGGATTCTCCTCCTTTTTTAAGAGGAAGGATTTGCCCTGCTGTGGAAAGAATTATTTAGAAAAGTGAGCAATTGTTTTCGTTTGTTATTTTTTGCGAGGAGGATAAAGGATGAGACTGTTTTTGGCAGTATTCCTAACATTAATCATAGGAACGACCTCACTAGCTCAAGATGTGAAAAGCGTAATTTTGTTGGTAGGAACTGGATTGGGATCGGTACAGCTGGATTTGACGCGTAATTACGCTGGCGGCACCCTGAACATAGATAAGCTTCCGGAACAAGGAAGGCTGAAGACTGGTTCTGCCAATTCGCCAGTTCCAGATGCTGCAGCTGCAGCGACAGCCCTGGCTACAGGCAGCAGGACCAACAATGGTCTGCTGTCCATGCTGCCCAATGGCGAAAAGCTCCAATCAGTGGCTCAGGTAATGAAGAATAAAGGCGGGAAAGTGGGGATAGTCACCACAGGCCTTGTGACAAATCCTGTCTGCGCTGCTTTTTACGCCAATTCACTGAATTCCACAGATGAGGCAGCGTTAGCCGAACAAGCTCTGCGCTCTAAAATAGATCTCTTAGTGGGCGGCGGCAGGGCTGCTTTCAGGCCTGTGTTGTTTGGCGGGAGCAGGCAGGATAGCAGGGATCTTTTGCTGTCTGCCCAGATTGATGGTTATACTGTGGCACAGACCTGGAAAGCGATGGAAAAAGCTGAAGGCCCAAAATTGTTAGGTCTGCCTGTCAACGGGGTGTTTTCCTATGAAATCGATCGGGGTAAAGAAGGAGAGCAATCCCTGGCAGACCTGACCAAAAAGGCCTTGGCCCAGTTTGATTCAGAACGTTTTTTCCTGCTGGTCAGCGGCAGCAGAATCGGTGATGCCTGCTTGCAAAATGATCCAGCTGCAATGGTTTTGGAAATATTAGCATTTGATCAAGCAGTGGGTGTTGCTTTAGAATATGCAATGAGACGTCCTGACGTCTTAGTGGTGGTGACTTCCACTTATGAGGCAGGAGGGCTACTTGCAGCTACAGCTGACATAGAATATTTAAAAAAGATCAACAAGTCTGTAGAACAGATGAATCGTGAACTGGCATGGGATTTATCAAATTTGTGGGATCTGTTGAGTTTTCACGCTGGCTTTCAAGAGTTAACCATTGAAGAAGCGCAATTGCTTTCTACAATCGAAAGCAGCAATGCCCCTTACATACTTTCCACCCTGCTTAACAACCGGGCAGGCCTTTTGTGGACCAGCCAGGGTCCAACTGGAAGCTCGGTTCCGGTCTTTGCCGCAGGTCCGGCTGCAGAGATAATAGTCCAGCAGCAGGATCAGGCAGGTCTAGGGAAAGCACTCAAGCAGGTAATACAGTAGACAATCGAAGCAGCACCTCGCAGGGGGAAGGTATAATATAAAATGTGAGGAGCAGTGACATGCGACTTGCGAGGTTAACTGAAAAGCCTATTTTGGAACCGATTGAGGAGCATCCTTGGGAGCGGGCAGCAGTTTTCAATTCAGCAGTGGTGGAACGGGATGGATTAATTCACATGTTATACAGGGCGATGGATCGCCCTTATGGTGCACCAAACGAGAGGTTTGTCTCCAGCATTGGCTACGCCGTCAGCACCGATGGGCTGAATTTCTTGCGCTTTGATAAGCCTGTATTTCAAGGGGAAGGACCGCAAGAGCATTGGGGCGTTGAGGATCCCAGAATTGTCTGGCTTGATGGTCGCTACTATATGACCTACACTGCCTTCGGCGGCAGGAAGGATGGAGATTTCAAGATTTCCATGGCAAGCACTACAGACTTTCTCCGCTGGCAGAGGCATGGCGTGCTGCTGGACGAATCAAACAAAAATGGTGTGCTTTTTCCGAAGAAAATTGCAGATAAGTATCTTCTGATTCACAGGCGTTCACCAAACATTTGGCTTGCAACCAGCGATGATTTCAAAAACTGGCAGGATCACAAGCCCCTTCTGACTACCATCCCTGACAGCTGGCAGGAAACTCGTGTGGGCTCTGCAGGTCCTCCCATAGAAACAGAGGAAGGTTGGCTGTTTTTTTACCATGCAGCAGACCGCAACAATGTCTACCGTTTAGGCCTTGCAATTTTAGATCGTGAAGATCCTTATAAGGTGCTGTTCAGAACCAAGGAGCCAATTTTAGAGCCGGAGCTTCCCTGGGAGAAGGAAGGCCTGGTTCCAAATGTTGTCTTCAGCTGTGGTGCAATCAAGTGGAATGGTGAATATCTAGTCTATTACTCTGGTGCAGACAAAGCAATAGGAGTTGCTAAACTGGAAGGTTTGGATATTTAGTTTGCGAAAGCAGATTTTCTATTGGGGCTCCCCCTGAGAATTCAGGGTGGAGCTCTTTTGCGTATTGCATTTAATTTCTTTCTTGTATTGACTAAAATAAGGTTATACAAAATGAAAATTTTAGGTCAGAAATAAAAATGGAATAGTTGAGTTTGAGAAAAATTTATGCTAAAATGATATCAAATGGTATCATTTTTCTGGACGGTCATAATATAAGAAAGTGGGTTTCGTAATGGAAGTGGCTTCTATCAGAGAAATAAGACACTTTCTGGCAGAAGTCAAAAGAATTATAGCAATCGATCCCAACAAATTCGTTCTCATCCCACGTCGAAAGAATATAGAAGCAATTGCAAGGCTTGGAGTTATTCCAAGGGACGAAGTTATGAGCCTGACATACAAGGATTACGATCGCGGTCCATTACCTGATAATATAGGAGATGGAAGCAGCGTTTGGGAGTTTGTCAAAAACATTGATGACGTTATGGTATACATAAAGTTGAAAATAGATGCAAGAGGCTGCGTCTGTATCTCTTTCCACGAGGCGAATGAAGCTGGACCGTTTTCACTGCCGTATAAATAACGAGTTGAAGGAGGGTGTTTGGCTGTGAAGACTTTATGGTGTGATAATTGCCAGCAAGCAAATAAAGCTGTAGAGGCGATAAGGACTGAAACTTATCCTGTTAAGGGAGAATCAATTGAAATCGAAGGTAGGTTCATGGTCTGTTCAGTTTGTGAGGAAATAGTTTATTATAACGAGTTTGAAGAGAAAAATTTAAAAACCGCTTATGACAAGTATCGGCAACAGAAGGGCTTGTTGGGACCAGAAGACATCGTAAACATAAGGAAGAAATACAAATTATCTCAACGGGGAATGGCTGCTTTGCTTGGATGGAGCCCTACCACTATCGCCCGTTATGAGGGTGGGGCCATTCCAAGCGTTGCGAATAACGAACAGCTGAAAAGATTTGCTTCCGATTTTGAGTATGCGCGTCAGTTATATCGTAAATCACATGATAAATTGAATCCTTTGGAAGCTAGACGAGCAAAGAGCATTTTCGAAAACTCAAAATCTGACGAAGAGACAGTAGAGGATTCAGTCCAATGGCTCAGCCGCTTTTATAATTCAAAGATAGAAGTTTTTCGCGGCAACCAGCAATTTGACATTGATACAGCTGCGTGCATGATCGCTTTTTTCTGCCAGCAAGAAAAGATTTCAAAATCAAAGTTGATGAAGCTGTTGTTTTATGCTGATTTTCACATGTATCGAGAGCACGGAAAATCGATCAGTGGGTTGGTATATTGCCACAATCATTTCGGACCAATTCCGCTCCATCACGGAATGCTGCTTGACTGCTTATTGAACCTGCAAACAATTAAACTTGAAGACATAGAAGGACCGTATGAGGGTGAATATGTAGTGCCGCTCATCACCTGTAGTGATAGAAATGTTTTCACAGAGGAAGAATTTAATGTATTGAATGAGGTTTGGCAGCACCTGGGAAAGTATAGCGCCAAAGATTTGTCGATTATATCGTATAAAGAAGACGCGTACCAAAAGACAGCCCTTTTTCAAGCAATCCCGTATAGTTTCGCTTACTCACTCAGTGCATTTTGAATAGCCTATCTATGAGGATCGCGGAATAAATTATCAATTTGACAAAATTCTTTGTCATGCTTACAATATAAGCAAAGAGAATTTTGGGGGTGATTTAGAGGTGAAAATGGTCATCGCGGTGGTCCAGGACCAAGATGCCAATAATCT
>LFTB01000093.1 GCA_001512905.1 Clostridia bacterium DTU084 | reverse complement strand
GAAACCGTATGTAAGCCAACGGATGCTCCACCCATAACGACAGTTTGGGTGGTGAGGTTCACCTATAAAGAACCCAGGCCTTGGACCTGGGATGACGGCACGGAACTTGCAACTGGCGACACACAGCAGCACTGGCTGAAGCTTAAGGACAAGCTGTTTTTAGTCTACACCCGTGTTACCCCTGATAACAGCCATGTCTTCCGGCACAGAGCACCCCTTTTTATGGCGGAAGTGGACCCAAAGCGGCTCTGCCTTATTCGTAACACCGAGGTGGTGCTGGTGCCTGAGCGTGGTGCGAGGCTGGGGAACTTTCAGGTGACCCAGCTTCCAGACAAGGCAATAGTTACAGTGAGCGAATGGATGCAGCCAGTGGGCTGTGACAAATACGGCAGTGATAACAGCATTTATCTTGCTACTTTGACTTGACGAACAAGAGGCTGCCCTTTTGGGACAGCCTCAAGTGCTCTTTCTCAGGGAATGGAATCCTAGAGGGAGTTATATAAGAGAAATACAGCTAAATTACGAAGAAATATTATACTGAAGAACTTAAAATCACCATTTATGTACAACAGAACATTACGGAAATTCGTTATGAAATCAGGATTAAAAAGTATTGTTATAAACGTAGACATGTGAGTTCGTCCAATTTCTTCTAAAAAATTACGATTAATGATTCATGGGGCGCAGATAGAAATTCATGGTGCGTGATCAGAGAAGTCACATCGTGTAGAATGGACACATGCATTTATGAATCTAATATGAGTCACCTTCGTTTTGTTCAAGCTTAAGTGACATCGTACTAAGAATAGCCTTAAGGCCAATGTCAAAAGTAACTGACGAACGTTGGTAGACCTAGATTAATTCAGAGGTGCTTTATGGGTAGGTAAAATGAGAGTTTGCACTTAAAAATTTATAGGTTTTTCCAGAATTCTTCTTCGGAAATTTTTAGCTGTTTTTTTAAAATGAGTTTCCATATGTTAGAGGGAATTTCCTTATGAACTGCATGACTAACCTTAGTCTGCAACACAGTACCGTCAGCTAAAACTTTTTCATAGTACCAGTGGTCTGTGTTACGAATCATTACCCATCCGTTTTTCTCACAGTATTTTTTCAGATCTCTATATTTAGGTGGCATTATTATAACTCCAATAAGTTACGTACTTCCTCATCATTTTCGCAGAGCAATACCCGTAAAACATATGGGAAATGAGACCGTCGGTTAGGGGCATGCATAAATAACTGTGAACGTTGGATATAATCTTGTGCATAGAATTTTAAGTCGTCAATCAAAATATCTACAGCTTCTTCAAATGTGTTTCCATTTACGTATAATTCGAGTTGGTCGAGGGCTAAAGTGACTGAGTTATCGTTTTCTAGAATAATTTTAGGTTTTAACGAAAAATGTGATAACAGCATTTTCTGCTGATCAACGCGCAATACTAAGACTTGCTCAGATCTTTTTCTATTAATTATTGTTGGTTTAAAAGCATTAAACACTCGATCATATAGTGAAGAAAAGTTTTTTCTAGCATCGGTAAGATTGAGTTCGGATAACATAGTCAACCTCCTTTCTCACCTCCATAATACCATAATATGCACAATCTGTACAGATTGTGCATAAATATTTATAACCAAAAACGAAAAAATTTATTTTAGGAACAAACTGGAATTTACGACTTGATACATAAACTCCCGCCCAAAATTATAGTTACAACCGTTCACATTTGGAAACACATAAAAGTGCAGTAAATACGCCTAGTGGATGGTATATTTTGCAAGAAATATTAACTTGCTCACCAATTGTAGTTAAAATTATTATTACAATCGGGGGGGTGAGCTTGAGGAGTCAGAGGAAAATCCCGCAAAACACATAGGCAACAGCGAATCCACAAAGCTCCTCAATATTAGAAGGACGAAAAAACATAGTCTGGTTATACAGTAAGTATCCGTGAGGATGTAATAAATAACGAACTGGAAACTGCAGTTAGGGTTGTCTTCATTAGTAACGATATAGATGATGCCAAAGAAGCTATGCGTATCTATCGGGAAAAGGATATTGCCGAAAAGAGGTTCCTCCGATTAAAGAAAAGCGTAGACCTTGGCAGGCTGCAGGTAAACAGCCATGAGAGTATGCAGAATAAAGTATTTATTGGCTTCGTAGTCTTGATTTTACTATCTGAAATCCATAAGATTATGTCAGATGATAATTTGTATAAAAGCATGAAACTCAAGCAGCTGCTATATACACTTTTCAGACACAGTATTTAAGAAATAGATGGAACACATATTATCAACCCCGCAACAATAGAACAGCGTAAAATTTATAAAGCTTTCAAGATAGAGGAACCTGTGTAGTTATAAATTTCACCGGGATTTTAGGCTGATACTCGAGAAACGTAACACTTCATTGCAAGCTAAGAGCAGTTGTCAGCGTCAAGAAAAATGCTGACCAAGGACTGATCACACCGGAGGATATTTTCAATGTTGCTAACAAACATATTTTCGCGTTGTATTCAAAATAAATCCCGCCGATTCTTTTGAACATATTATTCCTGAATGTATTGGTGGGAGATTTAAAGCAAGTATTTTATGCACAAAATGTAATAGTTCTACGGGTTCAAAACTTGTGAGTAAAATTAGACAAGCTCCTTTTATGCGTCAGGCAGCTAGAAATTTGAGAAATGAAATTCCCGAGATGTTTGAAAAATTGAAAATGGACAAGAGTATGTAGGTAGGGATAGCAAAGAGAAAATAATAAAGTCCATTTATAAAAATTCATCTTTCCGGATAAAACCACAGAAAATGGGTGATGACTCTATTGTGTTGGATTCAAAACATGATATTATAAATATCCGAAAATTACTTAAAAAGGAGGGTTTGACTGAAAGTGAAATTAATAGAGTAATTCATGCTCTAGAACAAGAAAACAATGTCGAAATTGAACCTTCAGGATATATTAAAATAATAAAGGATTCGGTCACTAATTGGTATCCTTGTTTGCAAAGCTCTTATTTGGATAATAGGTTTCCTGTTTTATTAGCATACGAATATTTAAGTTTAGTTTTAGGCCATTTGATATATAATGATAATTTGAATTTTATCAGGGAATTTATAATAAAAGAACAGAAGTCAAAAGATATCTTGGTTGAAAGATTGCAGGGATATCATTATGGGCCTTGGCATATATTGTATCCTGAGTTTTTCAAAGATGAGACTGTAATAAATATAAGATTTTTTGAGAGGATATGTTTTAGAGTACATTTTAAAAGAATGTCTATAAAAGATCATCCGGATATCGTATTGATTGAAGATTTAAAGGGAAAAAGAACTTTATTTGCAAACTCACTTAAAGAGGTGAGGGAAAATATTTTTTATACATGAAAAAAGTTTATTATCCATCATGCATGCCCGGTTTAACCAAAACCGGGCATGTCTGTAAATTAGGCTATAATAATACGGCTTCCATAACGAAAAACACCAAACAAGAAGGGAGAAGGAAATTTTTGGCGAATTCCTTCATGAGGAGGGATTTCACTTGCAGAAGTTAACTATACTCCTCTTGCTGCCGTTATTGTTTGCAGGCTGCGGTACTGTTCCTGATGATAATACTCCCCAGACTGAAACTGGCTTTCCAGTAGTAATCGAAGACGCTTTTGGCAAAGAGGTGAAAATTGAAAACCCACCCGAGCGGATTGTCTCCATTGCTCCCAGCCACACAGAAATCCTTTTCGCTCTTGAGCTGGGAGAGAAAATTGTAGGGGTCACGAACTGGTGTAATCATCCCGAGGAGGCTAAGACTAAGACCAGGGTAGGGGATATGCACCTTGATTTCGAAGCTATAGTTTCCCTGAAGCCAGATTTGGTGGTAGGGATCAGAAGCATGCAGGAGGATAATCTTCTGCGGCTCGAAAAACTTGGACTCAAGGTTTTAGCTATAGAGCCAAAGGGAATTGAAGGCACTTTAGAAGCCATAGAAACCCTAGGACGCGCAACTGGAAAAAGCACAAAGGCGAAAGAAATTATCGGTGAGATTCAGGACCAATTAGGCAGAATCAAAGCCAAAACCCCAAAACCTAAAGTGCTGATCGTTTTAGATCTAGATCCCCTCTTTACAGTCGGCCCAGGGAGCCTCCAGCATGACCTGCTGGAGCTGGCTGGTGGCGAAAACATCGCAAGCTCAACCAACAACCCCTGGCCACAGCTGGCAGAAGAGGTGGTAATAGAGCAGAACCCAGATGTAATCCTGTTCACAGAAGCAGGGCTGAAAGAGCGCATTTTAGCAAAACCTGCCTGGCAGAACCTGAAAGCTGTGAAGAGTGGAGCTATCTACACCGTGGAATCGGATTTAATCTCCAGGCCAGGTCCAAGAATTGGCCTTGCCGCCCAAAAATTAGCCGAGCTAATGAGCAAATAGGAGGCAGGTCAAATTGGATCTGAATGTCCAATTAAAAAAACAGCGCCGCAAGTGGCACCTGGTGAGCCTAAGTTTGTTTGCGGTTCTGATTATACTAGTTCTCATTGCGGCTGCTGTTGGCTCGGTTAAGCTGAGCCTGAGGGAAGTCTGGCATGTTTTTCAGAGTAAAATTTTAGGCGTGGAAAGCGGAAATGAAGCTGCCCAGACCATAGTCTGGCAGCTGCGCCTGCCGCGGATCCTTCTGGCTGCTTTTGTTGGCGCTGCCCTCTCAGGCGCTGGGGTGGCGCTGCAGGGCTTGTTCCGAAACTCCCTTGTGGATCCGTATATTCTAGGCCTATCATCTGGTGCAGCTTTTGGTGCTGCCTTGGCAGTGGTCTTAAAGCTTTCCTGGCTGATCCCTGCCTTTGCTTTTTTGGGAGGGATTTTCGCTACGGCTTTAGCGTACACACTGGCGCAAGAGCGGGGCAGAGTGCCGGTGATGCGGCTTTTACTATCCGGCGTTGCCACCAGTTCTTTTCTCTCTGCGTTGGTTTCCATACTGATGCTGAAAAGCCAAAACAACCTGCAAACAATATTCCTTTGGCTCATGGGAAGTTTCTCCGGCCGCAGCTGGCCTGAGCTGTTTTTGGTTCTGCCGTATATGGCTGCAGGGCTGATCACGATCTTGCTGCAGCTGCGGGAATTGAATTTGCTCCTTTTAGGTGAGGAAGCAGCAGGGCAGCTGGGGATGGAAGTGGAGCGGGCAAAACGCCTCCTGCTTTTAGGCGCTGCCATGGCAGCTGCAGCCAGCGTGGCTGGCAGCGGCACCATTGCCTTTGTGGGCCTTGTGGTGCCGCACCTGGTGCGGCTGCTTACAGGCTCTGACCACAGGTTTCTTTTTCCCCTCTCCCTTTTGACAGGCGCCATTTTTTTGGTGCTTGCTGATACCATAGCCAGGACCATCATGGCGCCAGTGGAGCTGCCTGTGGGGATTATCACTTCCCTTGTGGGAGCCCCCTTCTTTCTCTATCTATTGCGCGCCGGAGGAAACAAATGACAGTGATCTTCAATGTGCAAGGCCTAACCTTTGCTTATGATAAAGCTGCCATATTAGAGGATCTGCACCTTGAAATTGGGAAAGGTGTATTTTTAGGGATCATAGGCCCAAACGGCAGCGGCAAGTCTACCCTCCTGCGCCTGCTTTCCAAAGCCCTTGCACCTTTAGGAGGAGTAATTGAATTTAAGGGAACTTTCCTGGACAGGTGGCAGCGGGCAGAGCTTGCCAAGCAGCTGGCTGTGATGGGACAGGAAAGCCCGCAGGGCCTGGATCTCACTGCCAGTCAAGTGGTGCTCCTGGGCAGGGCACCCCACCAAAGTAGGTTTGGCAGCGAAAGCTCTCGGGATCTGCAGGTGGTGGAAGAGTGCATGCGCATCACCCATACCTGGGACTATGCTTTCCGGCCTTTCTATCAGCTCAGCGGCGGCGAACAGCAAAGGGTAATGCTGGCCCGGGCTTTAGCTCAGGAGCCAGAGGTTTTGCTCTTGGACGAGCCCACAGCCCATTTGGACTTAAATTACCAACTGGAGTTTTTTTCCCTGATAAAATATTTGGTGGCTCAAGGCAAGCTTACAGCCATCGCAGTGCTGCACGATCTTAATCTGGCAGCTTCCTTCTGCGATCAGCTTGTCCTCCTCTCAGAGGGCAGCGTCCTGGCAGCAGGGGCCCCTGAGGAGGTACTGACCGCAGAACTAATCGAGAAGGCATACGGCGTCAAGGTGCAGGTAGGAGCCAATCCCTTGACAGGCAGGCCTCAGCTTTCGCCTCTGCCCCTGGCAAAGGAAAAGCGGAGCCTTAGGGTGCACGTCATCGGCGGCGGCGGGGCTGCAGCCAAGTTGTATTATCCCCTTGTTCAAGCAGGCTTTACCGTCACCACAGGAGTATTGAATCAAGGGGATACAGACTGGCAAATAGCAAAAAACCTGGGTTTGGAACTTGTAGAGATCCCGGCTTTCAGTCCCATCTCCCAGGCAGCCCACGAGGAAAACCTTGCCCTGATCAAAAAAGCCCAGGCAGTGGTGTTAGCAGCAGTTCCTTTTGGTCCTGGGAACCTAGAAAACCTCAAAGCAGCATCTTCCATAGACAAACAGGCTCTCTTTCTGCTCTCCGACAGGCCCCTTTCCGAGCGTGATTATACCGGGGGAATAGCGAGCAAATTGTATGAGGAATTAATGGGCAGGGGGCAGGTTGTGACAGAGGAAGAGTTGTTTGCACTTTTGAGAGAACAGTCTGCAGCTGATGAAGAAAGTATGAGGTAGCGATGAAGGTCCAGAAGATATACTCAAAGAACGCCGCTTACCAGAAATTTGAGGTTCTGAAAACAAACCGGCGGAAAAGATATAGGTACAAGGAATTTTTTGTTGAAGGTGTAAGAAATATAAATGAGGCCATCAGGAACAACTGGCAAATTTCCTCGTTTCTCTATACCAAAGAGCGGCCTCTGTCTTCATGGGCAAAAAATGTCCTCGAGACAGTCCCAACAGATATAAATTACCAGCTCACAGCGGATCTGATGGGAGATTTGAGCGATAAAGAGGATACATCCGAACTCCTTGCCATCGTGAAGATGAGGGAGGACAGCTTTTCCCAATTCAAGTTTTCTGATCAGCCGCTGGTTGCGCTCCTGGACAGGCCCTCAAACCGAGGAAATCTCGGCACAATCATCCGTTCTTGTGACGGCTTTGGAATAGATGGTCTGATCATTACAGGGCACGCTGTCGATTTATACGACCCGGAAGTGATTGTCTCATCAATGGGCTCGTTTTTCAGCGTGCCTGTGATTAGGCTGACTTGCAACAACCAGCTGCTGGAGTTTATCGCAGACATGAAAGGGAAGTACCCTGGGTTCAAGGTGGTCGGATCAACATCCCACAGCCAAAACTCCATCCACCACTGCGATCTGACGGCTCCACTTCTCTTGATGATTGGTAACGAAACAGACGGCTTGAACAGGACTTTCCGGGAGCTATGCGACGAGCTGGTCACAATTCCCATGGCAGAGAGTTCCTCTGCTTCTTCCTTTAATGTGGGATGCGCTGCCACAGTGATGTTTTACGAAGCAATTCGCCAAAGGACACGGTTTTCCGAGGATTTTTAGTGCTTGGCATGCTTGGCAGTGCTGGAAAAAATTGCTTGACAATTTAAAAGCACCATGGGATAATTTGATCTAATCAAAAACTAAAAGCTCCTCAATCGGTGCTCTTGCAGCCCGGGAAATGTCAATGGCAAGTTTATTGGATAAAAATCAACTCTTTTAATGCTGATCATAGTACCAAAAAAGGAAAGCATAAGATATTATCGTAACCGCCCAGCCTAAGGCACAAGTCAAGATAATCATTTCTTTTGTGACAAAGGAAAAGCCCGAGCAAAAGCCGACAACAAACAAAGTGACCAAAGGAATATTGGCGGTTTTGAGTTTTGCTTTTCTGCTGTTTTCAAAATAGCGCTCATCCGGCATTTCAGCAGTCATTTTCGCTATGAAGTAGTATGCAAAAAAGCTGAAATAGCTGAACCAAAACAGCGAAAATGGGTCGCCGTCTGTAAAATAGGTGAACCCTTTGAACCCTAAAAATCCTAAAAGCCAGGCGAGCTTGGCAAATCTTGGAGATTTGTTTCTCGTTCTCATGAATTAAACCTCCACAGAGATATATTTTTATCATTGTTTAAATTATATCACTCCACAGCAAGGCTGTCAGCATGCTTGTCTGTATTTTGATACAATGGAATGGGGGTTCCTTGCTATTTTAACCTGTGGAGAAGTACATCACAACATTCCAAGCTCGGGATAGATCACTGTAGTTATATGAAGAGTGTTAATTTTTAAAATATTTCCCGGAGCATTAGGAGGGAGGGTAGTCGACAACATAAAACATTATTGTTGATCTTGGGGGAGATTGACAATAAGAAAACGGGGGGAAAAAATGAAATACTCTTTGGCGGAAATTATTGGGGAAACTCATTCTAGGAGAGTAGATAGTTTTTTCTCAATCTGCTTCTCTCTTTGCAATTTTTTAGAAGAGCAGCACAACAGTGGGGTAGTGCTGAAAAATTTCTGTCCAGATCTCATTTTCATTGATTTTCAAAATAATAAAGCTCAGCTGTGCTCCAGGCCGCTGGAGAAAGATGAAATTCTTCCTTATATTTCTCCAGAGCAAACGGGAAGAATCAACAGGCAAGTTGATTATCGCAGCGATTTTTATTCCCTGGGAGCGATCTTCTATCAGCTCCTTACAGGGGAGCTTCCTTTTCATGCTGGGGATCTCCTCGGCTGGTACTATGCCCATGTTTCAATTGAGCCAAAACCGCCTTGCACCATCAATCCTGAAATACCTTTGGCATTATCTGATCTTGTTTTGAAATTAATGGCCAAATCCCCGGATGATAGGTACCAAAGCATCAAGGGGCTTAAGGCGGATCTCAAAATGTGCTACCACGCCTGGCAGATAACCGGAAGCAAAGCATCTTTTTCCCTTGGACAAGCAGATCTGCCTAAAATTTTACGCTTACAAGATCAATTTTTTGACCGGGAAGAGGAAAATGCAATCTTAATGGAAGCCTTGCGCAGGGCAAGCCAGGGAAGCACGGAAGTGGTGCTCATCTCAGGCTATCCTGGTGTGGGGAAAAGCTGCCTGGTGAGAGAATTTTCAAGGCGCGTTTCTTGTCCATTTGTCCGGGGTACATACAATCAGTTTCGGGACAATATTCCTTATATGGGGATAGCCCAGGCGATGCGGGATTTGGTTAAGCAGCTTCTAACAAAAAGCAGCGAAGAGATCAAGTTTTGGGGTGAACGGTTTCAAAAAGCGCTGGGAACTGGCGGTGGCATTATAGGCGAGATCATTCCTGAGTTTAAGCTCATCGCTGGCGAGCTTCCACCTCTGCAGAACCTGCCTCCCAGGGAAGCAGAAAACAGGTTTCTTACAGCTATTAAAAGCTTCTTTCAAGTGTTCAGCCAGCAGGAAGAGCCGCTTATTGTCTTCCTAGATGACTTGCAGTGGCTCGATTCCACTTCTTTGAAATTAATCGAAGCTCTCCTTACGGCTGATCTTGATAACGGGCTTTTGTTTATAGGCGCTTATCGGGTAAACGAAATGCCCGAAAAGCACCTGGAGGCGCTGCAGGAAATTATAGCCAACAACCAGCTGGGCCTCCACGAAATCCCCTTGGAAGCTTTCGATTTTTCCGAAACGCAAAAGCTGGTGGCTGGTATCCTGAGGTATAAAGGGGAAGACAGGCTGGCAAGGAGCATCTTTAGAAAATCTGCAGGCAACCCGCTGTACATTAAACAGATAATCTACAACCTCTATGAAGAGGGGCATTTGTTTTTCTCTGCAGATGAATTGTGCTGGCGGGTAAAAGAAGGTGTCCTGGACGAGATCGATGTTAACGAAAGCATTGTCGAGTACGTTGCCGGCAGGCTAAAAAAACTTCCTGGTGAAACCATCGAACTTTTGAAGTTCGCTTCCTGCCTGGGAAAGAGGTTCTGCGCAGACACCATAGCCCATGCCCTCAATCAGCCTTTGGCCTGGGTTGAAAATGTCCTGCAGCCAGCCCTGAATTTGGATATTATAGTCAAGGAGGAAAGCCACAATCCCAGCGGCATTTCCCGGTTCTTTGAACACGAACACGAGGAAGCTCCAGTGGCTTATGAGTTTCTGCACGATCGCTTAAGAGAAGCAGCTTATTCTCTAATGTCCGACCAAGAAAAGAAGCTTGCCCACTATCGTGCTGGCAGGATTATTTACAAGAAAGCAGGCGCATTATCAAGAGAAGAGCTGTTCGGAATGGTTGCTCATTTGAACTACAGTGCAGATCTGCTGACAGACGAAAAAGAACGGATTGAGCTTGCAGAATACAACCTGGCGGCAGCAGAAAAGGCAAAGCTTTCCAATGCCCACACATCTGCACTGAAATATCTGAAAGCGGGCATAAGCCTCTTGCCTAAAGACAGCTGGAAGCGCTTTTACAGGCTTACCTTTGATCTGTACAAAGAATACTACTGGTGCATGTTCACATGCAGCGGTTTTTTCGCAGCAGAGCCCATCTTTCAATTGATTATGGAGAAGGTGAGGCACAACTCGGACAAAGTGGAGATCAGCTTCCGGAAAACCATCCTTTGCACAGGCTACTACAAACCTGAAGAGGCCATCTCAGCAGGGCTTGCAGCTTTAGAATATCTGGGAGTGCACCTTCCTCTTCATCCCAGCACCAGTGCCATCTTAAATGAAATATTGTTTATCAGGCTGCAGCTTTTCGGGAAGAAAATAGAGTCTCTGCTGCATCTTCCTCAAATGCAAGATGAAAAAGCAAAGCAGATCATGCATCTACTGGCCAACCTGACTCCACCAACCAGTTTAATCAACCCGAAGCTGTTTATGTACATCCTTTTGAAAATGACCAGCATCTCCCTTAAGTTTGGCAATACGGATTACTCTCCTTTTGCCTATAGCTGCTATGGAATCATCTTGAGCAGCCGCTTTTTCGATTTTAAAAGGACAGCGAGCTTGCAGGAAGTAGCCTTGAAGCTGGTGGAGAAATACGATAATTACCCCATGAAAACCAAGGTCTACTATACAATCGCCACATACCTCAACCACTGGTCTGAGCATTTGCGGAAAAATCTAGAATACGGAAAGAAAGCCGAAGCCTTTGCCCGGGAAACTGGCGATTGGATGATGCTGGGCATCACCCTCACAGAAATGGTCCAGCTGAAATGCATGATGGGGGAATCCATCGAGGAGATCCAAAGGTGCTGCAGGGCTGCCCTGGACAGGATCAAATACGGGATGCCAGACTCTAAAAACCTGCTGAAGGCTATCGGCCAGTTCCTTAAAAACCTGAGCGGGAAAACTGCGGATCCCTTTTCTTTCAGCAGCGAGGATTATGACGAAAATGCTGCTGTAAAGAAGATGATCAGTACAAAAAAGGGCTTCATTATCAATCACTATTACTTAATGAAAATGGAGGCTCTTTATCTGCACAATGGCCACAGAGAAGCCTTCGCTATAGCCCAAAAGCTAAAAGGACAGCTGGATACCATTTTGGGGAAAATGCTCCATGCTGAAATTGTGTACTGGTCCTGCCTGGCTGCTGCAGCAGCGTACAAGCAGTCGGATAAAAAGGAGAGGCGGGATGCGAAAAGGCTCTTGAATAAAAACTTGCGGCTTTTAAGGAAATGGTCCCGGGCAGGAGCAGACAATTTTCTCCACAAATACTGTCTTGCTGCTGCCGAGCGAAATCGCCTCAGGGGCGACTTCCCTAAAGCGATGAGCTTGTATAAAAAGGCAATTGATTGTGCCCGAAAAAACGGCTTCACCTTGGATCTCGCTGTTGCCTATGAACTGGCTGCCCGCTTTTACCTCGATCTCGGCTTTGAGGAGAACGGACAGTCCCATCTAGTCAGTGCTCACCAGACCTATTTGCGATTTGGCGCTGCGGTCAAGGCGAAGCTTCTCCAGAAAGAATTTCCCCAGTGGCTTTCCAAAGCAAAGCAAGCTGTCCTCTTGGAGGGCGCACAAAGCTTTCTGGCAAGTGCAATAGAAGAGGCACCAGACTTCGAGGCAGCCAATGAAATATCCCAAGACTTGGATTTCCTTACCCTCCAAAAGGCGATAGAAAGCCTTTCAGACAGCAAGGACAAGGAAGGATTTGCGAAAAAGTTATTTGAGATCATTATCACAAGTTCCGGAGCCCAGAGGGCATATCTTTTCTCTGTAAGGGATAAAGAGATAACTTCAATCATCGCCGGCAGGGAACCAGGCGAGGAACTTATCTTTTCCCAAGAGAGGATTAGCGAGAAGGACTTGAAGCTTTCCTGGGTGGCTATCTCCTATGTGCTTAATGCAGGTGAGGCTGTGAGCTTAGATGATGCGGGGATTGATTCGGTCTTCAATAAAGACCCATACATCACGGATCATAACGTTAAGTCACTGCTCTGCCTTCCTCTCTTTGCAGAGAAGAACCTGGTGGGGCTCCTCTATTTGGAAAACAATTCAGCAACCCGTGTTTTTTCTGTCAACCGCTCTGCAATCTTTGCCAAATTAGCTCTGCAGATCATAAACACTGAGAACTTGCAAGGCGGATCAGGCAGCAAGCCCAAACACAAGCAGACAGCTTCTCTTACTGAGAAAGAAAGGAAAATCTTGGGACTGATGACAGAAGGCCTGTCCAATGCTGAAATTGCCAAGAGAATGCATGTATCGGAAGGGACTGTTAAATGGCACACAAATAATATTTTTAAGAAGTTGGGGGTGGAGAACAGGACTCAGGCGGTAATCAAAATGACTGAGATGGGAGATTTGTAACAACCGAGGGCTAGTCCCCTCGGTTTTTGCCATATTTCGACAAAAATCAGCACATATCTACAAAAACAAACTTTCGTTGGGTTACATTTCACAAGGACCTATGCTAAGATAAGTATTGAATAAGTTGGTAATATTTAAGCAAATGTAAGGGGCTAAGGTCAATGCAGAAGCAAACTCCCTATTTTGGCAGCGTCAAGTTCTTCAAACATGTCATCTACCTGAGCCTTGCTTTGCTTGGTTTTGTTGTTTTCTCAAAGTTGTATTCGTACTCAAAAGAGCATTTCGCGGAAAGGACTTTTGCGGCTATACCGTCTGCTAACTTATTGTCTGATGGTGAAACCAGTGAGCAGACTTTTACTGCCCCCAACTATCAATCAAAGTATCCTGAGCTTTACAGCTCCATCCCGAAGGCCTTCCGCCAGGAAAAGGAGAAAGTAGCGTATTTAACCTTCGATGACGGACCTTCCATCCGGACCCTGGAAATTCTTGAATTATTAAAGGCATTCAATATCAAAGCAACTTTTTTTGTTGTAACTGAAGGCACAGATCTTTCTATATTAAAGCGTATTGTACAAGAAGGGCACTCAATAGGGATTCACTGCCACTCTCATGAATATAAAAAGCTTTATGCTTCAACAGAGAACTTTTTGGAAGATCTGCACACTGCCTATAACAAGATCTACCAGGCAACATCCATCAAGCCTAGATTTATCCGTTTTCCTGGGGGCAGCATCAATGCTTACAACAGCATCAATTATCAAGAAATTATCTCAGAAGTGCTCAGGCGCGGCTTCTTGTATTATGACTGGAACGTTTCTACAGGCGATGCAGCTTCCAATCCAAGTTTGGAACAGATTATGCAGAACATAAAAGCTTCTGTAAATGGGCAAGATAAGCTAATAATACTGGCCCACGACAGCGAGCATAAAACTCAGACAGTGGCTGCTCTGCCTAAGATCATTGAATTTTTAACCAGGGAAGGTTATACATTTGATCGGCTTGAACCCACAGTAAAACCGATAATATTTGCATATCCATAGTCTATTTTTAGACGATAAGATTCTATCACTTAAAAGGGGGAAAAAACATGGGTTGGGGAACACAGGTTTTGGGGAACTTTAAGCAAGCAGTGGTAGAGGTCTTTTCATTTGAAGCTTTGAAGAGCAAGAAGCAGAGCGCAGAGGAAAATAATAGTCAGCTAAAGATGGAGCTGGTAGGCAGCGATCGGCCCCTTGAGGTGGCAGATGCCGGGAAAGGCAAGAAAGAGCGGAAAATTGGCAAAGTACAAAACTGTGATGATGACATTTTTGCAGAACTTGCCACAATGAACGAAAATGTCATAACCATGGTGACTGAGTCAACCAATTTAAAGGGAAATATTGCCACTGAATCTAACGTGCTCATCGCAGGCGAAATCCACGGCGATGTGGAAAGCAAAAATATCATTGTGGTTACTGGAAAGGTGTACGGTGATATCAAAGCTAGAGATGTAAAGATCGATGGCGCGAGAATTGAGGGCGAAATTACCGTCCTTGAAACCCTTCATATTGAAAAGGACAGCGTCATCGTCGGCGACGTGTCCGCAAATAACTGCCGGATTAACGGCCATATTGAGGGAAATATAGAAATCAGGGACAACTTGGAAATACAGCCTGATGCTAACATAAAAGGAGACATCTCAGCAAATATCGCCAGCGTCAGCTGCGGTGCAATTATCCAGGGTGTAGTGAATATTCTTGGGAAAAAGGAACCAGAAGAGATACACATAGATAACGCTGTCTGATAAAAGCGGGTTTGTGACAGGATTAGGCAATATAGAGGCACAATTTGCAGTATTTATCCGTTTTAAAACAGTAGTTGACTGAGATGCAGCTTCAAGCAGATATTTGTATATTGCAATGAAATTCACACATGAGCATAATTGAGAGGATGGTATCCTTTTATTCGCAGTAAAAAAGAACAAAAAGCTCTGTAAACCCTTGCAATAATGCGGTTTGCAGAGCTTTCTTTTTTGCCATCTTGATGTTGTATAATACGCCCTTATTTATGATACTCTAAAATTTTTTTAATCTCTGAGGTGCTCATGTACT
>LFTB01000001.1 GCA_001512905.1 Clostridia bacterium DTU084 | reverse complement strand
CTGCTGTGAAGCATAGGTTTTTCACTGCTGATTAACGACAGTGATGGTTTTGGAAGGCGCGGCTGGATTGAATACATGAGTGGTATTGGTTTAATAAAAGATCCTAGATTGTTTGGAGATCTGCTTTTGATCGAATAGCACAATGGGTAGCGTCACTACGAATATTTAAGCCTGTGTTGTAAAAGGTTCCTGCCATTCACTGACCGCGGAGCAATTGCTTTCTTGCTTGGGCGAGGCTTTCACAAAACAGAAAAAGAAAAGCAATTGATATTTTTTATACACTTACTGAGCATAAGCAAGTGGGTGAGGAGAGGTTGAGACTCGTTGCTTAAATTTGGAATCTCCCAACTAGGCGTTGGGAGCCCTGTGTTTAATCACGGGTTGGGGAGGTGTCACCTAAGCAAGCAGTATTTTCAGCCAAGATGCTACAATCATGCTATCAAAGAAGAAAGGGATTGATTGCCATGTTTAAGAAATGCTGGAAAATTGTATGTTGTATGTTGTTGGTTGCAAGTGCTGTCTTTGCCAACTTGCCAGCGAAAAACGTGATTTTGTTCATCGGCGACGGGATGGGCCCCAACCAGAGAACTGCAGCAAGAGCATACCTGGGTAGAAGTCTTGCCATGGACAGCGACATCACAACATTTTATTCCACCTACTCTGCCAATAACGAGGTGACTGATTCTGCTGCCGGAGCTACGGCTCTTGCCACAGGACACAAGACCAACAACGGTTACCTCAGTATTTCTCCTTCTGGCGAAAAGCTTACCACCATCCTGGAGCTTGCCAAAAAGCAAGGAATGAAAACAGGGCTGGTCGCCACAAGCACCATTACCCATGCCACGCCAGCCGCTTTTGCAGCTCACAGAATAAGCCGCAATGACGAAGTAGGGGTTGCCTTGGACTTTTTGGAAAACAAGGTGGACTTGCTTTTGGGAGGCGGCAGAAACGTCTTTTTGCCAACAGATCAAGGTGGCAAACGGACGGATGGGAGGAATCTTGTTGCCGAATTCCAGGCTTTGGGATACATATATGTAGAAAATGGATCCCAGCTGAACCAATTATCCTCCCTGCCGGCATTGTGTCTTTTGGCCGATGATGGATTTCCCTATGCTATAGAAAACGATGGTTCAGTGCCCACCATGCGGGAAATGACCCAGAAGGCCTTGGAATTGTTGAGCCAGTCTGAGACAGGCTTTTTCTTGATGGTTGAAGGCAGCCAAATCGACTGGGCTTGTCACGCAAACGAACCTGCTGCTGCTCTTTATGAAGTTGCAGCCTTTGACGAGGCTGTGGCCGCAGCTTTGGAGTTTCTAGCTGACAATCCAGATACTTTGATCGTGGTCTGCGCAGATCACGAGACAGGCGGCCTGATTATGGAAGATGCTGAGCCAGGTGTTTTGCGCCAGGTACGCACCTCTTCGCGGATGCTAGCGTCACTTTTACAGCAAAATCCAACTCAGGCGCGAGAAGTATTTTACCAATACACAGGCTTTCAACTGTCTGATGAAGAATTGGAACAGCTCCTGCAAGCCAACATCGCCAACGCAATCTCACAGTTTTTAAGCAAAAAAGCCGGCCTAAAATGGCAGACCACCGATCATTCCGCAGCCAAAGTACCACTGACCGCATTTGGGGCAGGAGCAGAATTATTTTATACTATCAAAGATAACACGGACGTGCCTAAAATAATTGCCAGCCTCATGGGCATTCCTGAATATGCTGTGAAAGTATATGTTTCAACATTGGCGTCAGGATTTCCAGTTCCCATGTTTGACTTAAATAAAGATGAGGGGACAAGCTTTGAGCAGTTTAATGCCTTATCCACGCTGAACAACATGCTCGAAGGTGCTGTTTATTTGGATAAAATAGAAACAGATTCACAAATAAATGCGTATAAGTTTGCTTTACAGCAAGGGGAACAGATGATCGTTCTGTGGACAGAGGGCAACCCGGAAACTTTAGGCATCAAAACCGCCGGCACACAAGCCAGCATGGTGGATTTGTTTGGCAATCGTTATCCGCTTTCCCCGGTTAATGGTATCATCACGGTTACAGCAAGCGATCGGCCAATATATTTGCTGGGAGATTTTTCTGATGCTGTCATTTCTAAACCCGGTTTTTCCTTAAGAGAGAGTTCGATGAACATCCCGGCAGGAGAAACAGTGACCATCGAACTGGTAAGCATGGAGAAAATCTCTGACGCAGACCGGCTGGAAGTCGATTTGCCAAGTGGCTGGATAGTGAAGGAGAAGGGGATTTTTTCAGAAGGCAACTCGCAAGCCAGGTTGGTGGTTCAGTTACCGGGAGGCATAGACAAAAAAGCTTACCAGCTGCCAATTTATCTTTTAGGAAAGCAGCGGGTTTTAGGGCATCTAATAGCTACAATTAACGTGGAAGAGCCTTTGGAATTATCGGTAAGTCCTTGGTTGAGGGAGCCGGGGAATTGGGAAAAATGGGATATTGCTGTAACTGTCACTAATCGTGTACGTTCACGAGCTACAAGTGGTACCGTCAAAATACAACTAGATGACCCTGCTGTGCAGGCAGAATCGTTTGCTTTTACGTTGGCACCTAATGAACAACACACATTTACACTTCCGCTGCAAACTTTGCCAACAGACCATGTTCGAGTTGTGGCTGAGGTCTCTTCAACTGATGGCGATCAAATCGCGCAGGAGAGAAAGGTCAGCTTTTTGGCAGCGGTAAAGAGAAAAGCCCCATTGGTTGTGGATGGAGAGATCACAGAAGCTGAATGGGGAGGAACAATGCCGTTTTATATGAATCAAGCTGGCCAAATTCAAGATATCAAAGATTGGGGAGGAGCAGCTGATCTGAGCGGCACAGGTTATCTGCAGTGGGATGACGAGTATCTTTATTTGGCGGTTGCAGCAACAGATGATGTCTTCTGTCAGGATGGGACTGGTTCGAATATCTGGTCTGGCGACAGCGTCCAATTTGTCATTGATCCGGCTCGAAATCGCGGCGTAGGAAGAGATGGTTATCACGAACTGGGATTTGCCCTGGGACATCAGGACGCAATTGGTTGGCGCTGGATTGCCACCTATAAAAAGAGCGTCGGTCCTCTGCCTGATACTGTGAAATTGGCTGTGAAAAGAAAAGGGAATATCACAAGCTATGAAGCAGCTATTCCCTGGAGTGAGCTGGTTGTACAGAAACCAGCTCCAGGCTCGGTGATAGGTTTTTCACTGTTGATTAACGACAATGACGGGGCTGGAAGGCGCGGTTGGATTGAATATATGAGTGGTATTGGGGGAACAAAAGATCCTGACTTATTTGGGGATCTACTTTTGGTTGAATAGTGGAGATTGTCTTGAATGAACCTAGTCTTAAAGTGAACACCTTTTTGGCCTATTTTTCATGGATGGTATAGCCTAAAAGGGAACGGAATTACAATCAGCATCAAAGCTGGTATCGAATACACGCTTTCACAGCTGCCTGCTCTTAAACTCTGCGCTTATGCGGGTTATGCCAAACATGATTATTTAGAAGAATACGCTTAAATCTGTATGCAAAATATGTCCTTTCTTTTTAACCTGCAGATAAATAGACAAGGGGCTGTCCCAAGACAGCCCCTTGTCTGTGGAAAGGGAGTCATTTCCTGCTGCAGATGTTTGCCTTGTCGCACCCGCAGCAGCTTGCACACTTGCCTTCCTTTGCTTCTTTAGTTACAAACTTGGCAATAAGTGCTACCGCAATAATGCCAACTACTAACAAGAAGACGAGATCCATTACTCATTCCTCCTTTAGGCGAAGCCTAAGAGGCTGCCTACCTGATAGATTAGAGCGGCAACACCCCAGCCTAAGGCAAGGCTGTAGCCGATGGCAAACAAGGTCCACTTCCAGGAATTTGTCTCCCGCCTGATGGCTCCGATTGTGGCCACGCAGGGGATGTAAAGCAGGTTCATGACCATGAAGGAGTAAGCAGCAAGAGGAGTCCAGGTTTTGGCGATTACGCCCACAAGACCTTCCTCACCTACACCGTGAATAACACCAAGGGTGCTGACAACCACCTCTTTGGCAACAACGCCAAAGATCAAGGCAGAAGCTGCCTGCCAATTGCCGAAGCCTGCCGGCTTGAGGATTGGTGCCAACAGTGAGCCGATGCGGCCCAAGAGGCTCTGCTGGCTGGCGTATTCAACGCCAACTGGCAGGTTGGCTAAGAACCAGATTAGAATCGATGCGGCAAAAATCACAGTTCCTGCACGTTTAATGAAGGCGCCCACCCGATCCCACATGGTGAGAAGCGTGTTTTTGAAGGTGGGGAGGCGGTAAGGAGGCAGCTCCATCACAAAAGGAGCTGAATCTCCTTTGAAAAGGAACTTCTTAAAGAGCATTCCCATGAGAATTGCCAAAACTATCCCTAGAAGATAGAGGGAGAAAATAACCAGCCCTTGATTGGCGGTAAACAGGGCGCTGGTAAAGAGAATGTAGATTGGAAGCCTGCCGCCGCAAGACATTAACGGATTGATTAGGATTGTAATGAGGCGGTCATTTTTGTTTTCCAAGGTTCTTGTGGCCATGATTCCGGGCACGTTGCAGCCGAAGCCAACCAAAAGGGGCAAGAACGATTTACCGTGCAAGCCCAGCATGTGCATGAACCGGTCCATTATATAAGCAGCGCGGGCCATATAACCGCTGTCTTCCAAAATCGAAATAGCCAAGAAAAGCAGCCCAATATGGGGAATGAAGACCAGGATAGAGCCGATACCGCCGATGATTCCATCTCCTATGAAAGAGCTCACGAGTTCAGAGGCACCTATATTTTGAAGCCAAATGCCTGCGGCCTCTGCAAAGCTCTCGAAGAATCCCTCCAACAGCTCCACCAGGGGATCCCCGAGGGTGAAGGTGAATTGAAAGATCCCCCAAACCACCAGCAAGAAGAAAGGAATGCCGAACAGACGGCTGGTCACGATGCGGTCGATTTTGTCTGAAACTGACAGCCGTGCCAGGAGTGAGCTTTCTTCCTGCACAGCCTCTTTCACCATCCCGGCGATGTAGCCGTAGCGGCGCTCTGCCAGGAGGGTTTCAACCCCTTCTCCCCATTTTTTGCGCATGCGCTCGAGGTTTTTCTCCTGGATAGCCAGGAGCTTTTCTTTTTCCGACTCCTCCAGGGGTATATCCTTTACAAACTCTGTGTCTTCCAAAAGCTTCAGGGCAAGAAAACGGGGGTTAAGATGAGTTTTCAGCTCTTTGAGCTCTTCAACGAAGGCTTCTAGGTCCGGTTCGAGATCAGGACCATAGTTAATGGACTTTGCTGGAGGGTTCCCTGCCGCTGCAATGGTCTTTTCAACCAGTTCTTCCATCCCCCGTCCCCTTGAAGCTACAGTCTGCACAACAGGCACTCCCAGAAGTTGGGAGAGAAGGGGCACGTTGATCTTAATTCCTTTGCTGGCCAGCTCGTCGCACATATTGAGGGCGATGACAACTGGAATGCCTGTCTCCAGGAGCTGCGTTGTTAAATAGAGGTTTCTAGCTAGATTGGTGCTGTCAACGATATTGACGATTACATCCGGCTGGCCGAAGAGGAGGTAGTCTCTGGCAACTGCCTCGTCTTCAGAATAGGCGCCTAGGCTGTAAGTTCCTGGCAGATCTATGATTTTAAGGGCAACGTCACCGTGGATGTGCGTTCCCTCTTTCCGCTCTACAGTAACCCCGGGCCAGTTGCCCACGTGCTGTCTGGAACCTGTAAGGTTGTTGAAAACCGATGTTTTTCCACAGTTTGGATTTCCCGCCAGGGCTACTACCAGCTCTTTCGAGTCCTTCACTTTTACCACCTCGTAAAGTTAGTTAAACCTAACAGTTGAAGAAAAAAATTAAGTCTTTTCAACCAAGATTTTCATGGACATTCCCCTGCCCAAGGCTAATCTGCCGCCGCCAAGAGAAAGGATCAGCGGTCCGCTGTTGTCGTTTTTGATCACTCCCACTTTTGTCCCGCAGTGCAGACCTAGCTCTGTGAGGCGGTGGCAGACGGTTCTGCCGCATGACAGCTGCCGAATAACTGCCTGGCTTCCTGGCTCAAGAAAGGCGAGGGGTTGTAATTTCATCACTGGTCCACCTCCACTCGGATCAGGCTTGCTTCGTCTTTGCGCAGACTCAGCCGATAATCCTGCACAGAGAATTCCATGGGATCCCCCATAGGTGCAACACCTAAGACTGTGATCTTTGTGCCTACATTTACGCCAAGTTCGCTGATTCTCCTGCGCAAGGTGCCTGTTGCCTCGATTTTAGTCACAGTGCCTGTCTGACCTTTTTTCAGTTGGGACAGTTGTGTGGTCATTTTGGGTTCCTCCTGCGGCAATTGTTCTGAAGCTGCTAGAAAGTCCACCAGTTTGTCCATGGTCTCAGGACTGATGGAGTGCTCCATCTTGCAAGCATCTTTTTCAGCTATCTCGGGTTTAACGCCGAGGATCTCGATGAGGAACTTACGCAGCATCCTGTGCCTTCTGCGCACTTTCAGTGCTTGTTCCCTGCCAGTTGAGGTCAGTTCGATGGGGCCGTAGCTTTCCTGCTGGACTAGATTTAAATCTACGAGTTTGCTGATGGATTGGGAAACGCTGGCTTTTGCAATGTTGAGTTTTTTCGCAAGATCCGTGACCCGCACCGTGCTGTTAACCTCAGACAGCTCTAAAATAGCTTCCAAATAATCCTGAAGGGATGAGGACAAATCCAGCAAGTGATCACTCCCAATTTCAAAAGTTAGCCTAACCTAACAATTTCAATTTCATTGTAGTACCGATTGGAAGACTTGTCAAGAGGAGGAAAAAATTTTTTTCCGCAAAACTTGAAATTTCTGCTATAATAGATTTGGTCAACTTAATGGCCTTAAAAATACATATAAAAAAGGAGCGTAGAAGAAGATGAGTCAAGAACGAGAACAATGGGGTAGTAGATGGGGTTTTGTCATCGCAGCAATAGGCTCTGCAATCGGACTGGGCAACATCTGGAGATACCCATACGTTGCCTACAAAAGCGGCGGAGGCGCATTTCTGATTCCGTACCTTTTCGCGATCATCACTACAGGAATCAGTTTTGTTGCCTTTGAATTTATTTTGGGAAAGAAGTACCGCGGCTCACCACCTCTGACTTATTCCAGGATCAACAAAAAGCTCGAGT
Source organism: Clostridia bacterium DTU084 (assembly GCA_001512905.1). GTDB lineage: Bacteria > Bacillota > DTU084 > DTU084 > DTU084 > DTU084. Next base: position 3,535 of record LFTB01000001.1, on the reverse strand, counting down.
TTCTCGGCTGGTGGCAGTTTTTGATTCCCTTTTTCATCATGACGTATTATGCAGTGATTCTCGCCTGGGCTTTTAATTACATAGGTTATTCCCTAACCCTTGCCTGGGGTGAGGATACAAACGCTTTCTTCTTTGAATCATTTTTAAATATAAGCTCTGAAGTATCGGTTTCAGGCTTAGGCGGCATTGTCTGGCAGGTATTTATCCCCCTTATGCTTGTCTGGTTTGTCACTCTTAGCATTGTGTATCGCGGGATCAAATCAGGCATTGAGAAAATGAACAAAATCGCTATGCCTACCTTGGCAATCCTCTTTCTTATCTTCGTGATCCGCGCTGTAACCCTTCGCGGCGCTGTCACAGGTTTGAATGCCTTCTTCCAGCCTAATTGGTCCTCTCTTGCCAAGCCCGATGTCTGGATCGCAGCGTATTCCCAAATCTTCTACAGCCTCTCCCTTGCCATGGGCATTATGATCACATACAGCAGTTATCTTCCCAAAAAGGTGGACACAAACACCAGTGCTTTCGTCACCGCCTTTGCCAATTCCGGCTTTGAGCTTTTGGCAGGAATTGGGATTTTTGCGGCCATGGGCTTTATGGCTGTAAGCACCAACACCCAGCTGGAGAACCTTGTAACCAGCGGCGTTGGCCTTGCTTTTGTGGTGCTGCCGCAGATTATCAATCAGCTGCCGCTATCGCAGTTTTTTGGCAGCGTGTTTTTCATCTGCCTTTTCCTTGCAGGAATCACCTCTCTGATCTCCTTGATGGAGGTCTGCGTTTCTACAGCCTCTGAAAAATTCGCCTGGAGCCGCCAGCGGACGGTAGTGGTTATTGGTATTTTGGTTGTCCTGTTCTCCATTGGCTACACCACAAACGGCGGCTTGTACCTGTTGGACGTAGTTGACAACTTCATCAACAATTTCGCTATCCTGCCAGGCGCACTAGTAGAGATTCTGCTGGTCTGCTGGGTCTTTAAGAAGTTTAAGGAACTGCAGGCTGAGGCCAACAAGCACTCCTACATCCAATTAGGAAAGACTTGGCGGCTCACCTTGGGGATCATCACGCCCCTTGCTTTGGCTGTTATTTTGGGCAGATCTTTAGTTGATAACATTAAAACAGTCTACGGCGGATATCCTCAGTCTTTTGTCGGGATCTTCGGCTGGGGACTGGTGATTGCACTTCCCATTGTGTCTGCACTGCTTGCTAAGGTGCCTTGGAAAAATCCAGAGGTTGCTCAGGAAATACCTAGTGGGGAGGATGATTTTGCACAATGAGTACATCTGCAATTATCCTGATGCTTATTTCCATGCTTACTATTTGGGGCGGGCTTGTGGCGAGTATTGTCGTTGCTGTCAAGCATCGATAGTAACTTGGCTTCATGCTGAAACTGACGGCGGCTCTAGGGGCCGCCGTTTGATATATGGGAATATTTTTTTTCTTGCAAAGGGGAGGAAGTTGCAAGTAAAAAGCGAAACATAAATTGTGGTCTGACCATAAGACCATAATTTATTGGAGGGAGGCGGAAGGAGTGGCCCATCCTCAAGTTGTGTTGGAGTTGAATCCATCAGCTTTCCAGCTGGCGAGATTTATGTGGTGAACTACATTGTAGACGATTGGCCCCTGGCCCAGATCCGCGGCTACAGCCTGAGGCTGGAGGACTTTTTTGTAAAGGGGCAAGGAGAGTGATCTTAGCAAATGACACTAGTTGGCCGTATAAGCTGGAGCTTGCCTTTGTAAACGCTCTTTTGTTTAGTTTTGAATAGCTGGAAGAAGAGCTGATGTTTAAATTAAAAGGGATTATCCCGCCTATGGTGACTCCCTTTGACAGGGAAAAGAAAGTGGATGAAGCTTCAACTAAGCGGCTGGTGACCTTCATGCTGGAGGCGGGAGTAGATGGACTGTTTCTTTTGGGAACTATGGGTGAGGGTCTGGCACTGGCAGCAAGAGAGAAATATCGACTAGTTGAAATCGTCCTCTCTGAGGTTCGAGGCAGATGTCCTGTGATTGCCAGCGCAAGCGATCCGGCCTGGGAGGAGACTTTGGCCAATGTGAAGGAGCTTGAGAGATTAGGGGTTGATGCGGTAGTCGTTCTGCAGCCGGCCTTCTTTAAATTGCTCAGTGGGGAGGACGTCGAAAAGTACTTTTTCGCTGTCGCAGAAGCCACTGAATTGCCAGTTGTGATCTACAACAACCCGAGCCTGACCGGCAACGAGATCCCGCTTGAGAACATGCAGAGGCTGATGGCGAGTCCCCAGTTTGCCGGGGTGAATTCATCTGGCGATTTCGATTACCTGATTTCTCTCTTGGCGCTGCGAAATGAAACGAGAAGAGAGTTCAGCGTACTGCAGGGCAATGAGGCGGCTTTGGCCCCTGCCCTTTTGGCGGGCGCAGACGGGCTTGTGCCTGGCATTGGCTCCCTGGCAACAAGGTTTGTGAAAAAGATTTACGCAGCAGTTAGAGCAGGAGAAAAGGAAGAGGCGCTTGACTTGCAGCAAAAGATGAATAGCTTTTTCGATGGTATCTACGGGCCGGACGTTTCAGACTGGCTGCGGGGACACAAGGAGGCTTTGGCCTATTTGGGGATTATAGATTGCCCGGAGACTGTATACTATCAACCTCTTTCAGCTGAGAGAAAAGCCAGGGTGCACGCAGCTGTAGAGCGATGGAAAGGTTTTTTGGTGGGGGAGTGAAATGAAGAAGCTAGAGCGTTCCAATTTATATGAACAGATCGCAGAAGAGATTCGGAACTACATCATTAAAAACGAAATCAAGCCAGGGGAGAGGCTGCCCACAGAACGAGAGCTTGCTGAAATGCTGGGCGTCAGCAGGACCTCCGTCCGGGAGGGGATTAGGCTTTTGGAAACACTGCAGTTTCTGGAGGTGAAGCCGAAGCGGGGAATTACAGTTAAGAAGTTGGAGCTTAAACCCTTTGTGAAGCAGTTTTCCCAGCGGCTCCTCCTTGATAAAAACAGGTTTTCAGAGCTGGTTGAAGCAAGACGGGTTCTGGAGGTGGCGTTGGTGAAGCTGGCAGCTCTGCGGGCTACTGAAGACGATCTGGAGCAGCTTGCCGCTAGCATTCAGCTGATGGCAGAGCAGCTGGAGAGGGGAGAAGAGATCAAGGAAGCAGACCTCAAGTTTCACCAAGGGATCTTTGCCGCTGCAAAAAACAGCGTCCTGCAAGGGTTTCAATCTGCTCTTTTGGAGTTCTTTGAGTCTGGGGAGCTGCAGTCAGCAGCAGAGGAGGGGAGAAGGAAGACCCTAAAGGAGCACCAGCAAATTTATCAGGCCATCAAAGACCGCAAGCCCCAAGAAGCGGCGAAATTCATGCTGCAGCACCTTGAGGCTTATGAAAGCCAGCAGCAAGAGGGAAAAATTTCATCTTGCGGGAAATGAGAAGCTGTGATAATCTAGCTAAGCTGCCAGTTTGGAAGGCGAGTTTGCAGCTGGCGGCAAGGGTACGAAAAAATTCTTCCAGAGTGTAATAGGCCATAGTCTCATTCATTCTCTTAATATTTCGAGGTGAGTTATCCCAAGGTAT
>LFTB01000126.1 GCA_001512905.1 Clostridia bacterium DTU084 | reverse complement strand
CTCGTCAGCTTACCTCTGGGGATTTTCGTGGGTGCAGTGGCCACAGCCATCTATCCGGCACTGTCTTTGAGCTTTGCCAAAGGTAAGCTTGCTGAGTTCAAGCAAAGCCTTTCCGATGGCCTCAGGCTAGTGTCTTTGGTGATGGTTCCTTCAGCAATTGGACTTGTCGTTTTAGGCAAGCCTATAGTGCAGCTCCTCTTTCAGCGGGGCGCTTTCGACAGCCAGGCCACCATCCTCACAAATCAGGCTTTGGTCTTTTACGCCTTGGGCATTGTGCCTTCTGCTTTTCACCTGGTTATTGCCAAGGCCTATTGGGCCCTGCAGGATACTTGGACCCCTCTTAAGGTGAGTGTGGTTTCTGTCCTAGCCAACATCGTCTTCAACCTACTCTTGATCGGTCCCCTGGCCCATGGGGGCTTGGCGCTTGCTACCTCCATATCACATTTTCTTTGGGTCCTGATCACGGTTGTGCTCCTAAGGCGCAAGGTGGGGGCTCTGGGAGGCAGCAGAATTCTCTCGAGTTTCATCAGAATTACCCTTTCTGGCATTCTCATGGGGATCTGTGTGCCTTGGGTTTATAAAGTTTTATCTCCCTATGGTTTGTTTTTGTCAGTGGCAGGGAGCATTTTCTGTGGTATAATAATTTATGGATTTGGACTGCTCGTCTTCGGCGTCGAAGAGGTGAAAACAGCTATTACACTTTTGCGCAGGAGGCTGGCGGGAAAATAGGAGGTAGGCAGGATGGCAAAACTTATGAGTTTGGACGATGCTCTTTCCCTTACCAGGGAAGAGATCGTGAAAAATCATAAGGAATACTTGAATACAGCTTTGGTGCAGCTGCAGAGCTTGATCGATTTCACCCGCAATTTCGTCAGGGCAGAAGGCACCAAGGTTTGGGACGATGAAGGCAACGAATACCTGGACTTTCTAGGTGCCTACGGCGCTTTGAATTTAGGGCATAATCCTCCTAAAGTCATGGAGGCACTCCAGAAGGCTTGGGGCAAGCCTAATCTCTTGCAGGCAGCTTTAAGTCCCCTGCCAGCAGCCTTAGCTCATAATCTAGCTCAGGTAACTCCTGGGAATTTGAAACATACTTTTTTCTGCAATAGCGGAGCTGAGGCAGTGGAGGGTGCTTTGAAGCTGGTGCGCATCGCCACAGGGAAAGAGCCGGTGATTTATTGCAAGGGCGCTTTTCACGGCAAAAGCTTTGGTGCTCTTTCTGTAACCGGCAGGGAGAAGTATCAAAAGCCTTTTGCGCCACTTCTTCACAATTTCACCAGCGTCCCTTACGACGACCTCTCTGCTTTAGAGGAAGCCCTGGCTGAGGTTGATGCTGCAGCCGTGATCCTCGAGCCCATTCAGGGAGAAGGCGGGATCATTACGCCCAGCGAAGGTTACCTCAAAGGCGTGCGTGAGCTGTGTGACAAGTATAAAACGTATCTCATCGTTGATGAAGTGCAGACAGGCTTCGGCCGGACAGGCTACATGTTTGCTTGTGAAAAAGAAGGCGTGGTTCCTGACGTTTTATGTGTGGCCAAGTCTTTAGGCGGTGGGGTGATGCCCATCGGCGCGTATATCACAACTGAAGAGCTGTGGCACAAGGCTTATGGTTCAGTTGAGACGTGCCTCCTTCACACATCCACTTTCGGCGGCAATGCTATGGCCACAGCTGCAGGTATTGCAGCCCTAGAGGTGATCCAGGAAGAGGAGTTGGTTCAGAAGACAAAAGAGAACGGGGAATATTTCCTCTCCCGCCTCGGTGAGCTGAAGGAAAAGTATCCTATTATCCGCGATGTCCGCGGCCAGGGGCTGATGATCGGTCTTGAGTTTGAAGAGCCTGTGAAGAAAGGGAGCCTAGCTGAGAAGTTAGGGGGCAGGCTCCTCAACAAGCTCTCAGGAGAGTATATGGGAGCGCTAGTTGCAGGAGAGCTCCTCAATAAGCATCACATCATCACAGCTTATACTTTGAACAATCCTAATGTGATCAGGCTCGAGCCGCCTCTGATCGTAACCCGCGAGGAGCTGGATCGGGTGATCGAGGCTTTAGAGGCTGTCTTTGAAAGCAACAGCGGGATTTTTTCCTTTGCTTTGTCCAGTGGGAAGAGCATGTTGGGTAAGGTATTCAAACGCTGATCTGCCCTCCGCGCCTTGCGCGGAGGTGTGATTAGCTTGAATATATCGAAAAGAGAGATAATGGTTCTGCTTTTCCTTTCATTATCAATAGTTTAAGGTTAGAAATTGTAGACAATTAAAGGAGCTTGCTCTTATGGGGGAAAATATTAAGGGGAATTTGCGGCGATATGCCCACCGCTACTCGCCTCTTTTGGTGGACATGTCTTTAGCCATTTTGTCTATNNTTGGCCTTTCAGATCCGCTTTGAGGGCAGGGTGCCGCAGTTTTGGCAAATAAACATGCTCCAACCCCTGCTGGTTACAGCTTTAGTCCGGGGGACAGTGAATTATTTTTTCAATTTCTACAGGCAGCTGCATTCGTGTTCGGTTAAGGTATTTCTCGACCTTTCTGTTGTTTGTACTAGTAGAAAAGCCTTTATGATTTAGAGGTTTGCCTCCCTCTTTTAATTCAAAAATGACAATTTCCCCTTAAGAAGAACGGAAGATTGATTATAAATTGTCTAGGGCAAGTATGGCTCTTTCCTTAACCGAACACACATGCAGGCAGCTGTGGGCTTATGCCAGCCGTAGAGAGGCGTTTTTAATCGGCAAAGCAACTGCCACAGGTTCTGTTGTTTTAAGCAGCCTGGTTTTTTTAGGTGTGCTGCCG
>LFTB01000020.1 GCA_001512905.1 Clostridia bacterium DTU084 | reverse complement strand
ATAATTTTTCCTCGTTTTTTTTATTGGTTAATCTGAAAAAAGGCCGCATCGCAAATGGCTTAAATTAAAATGGGCCTTGCAGAGGATTTCTTCATGTGTTATAATTTATACAACTTAAATCCCATGCGCCTATAGCTCAGCGGATAGAGCACCGGCCTCCGGAGCCGGGTGCGCAGGTTCGATTCCTGCTAGGCGCACCATTTTTTTATTTATTCTTATGTGCTTCTTAGGAGGCACTTTTTTCATATCCAAAAGAAAGGATGTATCCGATGGAAAATGCTTTAGAGAAGCGATGCATTGGTGTGGGACTAACCTTCGATGACGTACTGCTTGTGCCTGGTTATTCTGAAGTCCTCCCTAGAGAAGTACAGCTGGACACACTGTTTACAAGAAATATTAGGTTAAACATCCCTCTCTGCAGTGCTGGCATGGACACTGTTACTGAGGCCAGAATGGCAATTGCCATCGCCCGTGAAGGCGGTATCGGTGTCATTCATAAGAATATGTCCATCGAGGATCAGGCTGGTGAGGTGGACAAGGTTAAACGCTCGGAAAGCGGAGTAATTGTGGATCCAATCTACCTTTCCCCTCACAACAGCGTCCAGGAAGCCCTGGACATTATGGAAAGATACCATATTTCAGGAGTCCCCATCACAGAAGGCAAAAAACTGGTCGGTATCCTCACCAACCGCGACCTTAAATTCGAAGAAAACCTCCAGCAGCCTGTGGCAAACCTGATGACCAGCGAAAACCTGATCACCGCACCTGTTGGCACCACTTTAGATGAAGCCAAACGAATCCTCCATAAACACAAAATCGAAAAGCTTCCCCTTGTAGACGAGAATTTCGAACTTAAAGGCCTCATTACAATCAAAGATATTGAAAAGGCACGACAGTATCCAAACTCTGCCAAAGATTCAAAAGGGCGCTTGTTAGCTGCCGCTGCTGTTGGAGTCACCAAAGACATGCTGGAGAGGGTATCTGCTTTAGTGGCAGCTGCTGTTGATGCCATCGTAATCGATACTGCCCACGGCCATCATATAAATGTCATTAATGCTGTCAAGGAGATTAAAAGCAACTTTGATGTGCAGGTGGTAGCTGGCAACGTCGCCACCAGAGAGGCAACCATAGCCCTGATTGAAGCTGGCGCAGATGCTGTTAAGGTTGGGATAGGTCCTGGTTCCATCTGCACAACCCGGGTTGTGGCTGGAATCGGGGTCCCCCAGATTTCTGCAGTACTGGATTGTGCCGAGGCAGCAAAGCAATATAATGTGCCAATCATTGCCGACGGGGGGATCAAATATTCTGGCGATATAGTCAAGGCGATAGCAGCCGGCGCTCACACAGTTATGATCGGCAACCTCTTTGCCGGGACAGAAGAAAGCCCTGGCGAAACCGAGATCTACCAAGGCCGCAGCTTTAAGGTATATAGAGGTATGGGCTCCATCGGTGCCATGAAATCAGGCAGCGGCGACCGCTATTTCCAGCAAAACGCTAACAAACTGGTTCCTGAAGGAATCGAAGGCCGTGTGCCCTACAAAGGGCCTCTTTCCGATACCATCTTTCAGCTGCTTGGGGGTCTGCGCGCCGGCATGGGCTATTGCGGTGTAGCAACTATCGAAGAACTGCAGACCAAAACCAAATTTATCCAGATTACTAACGCAGGTTTCAAAGAAAGCCATCCCCATGATGTGCAGATAACCAAAGAGGCTCCGAACTATAGCTTCTAAAACTTGACCTTGTCATATAAGCTACGTTATAATTAATGTACAGTGGTGATGCTGGAAATTAGCCGTGTTGTTTAGTGCCTGGCTCGTTGTCTAAAATAATTGCGTGATCTCCTAGTGCAAATGGAGGCGAATTCTTTGGCTTTAAGCGCAAAACAAGCCGAATTGTTCGGCGAATTAGCTCAAATGACCGACGAACAAATCGTTGAGCAGGCCCAGTCTGGCAGTGATGAAGCTGTTGAGTTTTTGATCCTCAAATACAAGAATTTTGTGCGTGCAAAGGCAAGATCTTATTTCTTAGTAGGAGCTGACCGCGAAGACATCATCCAAGAAGGAATGATCGGGCTATATAAAGCTATCCGCGACTTTAAGCCCGACCGACTTGCATCCTTCCGGGGTTTTGCTGAACTTTGTATTACCCGTCAGATGATTACTGCAGTCAAAGCCGCAACTAGGCAAAAGCATATGCCGCTCAATTCTTATGTTTCACTAAACAAACCTGTCTTTGATGAGGACTCTGATCGTACTTTAATCGAGCTTTTAACTTCCAATGCTGAAATCGTTTCAGATCCTGAAGAACTCATCATCAATAAAGAAGCATTCGATGACATTGGCGAGAAAATGAGCCAAATGCTGAGCAATTTGGAATGGCGTGTCCTAATTGATTATATTAATGGAAAATCCTATCAAGAGATCGCTCGAGAACTGCATCGCCACGTGAAATCCATCGATAATGCTCTGCAGAGGGTCAAAAGGAAACTGGAACGCTACATTGAACGAAGAAACGAAACCTGGAATCGACAAAACAAAGAAACAAAACGGTACTAGGCCTAAAGCCCTGCTGAGCAAAGAAGCAGGGCTTTTTATTTACCATCATTTTCTCTCGAAAATAGTTGCATTTTCTGTCGTTATATGCTAATATATTAACTGCGAGCTGGCGTAGCTCAATTGGCAGAGCAGCTGATTTGTAATCAGCAGGTTGCGGGTTCGAGTCCCATCGCCAGCTCCATTTATTTTTAAAGGGTTGAAAGACTTTATCGTTCTGAAGCAGACGCCTAATAAACAATAAATCAAATGCTAATAAACCCCTTAGCTGAAGCTGAAGGGGTTTTTGTTTTCCACAATCTGTTTATCAGATTTTATCACCAAACCACTATTTGTAGTCGACAAATAAAATTTCGGTATCGTTTCTTTTCTGCATGAACACATTCTCTCCCTTTTGCGTAAGATAAAACAAAAAAGAAAGGATGGCTGGCGATGGCTGATGCTCAAAGCTCCACTTTCTTAGGTCTTTCCTGGAAAGAATTCTGGATTGTGATGCTAATCCTTTTCTTGATCTTTTTCGTCCCTTGGGCACTGTAGACGATAGAGCCGGATCTTTGGATCCGGCCTACATAAGGAAATCCGGATTGAGGAAAAAATTAGCGGAAAAGATCTCTCCCAAACCCTTGACAATATGCTAATCCTTTGCTAGAATTAACATGTCAGTTTTGGAGAGGTTCCCGAGTTGGCCAAAGGGGGCAGACTGTAAATCTGCTGGCGTTGCCTTCGAAGGTTCGAATCCTTCCCTCTCCACCATTTTTTTTGCGGGAATAGCTCAGCTGGCTAGAGCGTCAGCCTTCCAAGCTGAATGTCGCGGGTTCGAATCCCGTTTCCCGCTCCAAATCCTTAACGCGG
>LFTB01000041.1 GCA_001512905.1 Clostridia bacterium DTU084 | reverse complement strand
TACAAAATGACAGTTGCTTTCCCTCAGACATTATTATACTCCCATATAATATGATTTAGAAGATTTTCGGTGTGGCAATCTCCGGATTGCTTTTATTTTCGTTATAATATTAGCCATCAAGGTTGAAGCAATTTCACAAAGGACGGATTTAGTAGTCTTTTGCACTAGAATCATCCAAATGAAACAGCAATAGTTTCCTGCAAATTACAATATTCCCTTCTGATTTATATAGTACTCCAATTTCTCGATCCTCTACGTTACCATGGCAGGAAAGGAGGCTGCACTTGGCAGCCTCATTTTAATTGGTCAGCGCTCGAATGGGAGCTGGAATCCTGCCGCCGCGGGCAATAAATTTGTCTGATGATTTTTCGCATACCCTCATCACTGGTGCATCTCCCAATAGCCCTCCGAAGCTGATTATATCCCCAGGCCCTTTGCCGATAGCAGGAATAATGCGCACAGCTGTGGTTTTATTGTTTACCATGCCGATGGCCATCTCATCTGCAATCAGGGCGGCAATAGTTTGAGGAGATGTGGTGCCTGGGACTGCAATCATGTCCAAACCCACAGAGCAGACTGCAGTCATAGCTTCCAACTTATCCAAAGTTAGAACTCCTGCTTGAGCTGCGCGAATCATCCCTGCATCTTCGCTGACAGGAATAAAGGCACCGCTGAGGCCGCCAACAGAGGATGAAGCCATGGTACCGCCTTTTTTCACAGCGTCGTTGAGGAGCGCAAGGGCCGCAGTAGTGCCGTGGGTGCCGCAGCACTCAAGACCCATTGCCTCTAAGATCTGCGCTACGCTGTCACCTTCAGCAGGGGTAGGGGCAAGGGAAAGATCCACGATCCCAAAGGGGATGTCCATCCTGCTGGATACTTCCCTGCCCACAAGCTCACCGACTCTAGTAATCTTAAATGCTGCTCGTTTGATGGCCTCTGCAATGGTACTGAGGCTCTCTCCGGGCAAAGACTCCACTACAGCACGGATCACGCCAGGGCCGCTGACACCAACATTGATCACCTTTTCAGGCTCGCCTGCACCTAAAAAAGCACCTGCCATGAAGGGGTTGTCTGTAGGGGCGTTGGCGAAAACAACAAGTTTCGCACAGGCTAAGCCGTCTGAAAGTTCTGCGGTACGGTGGATAATTTCGCCCATCTTTGCAACTGCGTCCATATTGATTCCAGCCTTGGTGGAGGCCAAACAAATGGCGCTGCAGACCCGCTCGGTGGAGCTTAAGGCTTCAGGCAACGATTCCACCAGCGCCAGATCTGCCGGAGAAGCCCCTTTTTCCATCAGGGCACCGAAGCCGCCGATGAAATCTATGCCAGCTTCTCGTGCTGCCAGATCCAGGGTTTCCGCCAGATGAGGGAAAAAATCCTTGTGGCCTGCAGACAGAGCTGCTGCCCCGAGATCTGCGATGGGGTTTGTGGCTATGCGCTTGTTGACAATTGGAATACCTAGTTCCCTCTCTACTTGCGCTGTAACTTCCACCAGCCTTTTTGCCTGGCTGGTAACCTTGTCTTTGATCTTTTTTGCCATCAGCTGGGGATCCGGATGAATACAGTCTCGCAGATCAATACCCAAGGTGACAGTGCGGATATCCAAGAGATCTTTTTCGATCATTTTCAAAGTTTCTGTAATCTCGTCGTGAAAAAGCATACCTATCCCCCCTTAAATGCGGTGCATCGCCCTGAAGATGTCCTCTCGCTGGACCATAATCTTCACGTTCAGGTCTTTTTCTAATTCCTCAAGCTCTCGTTGGAGGTTATTGAACTTCTCGCTGTCGAGCAAACTTATTTGCATGATCATGGTAAAGAGGCCGCCGGACATCACCCTTTGACTTAGATCAATGATATTGCCCTGGTTGCCTGCGACCACAGCACTTACCTTCGCTACAATGCCTACTTTGTCCTGGCCCACCACTGTGATGACTAAATTCATCTAAAATCACCTCTTTTTTTCTTTTCATTATATCAAAAATCTGGATTTTGGAAAGTATACACTGCAGGAAAGGAAGGATTTTATACTGTTTTTGGGGAATATAATATGGAATAAATCGGAAAAAAGAGGTGGAAACAGTGTCAATTAACAGGGAGGTAGTAGAACACGTGGCGAAGTTGGCCAAGCTTGCCATCAGCGAGGAAGAAGCAGAACAATTTACAAACGAGATTGCAGGAATCCTCGCCTATGCCGAAAAGCTCAACGCATTGGACACAACTGGCGTTGACCCCCTAATTTCCCCTGTGCCCATGCAAGCAGTGCTGCGGGATGACATAGTTGAGGAAAACCTCTCGCAGCAAGAGGCCTTGGCAGCCGCACCCGAAGTGCAGGACGGCATGTTTAAGGTACCGCGGATTATTGAAGAAGAATAGGAGGCACAGAAATTGGAACTATATCGTAAACCAGCTCACGAACTAAGCAAACTCCTGGCTAAAAAGGAAATCAGCGCCAGAGAGTTAACTGGCCAGGTACTTGAGCAAATAGAGCTGAAAGATAAAGAGCTCGGCGCTTTTATCACTGTAACAGCAGAAAAAGCTCTGGAAACTGCCAGGGAAGTTGACGAGAAGCGGGCGAAAGGGGAGGAGCTGCCCCTTCTTGCAGGTATTCCCCTGGCTCTGAAGGACAACATTTGCACAAAAGGCTTGAGAACAACATGTGCGTCAAAAATGCTGGAGAACTACCAGCCGCCATACAGCGCCACTGTGGTAGAGAAATTGTCCCAGCTGCCCCTTGTGGGCAAGACAAACCTCGATGAATTTGCCATGGGCGCTTCCACAGAAACAAGCTTCTTCAAACCCACCCGCAACCCTTGGGATAGGGAGCGGGTAGCTGGAGGCTCTAGCGGGGGTTCTGCAGCTGCTGTAGCTGCTGGTGAAGCTGTTGTTGCTTTGGGCACAGATACAGGGGGCTCCATTCGCCAGCCTGCTGCTTTCTGCGGCGTTGTGGGGCTTAAGCCCACCTACGGCAGGGTCTCCCGCTACGGCGCTGTGGCCTTCGCCTCATCGATGGATCAAATCGGCCCAATCACGAGAAGCGTGGAAGATGCAGCGCTTATGCTGCAGGAGATCGCAGGAGAAGACCCCCGGGATGCCGCATCATCCAGGGAGCCTGTTGCAGATTACACCAGCGGGCTAAAGCAGGGCGTTGCAGGAATGAAGATAGGCATCCCTAAAGAGTATCTGGCCTTGGACCTTGATCCCAGCGTGCGTCAGAGGTTCGATGAGGCATGCAAGGCCCTTGAGGATGCAGGAGCCAGCTGCATTGAGGTGTCGCTGCCTCACACAGAGTATGCTGCTGCAGTATACTATATAGTTGCCTGTGGAGAGGCAAGTTCAAATCTTGCGCGGTTCGACGGCGTACGTTTTGGATACCGCGCGCCTGATTCACCAGATACCACCACCATGTACTCTAATACCCGCGGGGAAGGCTTTGGCTTTGAGGTGAAAAAACGGATTCTCCTTGGCACCTTTGCCTTAAGCTCTGGGCAATATGATCTCTACTACTCAAAAGCCCAAAAGGTGAGGCGGCTCGTTGCAGATGACTTCAAAAACGCATTTACCAAGTGCGATTGCCTGCTTGCGCCAACTACAACCATGCTGCCTTTCAAGATAGGGGAGATCGAAAGCCTTTCAGGTCAATACGAATTGGATCTCTGTACTATTCCAGCGAATTTGGCTGGACTTCCAGCCTTGAGTGTGCCAGTGGGTCTTTCCCAAGGACTGCCTGTGGGAGTGCAGCTTGTGGGCAAGCACTTTGATGAAGAAACTATCCTAAAAGTAGGCTGGGCTTTAGAGCAGTGTTTCGGGCCCATGGAGGTGAAATAGATGGATTACGAAGTTGTAATCGGACTTGAGGTACACGTAGAGCTGAAGACCAAAGCGAAAATTTTCTGCAGCTGCTCCACAGCTTTCGGCGGGGAACCCAACTCCCACGTCTGTCCTTTTTGCCTGGGGCTGCCTGGCGCTCTGCCAGTGCTGAATAAAAAAGCTGTGGAACTTGCCACCCGTGCTGCTTTAGCACTGGGCTGCACCGTCCACAAAACGAGCACCTTCCACAGGAAAAACTATTTCTACCCAGATCTGCCAGCTGCCTATCAAATTTCTCAATATGACAAACCCTTGGCAACAGGCGGCAAAATAACCCTTTCCAATGGCAAAACCATTGGCATCACCCGGGTGCATATGGAAGCTGAAGCTGGCAAATCCCTACACCAGGGAGACGATATCCTTGCTGCCGAGTATTCTCTCGAGGACTTCAACCGCTCAGGCATCGGTCTGATCGAGATCGTCTCCGAACCTGACATCCGCTCTCCTGAGGAAGCTAAAGAGTATTTGGAGCAGCTGAAAGCCATCCTGCAGTATGCTGAGGTTTCAGATTGTAAAATGGAAGAAGGTTCCCTGCGCTGCGATGCCAACATTTCCCTGCGGAAGCGGGGCAGTAAAGAGCTCGGCACGAAAACAGAGCTGAAAAACCTTAACTCTTTTCGGGCAGTGGAGCGGGCGTTGGAATATGAAGTGCAGAGGCAGTCTGAAGTCCTCAAAAGCGGCGGGGAGGTTGTACAGGAAACCAGGACTTGGGATGAGGCGCGGGGCATCACTTCCCCCATGCGCAGCAAAGAAGAAGCTGAGGACTACCGCTATTTCCCAGAGCCTGACCTGATGCCCCTGGAGCTGGAAGAAGGGTGGATAGAAGAGATTCGCTCGCAGCTGCCGGAGCTGCCTCGGGATCGCGCCCTGCGCTTTCAGGAGGAGTACGGGCTCAACGAATACGATTCGGGGCTGATGGTCAGCACTAAGGAAATGGCAGATTTTTACGAAGCAACAGTCAAGCTCTTCCCCGAGCCTAAGGAAGTGGCTAATTGGCTGATGGTGGAAGTACAGCGGCTTTTGAGAAGCTCAGAGCAGGAGATTCAGGAAAGCAAGCTCCTGCCGGAGAATTTGGCTCAACTGCTGAAGCTGGTGAAAGACGGCACCATCAGCGGCAGCGTGGCCAAGACCGTGCTGGAAGAGAGCTTTGCTACAGGGGAAGAGCCAAAGAAGATAGTGGAGGCCAAAGGGCTGTCCCAGATTAGCGACGAAGGGCAGCTGCGGGAGATTGTAGCCTCTGTTGTGGAAGCTAATCCAAAGTCAGTTGCAGATTATAAAACTGGCAAGGGGAAAGCCTTAGGCTTCTTGGTGGGACAGGTAATGAAGCAAACCCGAGGTATGGCTAACCCCCAGCTTACAAACAAAATTCTCAAGGAATATTTAGAACAGCAGTAAAGGAGAGAAACAGATTGGCATATCGTGTAACATTGATTCCAGGTGATGGCATAGGACCAGAATTAGTAGAAGCAGGCCGTAGAGTGCTTGAAGCAACAGGAGTTGAGTTTGATTGGGATGTGCAGCTAGCAGGCTCTGAGATCATGGAGCAGGAGGGGACACCCCTTCCGCAGCGGGTGATCGATTCAATCCGGCAAAACAAAGTGGCCCTCAAAGGCCCCATTACCACTCCCATCGGCACTGGCTTCCGCAGCGTTAACGTGGCCTTGAGGCATGAGCTTGATCTGTATGCCTGCATTAGACCCTGCAAATCATATGCTGGCGTACAGTCTGCCCGCTACCAAAACATTGATCTCGTGGTGGTGAGGGAGAACACAGAGGATCTTTATGCGGGGGTAGAGTTTGAAGCTAATTCTTCAGAAGCAAAAGAAATCATCGCCAAAAGCGCTGGTAAAATCAACCCGGATGCTGCAATTTCCATCAAGCCCATTTCAGCCAGCGGCAGCAGGCGAATTATCAAACACGCCTTTGATTACGCTGTAGCCAACGGCAGAAAGAAAGTTACAGCAATCGCCAAAGCAAACATCATGAAGTTTACAGACGGCCTCTTTTTCGAGGTGGGCAGGGAAGTGGCCAAAGAATATCCTGATATCGAATATGAAGAGCGGCTGATCGACAACATGTGCATGCAGCTGGTGATGCATCCTGAAAACTACGATGTGTTGGTTCTGCCTAACCTCTACGGAGATATCATCTCTGATCTGTGTGCAGGGCTTGTGGGAGGACTTGGCTTGGCACCTGGAGCAAATATTGGGGAGAAGGGAGCCCTTTTCGAGCCAACTCATGGCTCTGCACCAAAATATAAGGGGCTGAACAAAGCCAATCCCACAGCCTTCATTCTCTCTGGGGTGATGATGCTCCGGCACCTGAAAGAGTTTGAGGCTGCAGAGAGGGTGGAAAGGGCGATCGCAAAGGTAATAGAAGAAGGAAAGAACGTCACATACGACCTCAAGGCTGATCGAAACGATCCGACAGCTGTGGGCACGCAAGAAATGGCAGACGCAATTATCGCAGCGATGGAATAAAAAAACGATGGCCCCTTTTCCCGGGGCCATCTGGTTTTCCTAGAAAGAGAAGCCTATCGAGTATCCGTACACAGGGAGAATTTGGGTGGGTGTGTTGGTTTCTGCCAAAGGCTGTTCTATCCGGGTTCCCACAAAGACTTCGTGGGTAAAGCCGCGCCACGACACCCATTTGAAGCCTCCCAAAAGAGATGTGCGCAGAAATGGTACATCAGGATTGCCATTGCCCGAACCGGTTTCATCAGTGATAAACTGCACTTTACCGCCGCCCCAGGGGCCTTCGAAGTTCTCAACAAAATACCTGCGCATGCCGAAGCCTGCAGCCAAATAAATAGGTTTACCAACATTGTTATCCCAGACCAGTGCACCATCCGCCATCAGTGAACGCTGGGGGCGAGTCATCCATTCATACTGAAGGTTTATTTTTCTGAACAGAAACGAATGGGGTTCAATTTGGAATGTGCGGGTAATGGCGAGGCTGCTCGGTACAACCAGCAGCAGCGATAAGACGACAACCAGAAGCATAACACATATTTTTCGCAAATTACTTCCTCCTTTCAAACATCATATCTGCTCATTCTTAATAATTCTCCAAGTTAAAGGATTTTCCTGCACTCAAAGAAAAAACAGCAATCAGACCCCTCCGCACCAGAAAATAACAGCAGATAACACTTGAGCTTAATGATGTCTAGCGTTATACTAGAGGATAGTGAGGGGGATGGCCTTGAAGAACAATTATAGAGAAATAACATTTGTAATTTTCGGAAGTTTCCTCGCGGCTTTCACGGTAAACAGCATTTTGGTTCCTAACCGGTTTTTGTCCGGTGGGATTTCGGGACTATCGTTGTTTTCCCACTATATATTTGGGCTGCCTGTAGGTTTTTTTGTGCTGCTTTTCAACATTCCCCTGTTTGTTTTGGGAAAGTATTATTTTCCCTGGCCTTTCATCTACAGAAGTTTGCTGGGCATGCTCTCTTTCTCTGCCGCTTTATTAGTCACCCGGAATCTATATGCATTTCAAAGCTCTGATCTTTTTTTGGTTTCCCTGTTGGGGGGAATAGGCACTGGACTGGGCTACGGCATCGTCTACTCTAACCGCGCTACAGTGGGCGGTATGGATATTGTGGGCATGATTCTCTGCCGCAGGTTTTCTATTGGGCTGGGGACGGTAAATTTCGCTTTGAATCTGGTTTTGCTTTCTGCTGCGCTATACCTTTTCCCTGTGAGGATAGTTGTTTACACTGTGCTATCCATGTATGTGAACAGCTTGGTTGTGGACAGGCTGCAGCTGGGCCTCAACGTGAGTAAAACCGTGTTTGTGATCTCAAATAACCATGAAGAGCTGGTGCAGGAAATTGTAAAGAAACTTCACCGCGGCGTGACGCTCCTTGAGGGGAAGGGAGGATTCACCCATGAGAGCAAACAGGTTATTCTCACTACAGTCAGCTTGCTTCAGCTGTCCAAGCTGAAAGAGATTATTGGTAAAGTGGATCCCAAGGCCTTTGTCATCGTCACTGGCACCAGTGAAGTTTTAGGGAAAGGTTTTAAAACCATGCATGATGAAATATTTGACCTTAGTTGAGGAGGTAAAGATGAAAAAGAGTGACTTGCTCCATTTGGTGATTCTTTTCAACAATTTTCTGCAAGTATATCTGTTGGAACCCTTAGCCCGGGAATTGAACATAACTCCATCTCAATTGACTTGTCTGCGCTATCTTTACCTGCATTCGGGGGTTAAGTTAAATCAGGTTGCAGAAGGGCTTAAGGTAAGTTGTGGCGCTGCAAGCCGGCTTTTGGATCGCCTTGAAGAGAAGGGGCTTTTAACCCGCAAAATCGATGAGCACGATCGAAGGGTTCAGCAGCTTATTCTAACCTCTGAAGGCAAGGCTATAGTGGAAAAGTCAATGGGCCTTATGAAAGAGAAATTCAGCGCGCTCCTGGATAAGTTTTCCACTGATGAGCATATTGTTTTTGAAGAGTTTTTGACGATGTTCCTGCAAAAATCGCTAGATGATCCTGAAATTGTCAAAGAAATGTGCCTCCGCTGCGGCGATTTACATAAACCAGACTGCCTGGGCAATGTAATATTTAAGAAGTTAGTTGGTAAGGAATTGAAAGGCTAAAGCTGCTCCATCTTCTGGAGCAGTCTTTTTGTTCCTACGGCAGGAAAAGGGATGGTACATCTCGTATTATAATATGAGGCTCACAAGTCTTCTGTGTGATCTCCGCTTTTGGCAGCGAACTTTCTGAAGCGCTCCTCCAGCTCTTTTTTCGTGGGGACTGCAGGCCATAAATCTATTGGCCTTCCAGAGCGGAGGCTGCTGGCAAGGTTAGAGTAGACTGTGGGATTTTTATAAGTCATGTTGCGCACTAAAGCCTTGATTTCAGCCCGTTTGCTTGTTTCGGCGTGGGGGCAGGGATTGTGTAGGGGCGTGCAAGACAGGTCCCGGGCTGCCCGGTTCACATAGTATTCCCGCAGATAGCACAGAGGCCTGATAATGGTGAGGTTTGATTCGTCCCAGACCGTCTTCGGCGCCAAAGTCTTCAACTGGCCTGAATAGAATAAGCTCAAAAGCAGAGTCTCAACTGCATCGTCATTGTGATGTGCCAGGGCGATTTTATTGCAGCCCAGCTCAAGAGCTATTTTCTTCAAAGCTCCGCGCCTGAAGTAGGCACAGCGGGAGCAGGGGTTTTGCCTGCTGGGTTGGGCGAGAATTTTGCTGATTTGGGTGGGGACGATCTCAAGGTGGATGCCAAGCTCATTTAGAAATGGTTTGTGGGGAGAAATGTCCAAACCAAAACCTAGATCAATGTGGGCGGCAACCAGCTGAATGGGAAAGCGAAGGTGGGGCTTGAGTTGTGAGAGGGCATAAGCCAAAAACATGCTGTCTTTGCCGCCTGAGTACCCAATAAGGACCTTATCGTCCGGCTCCAGCAGGGAAAATTCAGCCAGGGCCCGCCAAATTTTTTTCACAATAGGTTGGCTTAACGGTGTGCTCATGTTTTTTATTTTCCTCCTTTTACTTGCAGCACTGATTTTAGCAAAAGTAAGATTGTTTTGCAATGAGGGGAGTAGTTGATTTGACAAGGGAAGAGATGGCCCGAAAAATGTGGGGCTTTGGCTGGCGTCTAAGCTTTGCAACATTGGCTTTAGGAGGCAGCGGCGCAGGCCTTTTGCTGCTGTGGGTTTCAGCTTTATTAGGCGGCGCAAAACTCCGACTGCCTCGCAGTGTGCTGCCTTTGATGGTTCCTTTGGGGAGCTGGATGGTTGTTACGAGTTTTTTTGCGGAAGCTCCTGCCGTAGCTTTTGCAGCAAGCCTCGGCTCTTGGCTCATGATCCTGACGGCTTTTTCTGTGAATGAAGATACTCCTTCTTTTGAAGAGCTGACGAGGCTCTGTTTTTTTGGTGCCATTGCTGCTGCCCTGGTGGCATATTCAGCGCCTCTGCGCGGCCTCAGACGCGCCGGAGCTTTTGTGGGTGTTAATGCTTTTGGCACAACCATTTTCCTGGGCACTGCTTTAGGGCTCATCTATCTTAACTCTGCACCTGAGCGCAAAAAATGGCAGCTGCCATTTTTGCTGTTAATGGGGGTAGCAGAACTTTTAACCTTCTCGAGAGGAGGCTGGCTTGGTTTTCTCACCATGTGTCTGGTCTTTTACCTCAGGGATAAAAAGGCTGTGGCAGTTTTAATCCTTTTGGCACTGCTTTTTTCGAGTCTTGCTTTTCTGTGGCCGCCTTTGGCAGAGCGTGGGAAAAGCATGATTAGTTTTGCTGCCAATCAGGATCGGGTGAGGATTTATAGAAGGACCCTTCAGATGATCAAAGATCATCCCCTCTTGGGTATTGGGGCAGGTAATTTCCCAGGGGTTTATGAGGCCTACAGTCCGCCGGATCAATTGGTCTATCACGCTCATAGCATATATTTATCTACTTTGGTAGAGCTTGGCGTGCCAGGCGGCATTCTGTTTTTGCTTCTTTTGGGTAGAGTAGTTGCTGCAGCCTGGCGCTGTAGGG
>LFTB01000061.1 GCA_001512905.1 Clostridia bacterium DTU084 | reverse complement strand
AGCGGTCTTTTTACTCCTGACAAATTTGCACCATTTTTAAATGGCTGATACCAAAGACAGGTTATATTTTTAAAATTATGCAAAATCGCTTGTTTTAATTATAGCACTTCACTTAAAACACCTACTGACACTACCAAAACTGCTTTAATAATTCTCCTCCAGCTTTTGTTTTTAGAAAGAGCAGCTCAGCAGTGTGCTGAATATAATGTGATTTAGATGTCCGAATGGGAACAGCCCAGCAGCAGAGCATCTGCAGATTGTCGAGAGCTTAATTCGAGTTTTGCACAATAGATTGGTATGGGGCCAACGCTACCATTGGCCGCTGTATTAAAAAAAGACGGCAGCAGCCGTCTTTTCTTTATTTAGCCAATTATACACTTAGCAGTCCGCTGTACGTTTCCCAGCGAACCTTCTCTGATAGTTTCCCTCAGATTTCCCCTGAAAAATCTAGATTCTCGAGTTTGTTGGGTTTAGCTTATTCAGGCTTCAACTCCCAAATGCCAGCTAGGCAGTAATCTGGTCTGTAGGGGCTGGTCTTCAGATCAGACTCCTGTGTGACGCCGGACAGAACCAGGGCAGTTTTAAAGCCGTGCTCGCCCATGGCAATATCAGTCTGCAGCCTGTCGCCAACCATTAAAATCTCTTCTGGTTCGAGATCTAGATGCTTTACAACAGCCTCTGCCATGATCCGGGAGGGCTTGCCTGCCACCCATTCCACCTTCTTCCCAGTCATCCCTTCAATGGCGCCGATTACAGCTCCAGCATCAGGCAGTTCTCCATCTTCAACAGGGCAGGTGCGATCAGGATTGGTGGCGATAAAATGGGCACCCTGTTTGATCGCAGCCAAGGCTATTTGTAATTTTGGGTAAGCGAAGGTGCGATCAAAGGAGGCGATTACGTAGCGGATTTTCTCTGGATCCTCGCTGATTGTAAAGCCGTGTTCTTGGAGTTCTAGTTTTAAGGCGGCCTCACCTATGGGGTAGACCACTGCTCCAGGCTCAATTTTTCGCAGGTGCTGGCAGAGAACGTAGGCAGAATTGAGAATTTCTGCTTCCACAATACTGATTCCAAGTCCAGCAAGCTTCTGAACGTAATCTCCCCTGGTGCGCAGGGGATTATTGGAGAGAAATAGCAAGCGCTTACCCTCTTCCCGAATCTTTCCAATTGCTTCTTTCGCTCCAGGCAAAAGAGTATTTCCTAGGTAAACTGTACCGTCTAGATCGAAAACGTAAGCTTTCACTATTCTCTCCTCCCAAAATTTAATCCCTTGAAGAAGCCTTCGGCAGATTGCGAGTGGCGATGAAATCCACCCCATTCCAGTTGGCCAGCACCACCTGACCAAAATCCACCGGTGCTTTGACGGTTATTCTCCCCAACTCCCTCATGGCAGAGGAAAGTTGTTCTTTGGGAATAGCGCCTGTGGAGCGCACAGGCAGAAGAGGGTGCACGCCCCCTTCCACCTTCACTGTTGTGGTGAGGATGCGCTGAGGATTGGTCAGCTCTGTCAGCCCAAAGCTTTTGCCTCGGGGGCACTTGTTGCCTTCTATCTCAAAACCTGTCCCTTTTTTCTTCCAGCTGAGCTGGCAGCCCAAGGGACAAATTGTACAGATCAGTTTACCCTCAGTTCTCACTTGCTTCGCCCTCCAATTCTACAGTCCCACCCTGGGCCTCGAGAATCTGCTCTACTTCTGCTGCAGAGAGCTTGATTTTCACAGCTTGGGCGGGTCTGACATTTCGCAGGTTGAAGCTCGCCTGCCCAATGGTAGCTCTCGCTTTGTCCATGGGGGATGCAGCTCTTATTACCACTTCCACAGGCTCAGGCCGCACCAGGATTTGAGGGTAGAGGCTGCGCACGCCTTTTCCCATTTTTAAAGGTACACCTTGTTTGCTTTGGGGATTTCGCAATAGTTCCACTGCCCTCTCTCCTGCCAGCTCCGCCTGTTTTGTGACATCATCAACCAAGTCTGAGATGGCAACGACATTTCCGCAGGCGAAAACTCCCCGAACTGAAGTTTCCATGTCCTGATCAACAACCGGACCACCTGTAGCAGGATCCATAGCAAGGTTGAGTTTTTCAGACAGCTCGTTTTCCGGAATCAGCCCTACAGATAATAACAGACAATCGCAGGGCACTTTTCGTTCTGTGCCCGGGATGGGTTTGCCAGCTTCATCCAGTTTGGCGATGGTTACTGCCTCCACCCGCTTCTCTCCCCACACCTTTAAAACAGCATGGGACAGTAAAAGCGGTATGTCAAAATCGTCCAGACATTGGACCCGGTTTCGAAGAAGTCCCCCTGGATAGGGAAGAATCTCCACCACACAGGCCACTTTTACTCCTTCTAGCGAAAGCCTTCTTGCCATGATAAGGCCAATATCTCCAGAACCTACAATCACAGCCTTTTTGCCTGGTAGACAGCCTTCTATATTCACAAGCCTTTGGGCTGCTCCTGCGGTGAATATACCGCTGGGCCTGGCACTGGCAAGGCCGATGGCAGCAGCTGTCCGCTCTCTGGCGCCCATGGCAAGAATTATGGAACCAGCTTTGAAGTGCAGGGAGCCCTGTGGGCTCACTGCATCAATTAAGCCGGGATGCAGGTCCACCACTGTGGTTTGGAGGAAGATCTCTACCTTTTCTTTTGCGAGGAGAGTCAGCTCGCGTTCTGCATATTCCGGGCCTGTCAGCTCTTCGCGAAAACGCTGCAAGCCAAAACCGTGGTGAATGCATTGGGGCAATATTCCCCCTAACTCTTCCTCCCGCTCCAGGAGAGCCACTGTTGCTCCTTTTTGCGCTGCAGAGCGGGCAGCAGCGATCCCGGCTGGCCCCCCTCCGATTACCACCACATCAAAAGAATAGTTCATCTTTATCCTCCTCTGCCAACAGCTGTTTGCTCTCCAAGGGGGCGACCTCAGTTCCTGTTCCCCGTTTGTTGATTGCCGTTAGAGGAATCCCCAGTTCTCTGGCGATAATCTTCATTACCCTGGGAGTGCAGAAGCCGCCCTGGCAGCGGCCCATGCCCAGCCTCGTTCTGAATTTTATCCCGTCTAAAGTAGTTGCCCCTCTTCTGATGGCCTCGACTATTTCAGCTTCTGTAACTTCTTCGCAGCGGCAGATAATCCGTCCCCAAGCAGGATCCTGCCTGATGAGCTCCTCGCGCCTCTGGCGGGAAAGCTCACGGAATTCAAGGGGTTTGCTCCTGGGCAGCAGCTGCTCTTTCTTAACCAGTTTGAGGCCAGCTTCTGCCAGCATACCTGTGAGCATTTTAGCCACAGCAGGCGCAGCGGTGAGCCCGGGTGACTGCATTCCTGCTGCCAGGAAAAAGCCAGTGCAGGAAGTTGGACCGATGAGGAAGTCGTCGGTCTCTGAGACCGGGCGCACGCCTGCAAAGGAGGCGATGACGTTCCGCTCTGAGATGCTTGGAATTAACTTCTTGATGAAAGAAAAGACCTGCTGTTTGCCTTCTGGGGTGGTGTGGGTATTGGCCACACCATCGGAGGCAGTGGGCCCTACCATCAAATTGTGATCTGCAGTGGGAATGGCTAAAATCCCTTTGGATGTGGGCGTGGGCAGAGGGAAAATGACGTGGGAAACAATGTCCCCTACTTTTTTGTCTAATATATACTCTTCCCCTGCTCTCGGCAGCAGTTGAAAGCCGCAGCCTGCAAGCTCTGCCACCTCTCCTGCAGCCAAACCTGCTGCATCGACGACAAAGCGCGTAGAAATGGTGAGGTTTACTGTCTTAACTGCAGCAATTTGGCCATTTTCCAGGACAAATTCTTTGACAGGTTCCTGAAAATAAAATTTAACCCCATTTGTTTGTGCTGCTTCGAAGAGAGCAACAGTCATTTTGTACGGTGCGATTGTGCAGGCACTGGGGGCAAATAGTCCTCCTGCCACAGCAGGCGAGAGAGCCGGCTCTTTGGCCAGAAGTTCTTCACGTGATAGGAGCTGGAGGCCAACCTCGCCATTGGCTCTGCCTCGCTTTTTAGCTTCCTCGAGGCTTTTGAGCTGCTGTTCTGACTGAGCCACCATGAGCATACCGGTCTTTCTGAGCTCCACGCCTAACTTTGGTGCGAGTTCTTTGTACAATTCGTTGCCTTCTCTGCACAATTTCGCTTTCAACGTCTGCGGTTCTGCATGGACAGAGGCGTGGATAATGCCGCTGTTGGCTTTGCTGGCGCCCCACCCTACATCAGCTTCTTTTTCCAGGACTGCCACAGAAAGCTGGTATTGAGCTAATTCGTAGGCTAAAGCGCAGCCGACTATGCCGGCGCCGATGATTACCACATCGCATTTACGATCCATTTTCTCTATTTCCTTTCTCTGAGGCTGTGATAACTTTTATTCCCTGCTCTTGGTACAGTTCAACTAGTTCCCTGTCCACTCCGCCGTCTGTAATCAAGACGTCCACTACATCCAGCGGCGCAACAGAGGCAAAGGCTACCCGTTCCAGTTTGCTGTGGTGGGACACCACAATAACCTGCCTGGCTCTTTCCAACATGACCCGTTTAATTACTGCGTCCTCATTGGAGTATTCAGTGATCCCTTCCTCCAAGCTCAAGCCTGCAGCGCTTGTGATGAGCTTATCTGCATTGATTTCGCCGAGACAGTATTCAGCCATGTGGCCGGTGGTGGAGAGCCCTTCCCGCCGCAGCAGTCCCCCTGCCATGATCAACTTTACCTTGGGCTTGGCAACAAGCTCCATGGCAACAGGTAAGGAGCTGGTGACAACTGTCAGGTTCAAGGCAGGATCGATGGCCCTGGCCACCTCAACCACTGTGGTTCCTGTGGCAAGCAGCACTGCATCCCCTGGTTGAAGGAGGGAAGCTGCCACTTTGGCGATCTGCCGCTTTTCCTGGACATCTTCTCCTTCTCTGGCTGGATAGGGAGGCTCATAGCCAACTGGCAGGTTGCTCACTGCGCCCCCATAAACCCTTTTAATTTTTCCTTCCGCTGTGAGTTTTGCCAGATCCCTGCGGATGGTCATAGAGGAAACGCCCAACTCGTGGGCAAGGGCAGCGATGGAAACGCTCTGCTGCCTTGAAACCAGCTCTAAAATCCGCCTCTGCCGTTCTTGGGCTAACAAATCCAGCACCCCTTTGTTCAAGTTTGTGCTTTTGATGTTATTTTATGTTCTAACTTGTTCATTGTTGTTATTCTACGTTCACAAAAAAAATCCTGCCTCAAGGCAGAATTTTTTTCTCCAGTTTCAATAACCGCGCTGCGTTGCGGTACAGAATCAGCTCCGCTTCATCTTCTCTAGCATGCTCTAGAATCCAGGCAATCTCCTGCGAATAGGAGCTGACTGGATAGTCTGTGCCGAAGAGGATCCTTTCTCTGTCGTGCTTGCGGATGAGCTTCCAGGCATCCTCGGAGCCTAAACGCCAGAAGACGCTGGAGGTGTCGAGCCAAACATCTTTGCCGTAGATGTACTCTTCCGCTTCTTGCCAGCGGGCATAGCCTCCCAGATGGGCTAAGATGATCCTGCTGTTTGGGAACCCTTCCACCACCTTTGCCAGCCGCTGGGGTGTAGCGTATGGCAGTGTTTCATCTCCTGCGTGGAAAAGGATAGGCAGATCTAAGGCAAAGATGGCTTCATAAAAGGGCCAATAGGCTTTATCGTCAGGATAAAAAGCTTGAAAATCAGGATGCAGTTTGATGCCGTAGACGCGGGGTGCTATTTCCTCTAGTCTTTCAGGCCAGGCAGGGTCTTCTGGATGCAGCGTGCCGAAAGGAAGGAGGTCTTCCGATGCATGGGCTAATATCCATTTGTTTGCCTGCTCTACCTGGGATGGTTTGGTGGCAACATTGAAAAAGACTGCTTTGTCGATTCCGGCTTTCTTCATGTTTTTGAGCAGTTCTTCGTACAAACCGCTCTGGTGGATCTTGATTCCGTAGTGGTTCTCTAAATGCCCTACAGCGCCAGAGACAATTTTTTCCGGGAAAGCGTGGGCATGGAAGTCGATAATCACTTTTCATCACCAAAGCTAACTATAGCACAAGTGGCAGGAAACAGCAATCTTTTAACACCAGAACTGGTTGCAAGCCTGAGGCAATCTTATTGGTGTTTCTATTCGTTATAGTATAAATCTGCATTTGCAGCAAGGCCCTAACTTGCTTTGGATAGCTCCTCTCTGGAGAACAAACCTGCTTCCTGCACCATCCACTCTGCCAAGATGCCGTAGCCCCGGGTTGGGTCGTTGACAAACACGTGGGTAACTGCGCCCACAAACTTGCCGTCCTGAATTATGGGACTGCCGCTCATGCCTTGTACTATCCCGCCAGCGCGCTTGAGCAGGTCCGGGTCTGTCACTTTAATAACCAATCCTTTTACAGCCGGCCTGTTCTGCCGCTCTACTTTCACAAGCTGGACCTGAAACTTTTCCACTTTCTCGCCGTCTAAGACTGTGAGAAGTTCTGCAGGCCCCTCCTCTACCTGATGGGCCATGGCCACAGGAAAAGTTTTTTGGTAAAAGCTGTGGTCTGGAAGGCGGAAAAGTTTGCCGTAGATGCCAAATTGGCTGTTGTTTTCGATTGTGCCCAGGCTTAAATTGCTGCTGGCAGTGAAAGTGCCGATTTTCTCTCCTGGTTTGCCTCTTTTTCCTGCTTCCACAGTAGCAATTGAGGCAGGCACGATCCTGCCGGTGCGAATCTGAAAGACGCTGCCTGTGGAAGTGCTGGTGATGACGTGGCCTAAAGCGCCGTAGCGGCGGCTGACTGGATCGTAGAAAGTCAGGGTGCCGACGCCTGCCGCAGGGTCTTCGATCTCAAGCCCCATCAAGTGCTGACCTGCCTTCGATACAGCTGGCTCAAGGTACTTGATCTGCTTTTTGCCTTCTCGCTCGATCTCCAGCCTGGCTTTCCTGCCGCTTTTTCCAGCTGCCTCCACCATTTTCCCCACCTGTTCTACTTGGTAGATGGGCTGGCTGTCTATGGACAAAATCACGTCCCCTGGCTCGAGGCCAGCTTCTTTGGCAGGATATTTTCTGCCTTCTTCGGTATCCACTGGCAGAATCCTGGTGATCAAAACGCCGTGGGAACTGATGAGAATACCAACTGCCTGGCCTCCCACACTAACCCTCAGTTGAGGAATAACCTCTACATTTATCTCGCGAATGGGAATGAGGCCGAAAAGCCTGACTTGGAGTCTGCTCTTTCCCACCCGGGTAGGCCTGACCTGGGTTACCTGCTGCCAGCCGTCGCTTCTTTGATGATTGCCAGTGATGGGGTCTTCAGCGGCGAGAAAAGCTGCTAAAGGCTGGCGGATGCAGATCTCTTGTTCTTCGCCAACCACGAGCCGCAGCTGCTTGGGAAGGGTGATAATCTGATAGGTCATGGGGATGAAGGATATAATGACAAGCAGAAAAAAAAGGCGGGACTTCGCCCGCAATTGCCCTCGCAAAGCTCTGGCCAACCTCCCTCTAGAAGTACTGCTCTAGCTAGTAGGGTGGCCGCCAGCTGCCTGTTTTATTCCTTGTTTCCGTTCCCGGGCCAGGCGCAGCATTTCCTTTGCGTGGCCCCGGGTAAGGTCTGTTACCTGAGCGCCGCCTAACATTCTAGCCAGCTCTTCGACTTGATCGCTTCCAGCCAATTGCCTAATTTTAGTTTTTGTGCGTCCCTTTTCGCTTTCCTTGCTAATGGCGAAGTGGTTGTCTGCCATGGAGGCGATTTGCGGCGCATGAGTTACGCAGATCACCTGCCGGCTCTGGCCTAAAAGGGACAGGCGCTCTGCTACAGCCTGCAGCGTCCTGCCGCCGATGCCTGTGTCTATTTCATCGAAGATCAAGGTCCCAATTTTATCTATCTCTGCCAGCACACACTTCAGGGCCAGCATGATGCGGCTGATCTCACCGCCGGAGGCTATTTTTGCAAGGGGCGCCAGACCCTCTCCCGGATTTGGCGCCATCAGCATTTCAACTCTGTCTCCCCCGGTTCGGTCCCAGGGCTGAGGAGAGATCTGGACCTTGAATGTTGCTTTCTCAAGCCTCAGGGCAGCGAGCTGGCTGGAAACCTCTTCTGCCATTTTCTCAGCCGCCTGAGCTCTTTTCTCGTGGATTTTTTGGGCAAGATCTGCCAAGTCCTGCTGCAGCTGTTTTTGCTTTGCAGCCAGCTGCGCGCTGTCCTCAGCAGCGCCTTCAAGTTCAGCAATGCGCTTTTCGATGTTTGCTGCGTAATCCAAAATCGCAGCTGTGCCTTTGCCGTATTTTCGCTCCAGCTTGCTGATATTGGCCAGCCGCTCCTCAACGAAGGCCAGTCTCTCAGGGTCGTAGACGATCTCCTCGCCGAGGGTGCGCAGTGTATGGCTCAGCTCCTGGGCTTGGTAGAGGAGATCTGCTGCTTGTTCTGAAACTTGGGCAAATTCTTTATCCAGAGGGGCAAACTGCTGGAGGCTGCTGGAAATCTCGCCCAGCAAAGCGATAATTCCCTGATCATCAGCTAAAGCAGCGCGGCTTTCTTCCAACACAGAGCTGAGGTTTTGGGCTTGGGCAAGCCTTTTGTGCTCCTTCTGCAGCTCCTCCTCTTCTCCCCGGGTGAGGTTTGCAGCTTGGATTTCCTCCAGTTCATACCGCAAAAGGTCCAATTCCCGGGCGCGGCTGCGCTGATTTTCCTCGAGGTTGGCCAATTTGCGCTGGATTTTTTGGGCTTCTGCGA
This sequence comes from Clostridia bacterium DTU084, assembly GCA_001512905.1. GTDB lineage: Bacteria > Bacillota > DTU084 > DTU084 > DTU084 > DTU084. The sequence continues at coordinate 8,839 of LFTB01000061.1, read as the reverse complement.
AAAGCTCTGCAAACTGCGACACCAAAATTTTTGTTTTTCTGCCTGCAAAATCGTCCAGCCAAAAAAGATGGGTCTTGGGATCCAAAAGAGACTGGTGGGCATGCTGGCCGTGGATGTCCACCAGCCACTGGCCCACTGCAGCCAAAGTCCCTACTGTAACAAGGCTGTCCCCCAGCCTGCACCTGCTTCTGCCGTCTTTTGTGATCTCCCGGGAGAGGATGAGCTCCTCCTCTCCTTCCAAGCCCAGCTGGGCTAACTGTTCTTGAAGCTGGCTCGGCGGATTGGCAGGCAGTAAAAAGCGGGCTTGAATGGTGGCTTTGTCTTCTCCCTGACGCACCACCTCGCCGCTGGCCCGCTGTCCCAAAACCAATGCCAAAGCGTCCATGAGCAGAGATTTACCAGTACCTGTCTCTCCAGTGAGCACGTTGAGGCCTGGAGAGAACTCCACGTCAACTTCATCTAAAAGTGCAAAATTTCGCACTACAAGTTCCAGAAGCATACTTGCAACCCCTCTAGCTGTTCACTAAATCTGTAAGCTCTGCAGCCACAGCTGCTGCTTTTTCTTTAGGGCGGACTACTGCGAGCACTGTGTCATCGCCAGCCAAGGTGGCTAAAATGTGCTGATGAGAAAGGGAATCGATGATGGACGCAACGCTCTGGGCGCCAGCAGGCAGGGTTTTTACGATCACCAAATTTTCGCTGTAATCTATCTCTGTTACCAAATCCGCAAAAATGCGTTTTCTCGGGCCCAGTTCTTCTCTGTCAGGGGCCCGGTAGCGGTTGCCGCCAGTGGGCAGCGGCTCTTTCACCAAACCCAACTCTCTAATGTCTCTGGAGATGGTGGCCTGAGTTACCACCACCCCTTTTTTTTCCAGCTCTTCAGCCAGCTCCTGTTGGGTTTGGATAGGTTTTTCGCTGATGATCTTGAGGATTAACTGCCGCCGCTGCGCTTTGCTGATTTGTATCATAATCTCCCCTCGCTTAACCTAGTTCGCAGCCTGTGGTAAAAGCTGCGGCTACCCAGCTCAATCAAGGGCAGGGTCGCTTCTGCCCGACTCACCTGTACCAGATCGTCATTGGCTAGGGCAAAACCTTCTTGTCCATCTATAGAAAGCATGGTTGTTTCTCTATTTGCCCTCACAGTGATCTCCACCACATCTGTGGCTTTGATTACAATGGAACGGGCATAGAGGGTATGGGCACAGATGGGGGTGATCACAAGCGCCTCCAAACACGGATCCACAAGGGGCCCGCCTGCAGACAAAGAGTAGGCTGTGGAGCCTGTGGAAGTAGAGATGATGATGCCGTCTGCAGGATAAGTTGCCACATATTCGCCGTTGATCTTGGTTTCGAGGTTAATGATTCTGGCAAAGGCGCCCCTGGCGATGACGATGTCGTTGATTGCGAACTTCTGGACAACTTGTTTCCCCTCCCTGATCACAGCAGCAGCTAAGGCAGACCTCTGCTTAACTTTATAGTTGCCTGACAAAAGCTTCGGCAAAAAGCGGGGCAGTTCGTCTACTTCCAGCTCTGTGAGAAAGCCTAGCCTGCCCAGGTTAACTCCCACGAGAGGAACATTTTGGCCTAAAAGCCTTCTGCCTGCTGCAAGGAGGGTGCCGTCGCCACCCAGGACAATGGCAAAGCGCACATTATCCTCCCAGGAGGGAAAGGGATGGTTCTCCCTCTCCAGCCTTGCGGCTGCTGCTCCCTCGACCCAAACCTCTTCTCCTGCTTCTTCCAGCTGAGTTAAAAGTTGAACAGCCATAGCCATGGATTCTTGTTTATTTGGATTAGGTATCAACCCTACTGCCATATGCTTACTCCTTTTTCTTTAGTTGCCTGTATGCGCCAGCCACTACTTCTTCCAAAACAGCCTCGTCCAGGGGGGTGCCTCCCACTGCCCAGTGGGCTAAAAATTCGATGTTGCCTTCAGGTCCCAGAACTGGTGAGTAGGTGAGGTTCTGCCAAGGGCAGCCCTGCTCGACGCCGAAATTGTACAGACTTTTTAAGACATCCAGCTGCACCTTCGGGTCCCGGATCACACCGTGCTTTCCCACCTGTTCCCTGCCTGCTTCAAATTGGGGCTTGATCAAAGTTACCAGGTCCCAGCCTGGGAGCAGACACTGAATTAAAGGGGGTAGGACCAGTTTCAGGGAAATGAAGGAAACGTCTACTGTCGCCAAATTTGGCTTTTGGGGGAACATTTCAGGCTTGAGGTATCTGGCATTGGTCTTCTCAAGGCAGACAACCTTTGGGTTCTGCCTTAAAGACCAGGCAAGCTGGCCGTAGCCTACATCTACAGCATAAACCAGGCTCGCTCCTCGCTGGAGGAGGCAGTCTGTAAAGCCGCCTGTGGAAGCTCCCACATCAACAGCCACCCTCCCTTGGGGGTCGATGGAGAACTCATCCAAGGCTTTCTCCAGCTTCAGCCCTCCCCTGCTGACATAAGGCAGCTGCTCTGCCAGTTCGATATTCGTTTCCCCATCTACCACCAGGCCTGCTTTTTGTGCTTTTTCACCATCCACCAATACAGCACCGGCCAAAATCAATGCCTGAGCACGGCTGCGGCTTTCAGCCAAGCCTCGCTCTACCATTTCCATATCCAATCTTTGCTTTCTCTTCATCAGACCACCTTAATTACGAATTCAGGGCAGGCAGCTGCGCAGTAGCCGCACAGCAGGCACTCCTCCTGCCGGACAACGGCTTTTCCGCCGCGAAGCTCTAAAGCGCCCTGGGGACACTTTTCCACACAGCTGCCGCAGCCTTGGCACCAGTCATCAATGTGCAGCCTGCGGCTTTGGCTGCTGACCTTTTGGTATAGTTCTTCGCTTACCGGCATGCCGGAGACCAGGCGCACGTTCAGCTCAACCTCATGAGTGGTCTGCATGCCAACAGCCACCGCATCCACCCCTGGGGTTTGCAGAATGTATGTAAAGGCTTCCTGAACATTGTCGCGGAAATTGCCCCCTCCCAAGGGCTTCATGGCGTAAATGCCTTTGCCTGACCGGGCGGCGCGGCCAATGGCCTCTCGCATCTCTTCTCGAGTGCCGTCTAAAATACCGAGGCCTCGGATATTATATAATGGGTGGATAACGTCCAGCTCGGGAAATTCTGCAGCAGCCAGAACTCCCCTGACTGCGTGGGTTGAGATGCCCACTGCCCTCACAAGACCCTTTTCCTTTGCCTCAAGGAGATATTCCACTGCCTCCCAGTGGCCGCGGATTGTCAACTCGCTTTCCTGCTCGTGGAGCATGAAGATGTCTATATAGTCTGTGCCCAACTCCCGGCAGGCGTTAGCGAGGCTCTCTGCCATCCCTTCTCTGGTGTAGGCGTAGGATTTGCTGGCGATGACCACTTGATCTCTCGAGCCCCGGATTGCCTGAGCTATGTGGGGATATGTTCCGTACAGCTCTGCTGTATCGATAAAATTAACCCCCATCTCCAAGGCAGCCTTGATTACCTTGGCGCCAGCGGATGGGGGGAGGTTTGCCTGCAGGGGACCGATGGTCAAGGCGCCGAAACAAAGCCTTGAAACCTTGATCCCAGTCTGTCCTAAAAACGTGTATTCCAAAAAAAGCTTCTTCCTCTCTTTTTCTAACGGCTTTCCACGACTACCTTTATTAAAGTTCGCCATTTGGGAAGCTTTTCCCTGCCAGTTGAAAGCTGAAAAGATTCAAGCTCAGGCAAGCTGCCCAATAATTCTTCTGCTTGGGCTTTAGTTCTGCCGGCGATTTTTTCTGTTAGAACTGCAGGTTGGAGTTTTCCAACTAAAGTTCCCTGACACTTCACTTTCAGAGAATACTTTCCTGCCTGAGGCTTGATTTCTGCAATTTCCCAGCGCAAGTCTTTTTCGAGCTGCCAGTTCTTGTGTGTTTTCTGCAGCATTTGAGCGACCAGCTCTGCTATTTTCTCGCGGTTGATGAGTCTGCCCCTTGCTTTGACTTTCATCGTTCCTTCGAGTTTCTCAAGGGATTGACCCACGTTGCCCTGAGGGCTGTAGTTCAGCTGCTCCAGCTCTGCATCCGGAAAAAAGAGTCCTTCTTCATCAGCAAGGCCTTCTTGAACCTTTGCTTGAGCTGCCGCAAGCAGGGTTTTCTCAAGGTTGTTCAGGTCATCTCTGGTTACAACGGGAATTGTCTGATCCTTTCCCCCGCTGATTGGGGAAGTGTTGATTACCTGCAGCTTGCCTGCCAAAGAACCCTCGAGCTTGGTGAGCTTGCCTACCTCTGCATTGCCTGAAGTTCCCTTATCAGTAGCCACAACAGGGGCTTTCGCCTGCCCCGCACTTACTCCCACCGGGACAGTCATCACGAATTTTCTTTCCTGTTTCGGAACCACGATCTCTTTTTCAACCAGGTAGCGCTGGCCATTTGCAGCAACCACCACAGTGTTTTTGGGCACTTTGATGTTTTCATTACTGTTATTGAAGAAACTGACGCTGCCTTTTGCCGGCTCAACTCCTACTGTTTTCCTCCCCTGGGGGGAGATGCTGGCAGTTACAGTGAGCTCTTTCTCTGCAGATTCGCCTATTTGTGGATCTAAAACAAGCTCGAGTTCTCCCTGCCAGATGCGGACAGCAGGTTTTGCCACAAGCACTGCCTGGTTTTGAGCAAAGAAAAGGGTAAGGACTGCAGCAAGCACTAAAACAGCTGCTCCTGCTTTCAGCAGGATCCCCAATTTGCTTTTTCTTTTCACAGGAAAGACTTTCTCCCCTCGGGCCTCCTCTACAGTGGCAAAACAGGGTATGCCTAGTTCCCGGCAGAGGTCCTCGAGCAGCGGGCTGTCTGTGACGACAGCAAGCTCTCGTTCTCTATCCAAAGCATATTCTTTGATGATCCGCAAATTGGCTTGGTTGTGGAAGGTTCTTCCCTGGCTGTCCACAATAAAGAGCAGCCGCTTTTCTTCTGCAGTATTGATTACGTGCAGGATCATACTAAGCTCGTCTGCGGCTTCCACCTGGTATAGGCCGGCTTTTTCCTGCATAAAACGAGCAGCCTCCTCTAACTCTCTTTCTCCACTAGGAGGAAGAACAAGCTCAAAACCGGAAAGATCATTAAAGTGGCAGCAGCCACAACTCCTGAATCGTTGAAGACGAAAGCTGCGACCCAGCCCAAAGCTGCAGCGTAAAAGCTGCTGGCAAAACTGATTTTCCGGCTGAACAACCGCTTAAGGACGCCTTGAGGCCTGATGGCAATTACAATGGAAGCAGCCAGGAAAAACAGCAGGACCCGGGTCCAAATGGTAAAGCGGATCAAGCGCAGGTTCATGCTTACTTTCCTGACGATAATCATGAAAATCTGGCCCCACTGGCCTGTTGTGAGGAACTTGACGCTTTCCCCAAGATGGGAAGATCCAGAAACCAAATATTGATCTACAACAGCGAAAAGGGCAATTGCCAGGACGACTAGACCGCCCAGAGCAAATACCTGCTTCCATTTCAGCTTCACATTCAAAAGGCGGAAGCCGGCCAGGACAAAGGCTGCAATTGCCGTGATGGTCCCCCCTACATTAGCACCCAAAAAAGGCAGACCTACCAAGGCTGTAACGAAGAGAAAGAAGAAAAACACAGGCCACTTCTTCCCGCCTCCCTCCAGCCAGCCGGCTGCAGCTACCAAAGCCGCGCCGATGAGGACTCCCATGTACTCGTTGCCTAAACCATAATAGCGTGCGCCGATGATGGCAGAATATCCTAAAAAGGAATACTGGCTTCCAGTGCCGCTTAAAAGGATGTCCAAGCAGAGCACTGCTACCGTAATTATGGATAGGAGCCAAAGCCCTCTTTTGCTGCCCCACAGGCTCACAAGCCAGGCTAAAAGGACGCTGAGGAGCACTGCCTGTGGATAAACCAGCCAGGTGCCGAAACCTGGAAGAGCAGGCAGGAGCAGCGCTGCTGCAGGCACAGCCATGGCCGTCAAAATCAGTTTCTGCAGAACAGAAGTCTGCTTCTGGCTTAAACGTTCTGCGTTGTTGGCAAAAACCCCGCAGGTGGCCAGCACAATTACCACTATTAAATAAAAGACGTAGGTTTGGTTAAAGGGCACGCGCTGCTGGTTTTGCGCCACAAGTTTTCCTTTATGTTTGAGCAGAAAACCTAATGGTTCCGGATGAGGGATGCTGTAGAAGGCCCTGCCGCTCCACTGGGGCATCTCGCGGATGCCAAGTGCCTGCAGGACTGTAGGGGCAATATCTGTATTTCCCACCACAGCAGGCCTGCGGGTTGTGGGACCTGTAAGCAGGCCTCCGGTAAACCCTTGGCCTATGGCAATAATAGGCGTCAGGCGCCTGTTCTCCTGCATGGCCAGGAGATTAGGGGTCGGAGAGGTGACCAAAAGGAGCGTATCGTTCCAGTCAACTTCTTGCCGGAGGAAACCTAGGAATTTATCTGCCTGCTGCAGCGCCCTCAATCTATGTTTCGCCAACATATCCGAGGTGAGGTAGTCGCGGTATTCCTCAACCCGGGAAGTATCGCCGATGTCGATTACAATAAAATCTGCTTTCCCTTGGACCTTTCTAAAAGCTTCAGACAGCGCCTTTAGATCTGTGGATAACCCGAAAGGTGCCAGGGGGTCTTTTGCGAGCAGCTCCTTACTCACAAAGCCGTAATCAACAAACCCCTTTTTGTCCATGGCAATGGCAACGTGGGGTCTTCTTATGCTGTCCAGGGTGTCTCCACAGCCCAAGACCGCTGTTTTTTTGCCTGCATCTTGCAGTGCTTGGCCCAAAGAGCCTGGCACAGTACCGTAGGAGCTTTTTTCGTTAGCTCTGATCACAGCGCCTATCTCAAGGGCGAGGACAGACTCCTCTGTGGCCTGTTTTCCCATGCGCCTTGCATAGACTACAGCAGCCTTCTCTTTTTCCACTGTTTCGTCTGCCTCGTAGCCTGCCAAAACTCCCGAATGCCCCACCGCCCGACTGCCTGCGCCAATTGTGAGGTGTGTGCTTTCAGGGGTTGTGCCGCTTTCAGCGCGCGTATTGAGAAGGCCCAAGGAGCCTTCTGTAAGGAGCCAGTTGAAATTCGGCAGCAGTTCTTGCCAGGTTGCCAGTTCCTGCCAGCCGATCCTATCTATGAGAAGCAAAATGACTTGTTGGCCAAAGCACAGCTGTGTGCTTATTATGAAGAATAGCAAACAGAAGAATATAAACTTTTTCAATCAGTTGCCCCTTTCTATCCCGCCTGCTTGTTTTTATTGGCAATGTATTGGCGGACGAGTTCTTCGAGTAGTTCGTCTCTTTCTATAGTGCGGAGCTGGGCCCGTGCATTGTCTTTTTTGGTGATGTATGTTGGGTCACCAGAGAGCAAATAGCCAACCAATTGGGCTACAGGATCGTAGCCTTGGGAGGCTAACGCGCGTGTTATGTGCGTCAGCACTTTGCTTGCTTTGCTCTCTTGTTTTTCGGGGCACTGATACCTTGTGGTATAATCCTCAGTCATGGTTATCCCCCCTTAGGTGTTATAATTCTCTTTCTGCCTTCTTTTTCCTGCCAAGGGGGATAAGTTAGCCCCCACCGCAATCGGTGAGGGCTAAAAGATTAAAACTGCGAAGCCGGCAATTTGAGGCCTTTGTCTCGGGCAGCCCGCAATAAGTATACGTAGCGCCTTTCTGCTGCTGTCATTGCATAAATTGCGTGATCTATCAGGTCTGGGTCTGTGACATTATCGAAGTAGGCCTTGGTGCTGAGCCAGTACTTTCTTGCAGATTCAACGCTTTCCAGCAATTCTTGTGAAGAATCCTCGTCTTTCCTTATCAGTTCAGCAGCTTTTCTAATCAAATCTTGCCACATGTAGCAGCCTCCTTCCCGGCACTAGTTTAACCAAAATAAGGTAAACTTATGCTTAAGGAAGGATGATCCGTTCCCCTTTGACAGAATTCACATCTCAAGGAAACATGGTTTCTACAGATGAGTAACCTCCTCTGAAAGATTGAACATCTTTTTAGCTGGTTATAATTACTTTTGCCAAACCAACAAATACCTCCAAAACAGTTTACGTTTGACTTTTGCTGTCAGTAGATGCTTGTTTACCAATGACCTTATTTCACCCATCGTCATATATGCATCATTCCTAGCATGTCTTTCCCAAACCTCTTTTGTGCGCTCATCGTCCTTATGAAGCCTTCCATTTTTTATGAAATTCATTAATATGTTAGGAAGAAAGGCACTACCCCATATAATATAATCACTTTTTACGAGGTCCAAGATAATGAGCTTGCCGCCTTTTTTAAGTTTGTCCTTTCCAAAATTTAAAAGCCATTCATAAGGTAAGTGATGTGCTGTGGCTACTGTTACAATAATATCAAAGCTGTTATTATCAAATTCCATGTCGAGAATGTTCTTGCAAATATACTTTATGTTTTTGTTTGGATGTAGCGCTTTCGCTTTTTCAATCATCTTATCTGAAAAGTCAACTGCTATTACCTTTTAGATTTTTGTGACAGTAAAAAAGAGAGTTCCCCTTTGCCGCAGCCAATTTCAAGACAAGTTTCTACATTATCCAGTATTTTCAAAATTTGTCTATAATAATAGTTATTATGATTCCATTTTTGGTCATCGAGTTGCGCTATTTCATTAAAATCTTTTCTTACATCAGCATAACTCTCCATCTTCGTTTCCCAGTTTATCATTTTTGCTATTATTAATTTCTATAAAGGCTTTTTAGGCCTGGCCGAACAAAACATACAATCAGGATCGGCACATTTTTCTTCTGCCCATTCATTGCAATAAGCACAGAAAAAAAAATCATACTCTTCATAGTAAATCTCGCAGTTTCCACAGACCGAGCATTTTTTGCCTGCTATAAAACCTTCTATTCGTATATCATTAATGATTCCACTGCACAAAC
>LFTB01000053.1 GCA_001512905.1 Clostridia bacterium DTU084 | reverse complement strand
GAGTGGCTGCTGCCAAGTCCATAAGCCAGGGCGGAATGCCTGTGGAGGTTGCGCCGTTGCCGGCTGATTTCAGATAGTTGGCGCAGCCTTCCAAAAGTCTGATAATTCATCTAAATATGTACTTAAAGAAAAAAAGAGGATATTGGGCTTAAATGTTGAATATTATTATTAAAGAACAAAGAGGAGCATAACGGCTAAGCCGATTCTTTTTGCAGCTCCCATAAATAGGGGAAAAAGAGGAGGTGCTGTCAGATTTATTAAAAAATTGAGATAAAGACTCCGCGAGAAAAAACGGAGCTAAGCTGGAGCTAAATTCGAATTCAGGGAGGAGGTAGAAATATGGCGCGAGTTGTTTTGGAACATGTAAGCAAACGCTTCGGAAACGTGCTGGCTGTAAACGATGCGACGTTAGAGATCAGGGACAAGGAATTTGTTGTTCTCGTTGGCCCTAGCGGTTGCGGGAAATCAACCACCTTGAGGATGGTTGCTGGCCTGGAAGAAATTACAGAGGGCAATATCTACATTGACGACGTTTTAGTCAACGATGTTCCGCCCAAAGATCGGGATATCGCCATGGTGTTTCAAAACTATGCCCTCTATCCCCATATGGACGTTTACAACAACATGGCCTTCGGCTTGAAATTGCGGAAGTTCCCCAAGGCTGAGATTGACCGGAGGGTGAAAGAGGCAGCGCGGATCCTGAGCATTGAGAACCTTTTGGATCGCAAGCCCAAAGCTCTCTCCGGCGGACAGAGACAGCGGGTTGCTTTGGGAAGAGCCATTGTGCGGGAGCCCAAGGTCTTCCTCATGGATGAGCCCCTCTCTAACCTGGATGCCAAACTCAGGGTGCAGATGCGCTCTGAGCTCAGCAAGCTTCACAACAGGCTGCAGACCACAATCATTTACGTTACCCACGACCAAACCGAGGCCATGACCATGGGCGATCGGATTGTGGTGATGAAAGACGGCATAATTCAGCAAGTGGGCGCTCCTATGGACATCTATCGCAACCCCTGCAATGTTTTCGTGGCAGGCTTCATCGGCAGCCCGGCCATGAACTTCCTAAATGCCAAACTGGTGAAAGAAGAAGACGATCTCTATGTTGTAGGGGAAGACTTCAAGCTGAAGGTACCACCCCAGAAGGCAGCCAGCTACCGCAATCTCAATGCTTATCTGGACAAAGAAATCATCATGGGAATCAGGCCTGAAGATATTGAAGACCGTGACGTTGTGCCCAATGCAGATCCAGATGCCTGTGTAAACGCCATGGTAGAGGTGACAGAGCCAATGGGCGCTGAACTTTACTGCTACCTCTCTCTGGGCGGCACACTGCTCACTGCTAGGGTAGATCCTTACAGCACGGCCAAACCAGACACAAAACACGAGTTCCACTTCAACATGGACATGATGCACGTTTTCGATCCGAAGACAGAAAAGGCTATTTCATAACTCGCACGACTTTCGGGGAGCAGCAGCTCCCCCTTTTTTTTGCCCAAAAATTTCCTGTTTCGGAATCAGTTTGCAAAGCTGGAGAAAGAAGGATTTTTCCTCTGGGCGGTGAAATAATCTACGAGAGAGTTATGAGGAGGAGCTGCGTTGAGAGAGTGCATTGTAGCTGTGGATGTTGGAGGCACTAATATCGCTACCGGCCTTGTTGATTTAAACGGCAATGTGCTCCACCGCGGGAAAAGACCAACTTGCGCTGGCACTGGCGTTGCCAATATCTTAAAAAGAATTATCGATGCGATTTCCGAAGAACTTGAGGAGGCAGAAAACCAGGCCCTTGAGCCGAAAGGAATAGGCCTTGGCATCCCAGGTCTGCAGGACAGCTTGGGCGGCATTTCCTTTTCTGCGCCTAATTTGGATCCCAGGTGGCAGGATATAAAGGTTCCTGCGCGGATCGAGGAACACTTCGGCCTGCCTGCAGAAATGGACAACGACGTCCGCTGCCATGCCTTGGGCGAGAAGCTGTTCGGAGCCGGCCGCGGGGTGGATAACATGATCCTCATCACTTTGGGAACAGGGATCGGCTCCGGCATTTTCATAGATGGGGAGATGTTCTACGGTGCGGGCAGCTGCGGCGGCGAGGTGGGGCATGTCACCATTGCAGAAGATGGTCCCCTCTGCAGCTGCGGCAATTACGGCTGTGTAGAGGCGTTCTGCGGTGCACCTGGTATAACCCGCAGGGCGAAGGAAGCCATCGGTGCCGGCAGAGAAAGCCGCATTTTAGAGATGGCCGGGGAGATGGAGAAAATCAACCCCAGAATCATTTACGAGGCAGCTGTGGCAGGCGATCCCTTGGCTCAGGAAATAATGGACGATACTGGCAAATACATCGGCATTGCCATGGCTGGGGTGGTCAATATTATCAATCCCGAGCTTTTGGTGGTCGGCGGCGGTGTAGCCCAGGCAGGAGAAATGCTCATCGGCAGAATCAGAGACGAAATCAAAAAACGGGCAATGATCAAACAAGCAGCTCTGGTGAAAGTGGTAGCAGCCCAGTTAGGCGAAGATGCAGGCCTCATCGGCGCTGCCATGCTGCTGCCAACAAGAAAACGGATAGATTGAAACGAGATGGAGCAAAATTTAACATAGAAGCGGTAGGAGGAGTTGAGGCTATGAATCTGGATCATTTAGAGGAATACACCAGGCTCGATCCCAGCGGAATGGGGGATTGGATCGACAACCTGGCCGAGCAGTGCGAAGAAGGGCGCAAGCTCGCAGAAGATTTTGCCCTGCCCGCTATGGGGGAGATCAGCCAAGTGGTGATTTTGGGCATGGGCGGCTCTGCTATAGGCGGGGATCTGGTGCGGATCTTGATGGAGGGTGAGGCCAAGGTTCCTTTTTTTGTGAACCGGGACTATGAGCTGCCTGCCTTTGTGGGTCCCGAAACTCTCGTGATTGCTTCCAGCTACTCTGGCAACACGGAAGAAACCCTGACAGCCTATCAGGAAGCCAAAAGAAGGGGCGCACAGCTTCTTGCCATCGCCACAGGAGGCACCCTTGCCAGCTGGGCAGAAGCAGACGGAGTGGGGCTGATTACCATCCCAGGAGGCATTTCTCCCAGGGCAGCTATCGGCTACAGCTTTGTCCCGCTTTTGATTATCGCCTGTCGGCTGGGGCTGTGCGCAGATAAGAGCCAGGAACTTGCAGCTACAATTGAGCTCTTGAAAAAGCTCCGCACCCGCTACGGCAGAGGAGTGCCTCAGGAGGAGAATCTGGCAAAACAGCTGGCCCGGAAAGTATACGGCCGTATCCCCTTGTTTTACGGTGTGGCAGGCTACAGATCCGTTGTGGCTTCCAGGATAAAAGGCCAGATCAACGAAAACGCCAAACACGCTGCTTTCTATAATGTGTTTCCAGAACTCAATCACAACGAGCTTGTTGGCTGGGAAAATCCCGGCCTGACCAAGCAGATAGAGCTTTTCGTCCTCAGGGACGAAAAAGAGGAAACAGACAGGATGCGGACGCGAATCGAAGTGACAGAGGAGATCATCCGGCCGCAAGTTGCAGAGATCATCGATCTGTGGGCAGAGGGAGATTCCATTATGGAGAGGATGTTTTCACTGATTCACCTGGGAGATTACCTCAGCTATTATCTCGCCATGCTCAACCAGGTGGATCCCATGCCTGTGAAGGTCATTGACCGGCTGAAAGGGGAACTCAGCAAGGTCAGGTAAAAGAGGGGGAGGAGAAATCGTGAACACACAAAAGTATGGAATTGGAGTAGATCTAGGCGGCACCAAGATAGCCACTGCCTTGATTGACAGCGAAGGAAGAGTGCTGGCCCGCACCAGCTGCCTTACAGAAGCCCAGGAAGGTGTGGAGAAAGTTTTAGAGAGGATGTACAAAACCGTTGAAGACGTCCTCCTTGAGGCTGGCATAGAGCTTAATGAAATTGCAGGGATCGGGATCGGCTCTCCGGGGCCGTTGGACTCAAAAACAGGCATTGTCCACAGCGCTCCCAACCTCGGCTGGAAAAACGTGCCTTTGGGGGATCTATTTCGCCAAAGGTTTCAGGTGCCGATTTATGTGGGCAATGACGCAAATCTGGCTGGCCTCGGCGAAAAGTGGCTTGGTGCAGGCAAAAACGTGGGCAGCCTCCTTTACCTGACAGTGAGCACAGGCATCGGCGGCGGCATCATTATCGACGGGAAGATCCACACTGGCAGCCATGATATTGCTGGCGAAGTGGGGCATATTATCGTTAAGCGGGATGGACCTCTTTGCGGCTGCGGATCAAGAGGGTGTTTGGAAGCCATAGCCTCAGGCACAGCCATTGCCAGAGAGGCCAAGGCAGGCATAGCCCGGGGCGAGAGCCCTCTTCTGGCCAAGTTGGCCGGAGATGGCGAGCCCAATGCCAAATTGGTTGGCGAAGCAGCAAGAAACGGAGATCCCTTTTCCACCAAACTTCTTGAGGACGCTTTCACTTACCTGGGCTTGGGGATCGTCAGCCTCCTCAACGTCCTGGATCCGGAAATGGTGGTTATCGGCGGCGGGGTTTCCAACCTGGACGATTTGCTCTTCGACCCTGTGCGCAGAGTAGTTAAGGAGAACTTAGGCACCTCTCCTTTGGGCGATGTGCCGATAGTCAAGGCTGAACTGGGAGCTGACGTTGGGGTACTGGGCGCTGCGATGCTCGTCGTAGCACAAAACTGAAGGGGGTAGGCCAAGTTGAGAAGGGTTACCATTTACCTGCCGGAAGATGTCTACGCTGAGGTGGAAGCTGCGAAAAAATGGGGCTGGAACTCTAGAAGCGAAATGCTTAGGGAACTTGTTGCCAGCTGCCTCAGCGAATGGAGAAAGGGTGCCCAAAGAAGACGATTGGCCATAGGTTATCAGGAGATGGGTGAGTTGAACTGTCAGCTTGCAGAGGAGGCAATGATACAGGACTCCTGTACGCTTGATGAATATGAAGAGTACATCGCAGGGAAATATTGAGGTGAAGAGGGGAGATCTGTTTTTCGCAGATCTCAATCCAGTTGTTGGCTCAGAACAGGGCGGGCGCAGGCCTGTGGTGGTGCTGCAGAACGATATCGGCAACCAGTACAGTCCCACCACCATTGTGGCAGCCATCACTTCCCGGCTGAAGAAGGCCAAGCTCCCCACCCACGTTGAGATCAAAGCCAACAATTTTTCGTTAGCGAAAAATTCGGTGGTGCTGCTGGAACAGCTGCGCACCATCGATAAAAGACGCCTCGGCGAACGAATCGGCCATCTGAGTCCTGAGGTCATGGCTAAAGTTGACGAGGCTTTGGCAATCAGTTTGGGCTTGAAAAATTTTTAAAGGAGAAGATAATGAGACCGCGAATTGGAATTTTGGCTGGTATCGGCAGCTGGGAGGAGCGGGAGCGGTATTTTGTCAACTCCGCCTACGTTGAAGCGATTTACGCTGCAGGGGGCCTTCCCCTGATCATCCCGCCTTTGTCTGATTTTGATGCCTATCTTCCTTTAATTGACGGGCTGCTGCTTCCCGGCGGCATTGATCTGGATCCCGCCCTCTACGGCGAAGAGCCTCAGAGGGGCTTAGGCAAAGTTGACCCTCGGCTTGACAAATCCGAACAAGATCTTATTGGTGCTGCCTCGAGGGCAGCCCTTCCCATTTTAGGCATCTGCAGAGGAATGCAGGCTTTGGTTGTGGCTATGGGAGGGAAGCTCTATCAGGACTTGCAGCAGGCAGGTACGAAGCTCGCCCACAGGCAGAGCTGTCCCCCTGAGCATCCCTGGCATCAGATCGAAGTTGATGTAGGCAGCCGCCTCGGATCCATCCTTGGCACGAAACTGCGGGTTAACAGCTTTCACCACCAAGGGGCAAAGGAAGTGGTGGGCCTTGTGCCTGTTGCAAGAAGCGCCGACGGCTTCGTCGAAGCTGTAGAGGGAGAAAAGATCATTGGGGTGCAGTGGCATCCTGAGCTGATGTACAAAACCGATCCGAGGCAGTTCAAACTTTTTCAAGCTTTTGTGGAGGCCGCAGCACATGGAATGGGAACTCATAAGTCACAGTCCTGAACAAACAGAACAGATCGGCGAAAAAATCGGCCGGCTCCTTTCAGGGGGCGAGGTGATCGCCATCTCAGGGGAGCTTGGGGCTGGCAAGACAGTCTTCACCAAGGGATTGAGTCGGGGTCTTGGCATAACCGATGAGGTAACAAGCCCCACTTTTACTTTAGTGAAAGAATACCACGGGCCTGTTCCCCTCTATCATATAGATGCCTACAGGCTCTCTTCCAGCGAGGAAGCAGAGCTCAGCGGGCTCGGAGAGTACTTTGACCTGGGTGGGGTGGTTGTGGTAGAATGGCCTGAGAACATCTGGGAGCTGATCGGCGACGATGCACTGGAGGTAACAATTCACCAGCTTCCAGAAGCCCGAAAGCTCTCTTTTCGGGGCGGCGAAAGATGGTCTAAAATAGGAGCGTTGATTTCATGATCCTGGCACTGGAGACAGCCACCTCTACAGGCAGTGTAGCATTGTACTCTCAAAGCTTAATCGGCGAATACACCCTCAACATCCAGCGCACCCATTCGGAACGGCTGATGCCGGCTGTAGTGAAGATCCTCGAGGATGCTCAAATCAAGCCCAAGGATCTGGGTGCCATTGCAGTTTCCGTAGGTCCAGGCTCTTTCACAGGCCTGCGCATCGGCGTGATGACAGCCAAAGCCATGGCCTGGAGCTTGGATGTGCCGCTGGTTGGCGTCCCCACTTTGGATGCCATGGCCTGGAACCTGCGCTACACCCAAGGCCTGCTGTGTCCTGCTCTCTCCTGCCGCAGGGGAGAATTTTACAGCGCCTTCTATACTGCAGACGGCACAGGCGAAATCCAAAGGCAAACTGATTACCTGGCGCTTCCCCTTGCCAGCCTCGAGGAGAAAGCCCGAGCTTTCTCTGGCCCGAAATATTGGTTCGGCGACGCCCCTTTGGAGGTGGAAAGCGGGATTGTGGTCACAGGAGGCCTGGCTCTGCCGAAGGCAGGCGCTGTAGCCCAGCTTGCCCAAAGGAAGCTGGAGAGGGGAGAAACCGAGGACCCCAGGGCCCTAGTGCCCCTTTACGTGCGCAAGAGCGCTGCCAAGCCCAGGAGGAAGTTTCGTGAAAATTAGACAGATGCTCCCGTCTGATCTGCCAAAAGTCTTGGCTTTGGAGCGGCGCACTTTTTCTGATCCCTGGTCTTTTGGGAGTTTCCTGGCAACGTTAGCCAACAGCCAAGAAAGGATTTTCGTGGCTGCGATGGGCAGTGAGCTTGTGGGCTACATAGGCCTTTGGCGGATGTTCGATTCTGTCCACATCACGAACCTTGCTGTGAAGGAAGAATACCGCAGGCAGGGAATTGGCCTGCGGCTTTTAGCTGAAGCTGAAAAATGGGCCGGAGGATTTCCTCTCACGCTGGAGCTGCGGGCAAATAACACTGCAGCTAAAGCTCTGTACGAGAAATTCGGCTTTGTGGTTTGCGGGGTGCGGCCCGGCTACTACAAAGACGGGGAAGATGCACTTATTATGTGGAAGGAGTTAAAAGTTGATTCTGGGAATTGAAACTTCCTGCGATGACACAAGCGCTGCTGTAGTTTGCGGCAGAGAAGTGAAAGCAAACATTATTGCCTCGCAGACTGAGCTCCACGAGCGGTTCGGCGGGGTGGTGCCTGAGATCGCATCCCGCAGGCACCTGGAGCTGATGCTGCCTGTGCTGGAGGAGGCTTTCGCCCAAGCAAAGGTTACACCAGAAGAACTTACCGGCATCGCAGTCACCCAGGGGCCTGGCCTTGTGGGCAGCCTCCTTGTGGGCATCTCGGCAGCGAAGTCTTTAGCTCTTGCCTACCAGCTGCCCCTTGTTGGGGTCCACCACACAGAAGGGCACCTCTTTGCCAATCTTCTTTCAGATCCAAAGCTGGAACCACCTTTTCTCTGCCTTACAGTCTCAGGCGGCCACACTGACCTCATCCTCTTTCAAGCTCCCGGCCGCTACCAGCTTCTAGGGAGGACAAGGGACGATGCCGCAGGGGAAGCTTTCGACAAAGTCGCAAGAGCCATGGATCTGGGCTACCCAGGAGGGCCGGCCATAGAGAAAATGGCCAAAAGAGGGGACAGAGAAGCTTTCCCCCTGCCCAGGGGCCTCTCTCAGGAAGAAACCTGGGATTTCAGCTTTTCGGGCCTGAAGACAGCCACCATCCAAACCCTGCGCAAGACGGATAGAATTGCAGATCTGGCAGCCAGTTTCCAGTGGGCTGTGGTCGATGTTTTGGTTGAGCGCACCCTTTCTGCAGCTGAGGGATTGAAAATCGGACAAGTCGCCCTCTCTGGCGGGGTTGCTGCCAACTCCCTTCTGCGCTCCGAGCTGGCACGGAGGGGAGAGGAAAAAGGCATTTATGTAAGCCTGCCGAAGCTGGATCTCTGCACAGACAATGCAGCCATGATCGCAGCTGCTGGCGCCTGGCGCCTTGAGAAAGGGGAGAGATCCGGCTGGGATTTGAACGCAGTCCCCAATCTGCCCCTGCCCACAGCCTGAATTTCTTGGCAGGGGGTCTTGAATTATTAAATGGTTTGTGTTAATATGTTTATAGTTTGATGCGCCTGTAGCTCAGTCGGATAGAGCACGAGACTTCTAATCTCGGAGTCGGGGGTTCGACTCCCTCCAGGCGCGCCAGAATTTTATGGTGGGCGTAGCTCAGCTGGTTAGAGCGCCAGGTTGTGGC
This sequence comes from Clostridia bacterium DTU084, assembly GCA_001512905.1. Lineage (GTDB taxonomy): Bacteria > Bacillota > DTU084 > DTU084 > DTU084 > DTU084. The sequence continues at coordinate 52,393 of LFTB01000053.1, read as the reverse complement.
CCTGGAGGTCGTGGGTTCAAGTCCCATCGCTCACCCCATCAATTAAAAGCAAACGCAGCCAAGCTGCGTTTTTTTGTTGCTGAAGGCTGCGCGTGCAGCCTTTTTTAGTTTGCCAGCATGATGTGGGATTTTTCCTGGCGCCTCAGATAAAAAGGACAAGTTCCGTCATCCCAGTTGCTGCAGTAATTGCAGCCTACTTTCTCAATGGCAGCTTCTTCTGCCACTTCAAACCAGCTGCAGCTGCCTGCAATATCCCGCAGTGTCTGTCCAAAGATATCTTCCATTTTTCTCGTCTCCTTTCTTTTGTTAGTATTCACCGCTTTGGCGTGAAATATAACATTTAGTAGTGTCAGTAAGTTGTGAATTTATGAAAATGGCAGGAGTTAGGGTTCGGCTTGCCGAATATTTAAGTTGAGTTTGTTCTTGGGAGGATACAGAGTGTCAGCATTTTGGCAAGCCCTTTTTCCCTCAAGTACCAGGTGCGTGATTTGCCACAGGCCCTTTTACGGGGATGCTGCAGCGCAGCTGTGCAACCACTGCCTTTCCCAACTGAAATTCATCGGCGAGCCAATGTGTCAAATCTGCGGCAGACCCTTGAGACTCGCTGCAGTGGAAAAGGGAAAGTGCCTGCTGTGCAGACAGTACAGCCATAGCTTTCAGACAGCTAGGTCTGTGGCAGTATACGAGGGTTTTTGGCGTGAATGCATACATATGATGAAGTATTTCCACCGCCATGATTTCGTAGGGCCTATTGCCAGCTTGCTTGCGGAAGTCTACAAACAATTTTTCCCTCAGGCAGAAGTGCTTTTGGTGCCAGTCCCTTCTGTTGTGCGGAAGTCCAGGCGCTGCTATGACCACGTCCAGGCACTGGCTTTGGAGTTAGGGAGGCAATTGCATTTGCCTGTGGAAAGCGGCAATCTCTACCTGAAAAAAAACAGCGCGGGCTTTTCGTACGCTGAAAGGTGTCAGCGGATAGCTGGCAGCTTTGGCGTGCACCAGCCGCAGGCTTTTCAAGATCAGCACATTATCTTGGTTGACGACATTCTTGTCACTGGCCGGACTGTGAGCGAATGCGCAAGGCTGCTCATAAGCTGCGGAGCCAAACAGGTGGATGTTTTAACCTTGGCAGTAGCAGCGTTGGAAGGACAAAACCTTGGCCTGGGCAAGGCCAATGTCAGGAGGTAGGCAAATGGAGTTGGCAAATTGTGTAAGATGCGGCAAGGTTTTTGCCCGAATCGGGAGAAATATTTGTCCTGATTGTCAGGCTGAGGAGGATCGGATTTTCAAAAAAGTCCGGGCCTTTGTGGAGGAGAACCCAGGCCTTACCATCCAGGAAGTTGCCGACCAGTGTGATATACAGCCGAAAAAAATCTATGACTTCCTCAAAGAAGGGCGGCTTGAGGGACGCAACTTTGCTGCAGGTTCTGCCCGCTGGCAGTGTGCAAGCTGCGGCAGCTACATCACCTCCGGCACACTGTGCAATAAGTGCAAGGAAACCCTGCAGGCGGAGCTGCAGGCAAACAAACGTTCAGCAGTGGGACCTGCACCTTACACGAAGAAAGACAAGGGGGAAATTCACATTTCACGCTGGCGAGAACGCAGGGGCTCTTAAGAGCTCCTTTTTTTGGTCGATAAATAGAGTGAAAGCTTTTATTGGAGTGTGAAAAATGATCATCTCAAGATCGCAAATCCAGCGCACTGTTGCTTTATATGCTCGGGAGCAGAATCGATCCCTGAAGCCTAATAGGGCGAACAGCCGGCAGCTGGATCAAGTTTCTCTCTCTAGTTCCTCAAGGGAAGTGCAGGCAGTGACTGAGCAGCTTGTAAAGCAGCCTGACGTGCGCAGCAGCCTGGTGAACTCCCTGCGGGAGGAGATCCGGCAAGGCACATACAATCCCGACTGCCAGGAGGTGGCTGCCAAGCTCCTGGGCAGATTTACAGTGGATCGCTTGGTTTAGGAGGTTCGCTATGGAAAGCAAACTGCTCGAGCTTCTTGAAGACGGAAAAAAGCGGTTCCAACAGCTGATTCAGCTGGCAGAGGAAAAAAAGGCAGCCATCGTGGAGAACAAGCGGGAACTAATCGCAGAGCTCTCCCAAAAGGAGCTGGAACTTGCCGAAGCTCTGGAGGGCTGGGAGTTGGCCCGGGAAGAGCTCGCAGCCGGGAAGACCCTTCGGGAGCTGGCAGAAGGTGCCCAAGGTGGAGAGAAGCTCCACAAGCTGCGGCAAGAACTGGTGGAGCTCACAGAGAAACTCGCCAGCCTCAACCAGCAGAATGCTCAGCTTTTGAGGACCTCTTTGGCATATACAGAATATGCTCTCTCCCTTCTGCAGACTGAAAGCCAGACATACGGACAGCAGGAGAGAAGCAAGCCCAGCGTTTTAGACCGCACAGTTTAAGGAGGAATCGCCATGGCAGGAACCTTTGGGAGCCTCGAGATCGCAAGGCGCGCTTTAGGGGCCCAGCAAATAGGGATCGATGTCACAGGGCATAACATAGCCAACGCTAACACAAAAGGTTATTCCAGGCAAAGAGTGGAACTTGTGACCACTCAACCTGTAGTTGGAGGCACTTACCCTCCTTTGAGCATCGGCACTGGTGTCGAGGCCAAGGCTATTGCAAGGCTTCGGGATGGGTTTGTTTCTGAACAGGTGCGCAAAGAGATCAACAATTTCGGCTACTGGGAAGAGCAGAATAAAGTTTTAAGCCAGCTGGAGCTGGTTTTTGCAGAGCCCAGCGAAAACGGGATCAGCAGAGCCCTTACAAGGTTCTGGTCCGGATGGGAGAAGCTGGCCGCAAGACCTGAGGACCCTTCCCTGCGGAGCATAGTGCGGGAGGAGGCTGTGAGCTTCACTGAAAGCGTCAGGCACCTCTACACGCAAATGCTGACCCTGGAGAAAGATTTAGACAAACAACTGCGCCTCGAGGTGCAGGAGATAAACTCCCTGGCTCAGCAGATAGCAGATCTGAACGCTCTCATCGGCAAAGCTGCAGCCCAGGGAACTGCACCCAATGATCTCCTGGATCGGCGGGACCTCCTCCTTGAAGAGCTGGCCAGACTTACCACCATCACTGTTCATCCCCAAGCTGCCGGACAGATCAACGTCAACATCGGCGGCATTAGCCTCGTCAGCGGCGTAAATGTCCGCAAGCTGACCTTCTCCGAGCCTGAAGGCGTTCCTGCCCAGGTGAAATGGGAAGGCCTTGACCAGGATGTCAACTGGCAGGGCGGAGCTGTGGCAGGCATCATCAGAGCCAGGGATCAAATTATCCCCAGCTACAGAGCCCGCCTCGACGACTTTGCTGCCACCTTCATAGCAGAGTTCAACGCCATTCACGCTGCAGGCTACGGCTTGGACAACCAAACAGGCATAGCTTTCTTCCAGGGAACAGGTGCGCAGAACTGGTCTGTGAACCCTGCTATTTTGGATGATAATAACGACGGCCTGTCGCTCATCGCTGCAGCATCAGAGCCGGACAAGGCGGGAGATGGCTCCAACGCAGCGCTCCTAGCCGGCCTCAAAGAAAAGGTGCTCACTTTCTCAAGCGGCATGGGCACAGTGGACAACTTCTTTGCTTCCCTCATCTCCAGTTTAGGTGTGGAAAGCAAAAACGCACAGCGGATGGTGCAAAACCAATCCCAGCTGGTGGAACACCTCAGCACCTGGCAGGAGAGCATCAGCGGCGTATCCTTGGACGAGGAGATGACCAATCTCATCCGCTATCAGCACGCCTACAGCGCAGCAGCCAGGGCAGTGACAGCAATAGACGAGATGCTCGACACCATCATCAACAGGCTGGGACTTGTGGGAAGATAATAAGCACTGCCTCCTGGGTCTTTGAACGGCACGTATCAAGCCTAATGTAATAGTAGTCACTGGCCTTCGCAACGATTGCGGCGCTATTTCCGAACTCGCTCATGAAACGCAGGAGCCGAGATGGATTACGAAAAATGGCGAAGGTGATTATAGAAGCTTTTGAGAAGCGGGGGGAATTTCTTCTGCTGCATGCAAAGTTGGAACTTGCGGACGAGCGGACTTACAGCTTGGAATAGTCCCGCCAAGCGAACAAAAGCATTATGTGGGCTTAATGCCCAAATTCAAGCAACTCCCTTCCTCTTTAGGGGATGCTCTTGCAGGTGGCTAATGCTTTCTGCTGGCTGTTTGGGCTGAGACACAATAATTGGGCTGCATTTACAAGCGTCCTTCGGGACGCTTTTTTTGTTGGCTGATTTGCAGTTTTCTAGTATAATTGGGGTAGGAAAAATTTTGGAGTGATCTGTTTGCGTTTGTTGAGATTGGAAATCAACGGTTTTAAATCTTTCGCCCATAAGGTGAAAGTTAATTTTGAGCCCGGCATCACAGCCATCATCGGCCCCAACGGCAGCGGCAAAAGCAACATTGTAGATGCTATCCGCTGGGTGCTCGGTGAGCAGAGCGCAAAGAGCCTCAGGGGCAACAAAATGGAGGACGTGATTTTTATAGGAAGCGAACGGCGCAAACCCTTGGGGATGGCCGAAGTTTCCTTGATTTTGGACAATTCAGACGGCACTCTGAATCTTCCCTATCAGGAAGTGTGCATCAGGCGGCGGGTTTTCCGCTCAGGCGAAGGAGAGTATTCCATCAACGGCAAAACAGCCAGGCTGCGAGACCTGACAGAACTGTTCATGAACACAGGCCTCGGCAGGGATGACTACTCCATCATCGATCAAAGAAAAGTGGAAGCAGTTTTGGGTTCCAAGCCCCAAGACCGCAGGCTGCTTTTGGAAGAAGCAGCAGGAATTTATAAATACCGGGTGAAAAGGGAAGAAACCTTACGGAAGCTAGCAGAGACAGAAGACAACAGCCTGCGCCTCAGAGATATTTTAAGCGAGCTGACTGCAAGGCTGAGGCCTTTGAGAATTGAAGCAGCCCGAGCCCAAGAGGCTAAAAAGCTCGATGAAGAAATCGCAAGACTGTCCCTGTGGCTGCTCTTTCAGCAGTTCTCAAGCTGGCAGAAAATTATCGTTCAGACTGAAGCAGAGAAAAAAGAAGCAGAAGCAGCCCTGGCGTCAGCCCAAAAAGAGGCCTGTTTCCTGGACGAGAAAGTGGCAGAGCTCAGGGAACTTGAGGAAGGACTAAATGCAGAGATTGCTTCTCTCACTGAGCGCCAGGGGGAAGAGGCAGCGTGCCAACAGAGGCGTGAAGGCGACTGGAGGGTGGGAAAAGAAAGACAAAAGTCCCTGCTGGAACAAAAACAGCGGCTGGCTCAGGAGAAAGAGGAATTAGAGGTCCAGTTCCAAGAGCTCTCCCAAAGGCTCTGTGAGGCAGAGGAACAGAGGCAAAAAGCAGAAGGAGAGCAGAACAGCGTCCAGGAAAAATTAACTGCAGCTGAAGAGAGGCTCGCTCAACTCCTCGCTGAAGCTGAAGCAGGCTCCGAGCTTTTGGAAGCTGCCAAAAGCGAGCTCATTGGCGTGTTAGAGGAGAGAGCAGGCTTCCGTAATAGATTCAACTCCTTGGAGGAAGAAGCAGAAAAACTTTCTCTGCGGCTGGAGAGAACTAAAGGAAGACTTGAGGAGATAGCTGGCGAAAGAGAGGAGCTGGCTGCAGAAGAGGCGGAACTTGAGGGGCGAAGGGAAAGGCTGGCGGCTGAAAAGGAACAAATCAATTCCCTTGAGAATGTCAACAAAGAACGGTGCCATCAAGCTGCATCTGAGCTGGCTGCCCTGGGTGCCCAGCTGGAGGCAGTCCGGAAGAAGCGGGAGCAGATTGAGGCGAGGCACAGAGCCCTCTCTGAGATGGAGCGCCACTTTGAAGGCTACTATCGCGGCATCAGGAATCTCTTAGAGCGGAAAAACCAGCTGCCGGGGCTTGTGGGTCCTGTGGCAGAGCTGATCCGCGTTCCTCCAGAGTTTGAGGTGGCAGTGGAAACAGCCTTGGGAGGAGGCCTGCAAAACCTGGTTACAGAAGACGATGGAGTGGCGCAGACGGCCATTGCCCTCTTGCGAAAAAATAACTGGGGCAGAGCTACTTTCCTCCCCTTGAACCTCTTGCGGCCCGATAAGATCAAGGAGCTGCCAGCTTTCCCCGGGATTTTAGGCATTGCCAGCGACTTGGTTAGCTGTGACAGAAAATATGCTCCTGCTGTGGAGTATTTGTTAGGAAGGACAGTGGTGGCAGAGGATTTGGCCAGCGCCACGAAATTCGCCCGCAGGACCAATTCCCGCTATCGGATCGTCACCCTTGCAGGAGATCTGATTGCCCCTGGAGGAGCTGTCAGCGGTGGTTCCCGGGAGCAGAACAGAACGGGGCTCCTTGCCCGGAAAAGGCAGCTGGAAGAACTGAAAGAGGCTTTGGCAGAACTGGAATTGCAACTCGGAGTTCTGCAGCAAGAAGAGGAAAAGCTGAAACAGGCAACTTTTGAATTAAATGTCCAAAAGGAAGAGCTTGCCAGAAGAAGACAAGGGCTGCACCTGGCAGAGCTTGAGCTGGAGCGGGATCACAAAGAATACCTGGCCAATTTGGCACGTTTGGCCAGGCAGTATGAATCAGCCAAGGCAGAAGAGGAAGAGCTCCTTGCGGAACAGGAGGCGCTGCATCAGGAAAGACAAGCCCTCGCCAGGAAAATAGAGGAGCTGACAGCAAAGGAAGAAGTATTGCGCACGAGCCTTGCCGAGCAGGGGGAAGAGCAGAGCCGCTGGCAGAGCCAAAGGCTTTCCTATGAACAGGAGATTTCTGCTCTGCGCGTGCAGCTCGGCAGCCTCACAGAACGGACAGAGCAGCTGGCCGCCCAGAAAAGTGAGCTGGAGCAGCGCACACAGCTTGCGGAAAGCCGCCTCATGAAAGCTGTGGAAGCTGCAGAAGACCTAGAGGATGAGCTCCAAACCTTGCAGGAAACCCTCGACCAGCTGAAAGTGGAGCTCGGGCAGCTGGAAGAAGAACGGCAAAAGCTTGCGGTGGTACTCCAGGAGAAAAACACAGCCCGCTTAGAGCTTCGGGAAGCCCTCAAAGAGGAAAGCCAAAGGGCAGCTGAGGCTAAGGAAGCGCTGGAAAAGACCAAAGCCGTCCTGCACAAGTACGAGGTGCAGCTGGCGCGGCTGGAAGCAGAAGGAGAGAGGCTGGCAGAAGAGCTTGGTGAAAAACACCAGCTGACCTTTGCAGAGCTTTCTCCTGAGTCTGTACCGCAGTTCGAGTTCAGCCTGCAGCAAGCCCAAAGAGAACTGAGAAAGCTGGGCAACGAACGGCAGCAGTTGGGGAACGTAAATTTTGCAGCCATTGAGGAGTTGGTTCAGGTAGAAGAGAGGGTGAGCTTTCTCGAGGCGCAGCTGGAGGATCTCCAGAAAGCCCGCACCTCCCTCTTGAACCTCATCGAGGAGATCGACGGCACCTCTCGCCAGAAGCTGACCGCCACTTTCAACCAGGTGAACCAAGCCTTCAGTGCGGTATTCGGAAGGCTTTTTCAGGGGGGCAGGGCACATTTGGAGCTTTCGGCACCTGAAGGTGAGCAAGTGGATCCCCTTACTGCCGGTGTGGAAGTATTGGTGCAGCTGCCTGGGAAAAAACAGCAGAACATTCAGCTGCTCTCAGGAGGAGAGAGAGCTTTTGTTGCCATAGCCTTCCTCTTTTCCATTTTGAAAGTTCACCCTTCTCCTTTCTGCGTCTTAGACGAGATCGACGCACCCCTTGACGAGGCAAACCTCCACAGGTTTTCTGCCTTGCTGCGGGATTTCGTGAAGAAAACACAGTTCATTGTTGTCACCCACAGAAGGCGGACCATGGAAGAGGCGGATGCCCTGTATGGCGTGACTATGCAGGAAGGAGGCGTCTCGCAGCTGTTGAGCGTGCGCCTGGAGGATGCAGGATGAGAGTCCCTGGGGATTCTTGTCCTGCCACTTATTTAAGGTCTTTAATAAAGGGTTTTGCCAAAATTTGCCGAAAAAATATATAGAAGGGAGGCGACCACATGGAAATCGGTTTTGGGATCATCGGCTGTGGACTGATCGCCAGTTTCCACGCTCAGGCTATAGCCAAGTCCATAGGCGGAACCCTTGTTGCTGTCTCTGACCTAAGCCTAGAGCGGGCAGAGGAATTGGCAAGCCGCTATCATGCGAAGGCTTTCAACGATTACAAACAACTTTTGGCACAGCCAGAGGTTGATGTGGTTTGCATTTGTACCCCCAGTGGTTTGCACGCGCAGCTCGTGATCGAAGCTGCACAGCACGGCAAACACGTGGTGGTGGAAAAGCCTCTTGCTATCACCATGGAAGAAGGGAGGGCTGCGGTTGCTGCCTGCAAAGGGAACAATGTGAAACTTGCGGTTATCTCCCAGCTTCGTTTTGCCCCTGCCCTGCAGCAGGCGAAAGCTGCTTTGGAACAACAAAAGCTAGGCAAACCACTGCTGGGCGATGCCTACATGAAATATTACCGTTCTCAGGATTATTACGACCAGGGAGGCTGGCGCGGCACCTGGAAGATGGATGGGGGCGGCGCCCTGATGAATCAAGGGATCCACGGCATAGATCTGCTCCTCTGGCTGATGGGACCTGTAACTGAGGTTTGGGGACAGGCTGCTACCTTGGCCCGGCAAATCGAAGTGGAAGACACAGCAGTGGCAGCTGTGCGTTATGCGTCAGGTGCTATGGGCGTAATCGAAGGCACAACTTCAGTCTATCCCGGCTACAACAGGAGGCTTGAGCTCCACGGCGATCAGGGAACCATTGTGCTGGAAGAAGAGCAGATCATAAAGTGGGATTTGGCAGGGGAGGAAGATAAAGTCCTCCTTGAGGATGAAGGCGTTTCCTCTGGCGCCAGAGATCCGGGAGCCATATCTTCTGAAGGCCACAGAAGGCAGATTCAAGATATGGTCGCCGCCATCAGGGAGGACAGAGAACCTTTAGTCACAGGTATAGACGGCCTGCGGGCCATTCAGCTGATTCTGGCAATTTACCAATCATCCCGGGAAGGAAGACCAATTCAGATTAAGGAGGAAGATTTGCATGTTTAAAAAAGGCGTAATCACAGACGAGATCTCCCAAGATCTAGAAGCAGCAGCAAAACTTGCAGCAGAATATGGCCTCACAGGCCTTGAACTGCGCACAGTCTGGAACAAAGGGGTCCACCAGCTGACTGACGAAGAACTGGATAAAGTCCTTGAAATAGCCGGCAGCTACAAGATGGAAGTGCCAGCTATCAGCTCTCCCTTTTTCAAATGCGAACTGACCAATCCCGAGGAGATCGCAAACCATTACGAGATCCTTGCCAAAGCAATTGCTGCAGCCAAAAAGCTTGGTGCAAAATACATCCGGGGTTTTGCCTTTTGGCGCAGAGGGGATAACTTCGATGAGCTGCTGCCTCAAATCGTGGAAAAGTTCCAGCAGCCAATTGCCATGCTCAAGGAAGCAAACTTAATCCTGGCTTTGGAAAACGAGCCTGCAACTTACAACTGCAACGCTGCCCGCACAGTGCAGCTCATCAAGGCCTTGGATACGCCCTATGTCCGGGCTGTTTGGGACGCAGGAAACGATATCTACTCTTTAGCTGAACCAGAAGAGCCCTATCCCCAAGGCTACAACATCATCAAGGATTATGCAGTACATATGCACATGAAGGATGCAGTCTACGATCCTGAAACGGGCAAGGTGGAAGGGGTGGCTATTGGTACAGGACAGACCAATTGGCGCGGACAGCTGAAAGCGCTTTTAGACGACGGCTACAGCGGCTACGTCTGTCTTGAAACCCACTACCGGCCCAAGAGCAAGCTTTCTGAAGAGCAGCTCAATCGTCCGGGCGGAGCTGATTTTTCAGCCCTCGGCGACATAGCTACCAGAGAATGCCTGGAAAACTGGCTTGCGATTATGAAGGAAATCAGCTGACCTGCAGCCTGAGATGGATCAAGAGCATGACTTTTAAATGGTCATGCTCTTTTTTCATTTCGGTACCGCAGAAGCGAGCTCTGTAGTATTAGTTCATATTTTTCTGTTCATTGGAAAATTCAAGCAAAAATATGGAGCGTCCCTCCTTGACTATCAGGGAAATCCTTGCTATACTATTTTTGGAAGCGGTTCCACGAAACAACAATATTCTTTAACATAAATAGCCAATTTTACGATTTGAGGAGGTGGGTATTGGGGCGCAAACTTTTTCAAACACTAAATAATAAAGAAAAGGAGTGTTGTCGAATGAAGTTGGGATTTTTAACCGTCGCTTTGGGACAGCTGCCTTGTGAGGAAATTTTGGATTGGGCAGCAAACACAGGCTTCCAAGCGCTGGAGTTGGCCGCTTGGCCGTTGGTCAACGAGCGGGACTTTTCATCTACTACGGTTAATGCAAACATAAGCGCCCAGGAAGCGAAAGAATTGAGGGCAAAATTTGACGACCGAGGCGTTGAGATTTCCTCCCTTGCCTACTACGACAACATGCTGGCAGCAGATCCTGAGGTTAGGGCTGCAAACCACGCCCATTTGAAGAAGGTCATTGACACTGCCTCCAACATGGGGGTAGAGCTGGTCGGCACCTTTGTGGGGAGAGACATCACCAAATCTGTAGACGAAAACCTGGATGAATTCGCCAAAGTATTCCCTGAGCTCATCAGCTATGCTGAGAGCAAGAACGTGAAACTTATGATCGAGAACTGTCCTATGGACGGGTGGCAAGAGCCTGGAATACCTGGAAACCTCTTCTACAGCCCTTCGCAGTGGCGGGAGTTCTTCCGCATTACTCCCAAGAGCTTTGGCTTAAACTACGACCCATCCCATCTGTATTGGATGGGCATCGACCACATCGCTCCTTTGTTTGAATTTGCCGATCGTATTTTCCATACCCACGCCAAGGATACTGAGATTTTATCAGACGGCCTTAATGAGAACGGCATATTTGGTCCTCTGTCTCCTCGTTTCTCTGAAGCTCGCTGGTGGCAGTACAGGCTGCCTGGCTTAGGCGAAATCGATTGGCAGGAGTTTGTCAAGGCTCTGTACGATATCGGCTTCGACGGCGTCCTGTCCATCGAACACGAAGACCCCATCTGGGGAGGAACAGTGGAGAAATCCAAGAAGGGCCTGATTTTGGGCTACCGCAATCTTTCAAAATTAATTGTTTGAACGGAGGAGAAGCAATGAAAAAACTACGGGTTGGAGTTATCGGAGTCGGTGGAATTGGCTTTGGCGCGCACCTTTCAGGATATGAAAAGCTTGCTGACAAAGTTGAGATCGTTGCCGTCTGTGATATAGACGAAGCTAAACTGGAGCGGGCCAGCAAGAGATACGGCGTTTCTGAAACTTTCACAGATTACAGAGAGATGCTCAAAATGAAGGAGCTGGATGCAGTAAACGTCTGTACCCCGAACTACCTCCACCATCCCATCAGCATCGCTGCATTAGAGGCTGGAAAGCACGTTTTGTGTGAAAAGCCCCTGGCTTTGAACGCAGAGCAGGGCGAAGAGATGGTGGCAGCAGCGAAAAAAGCCGGCAAACTGTTCATGATCGGCGTGAACAACCGTTACCGGGATGAGAGCCAGAAGCTGAAGAGAATGATCGAACGCGGCGAGTTAGGGGAAGTCTACGCTGCCCGGACAGGCTGGATCCGCAGGCGCGGCGTTCCCTTCTGGGGCGATTGGTTCATGGAAAAAGCCAAAGCTGGCGGCGGACCCCTCATCGATATCGGTGTCCACATGCTGGATCTGACCCGCTGGCTCATCGGCAATCCCAAGCCGGTTTCAGTTACCGGTGCCATCTACCACAAGATCGGCAATTATCTAGTTACAGAATGGGATAAGAACGATCCTGTTTTGGCAGGCGCCCTCGCTTCTGGCGCAGCAGATAAAATCTACGATGTTGAAGACTCTGCATTTGCTTTCATCCGCTTCGAAGGCGGCATCACCCTGGAACTCAATGTTTCCTGGGCTCTGAACACAAACAAAGAGCACAACTACTGCGAGCTCTACGGCGATAAGGCTGGTGCAAGCCTCAGCCCGCTGACAGTCTTCGGCGAAAAAGAAGGTACTTTAGTGGACTACACTTTCAAAACAGATGAAGCCACTACCCACCACACAGAGATCGCTCACTTTGTAGACTGCATTCTGAACGGTACAGAGCTCATCTCTCCAGCTGAGGAAGCTGTGGATGTGATGAGGATTCTAGATGCCATCTACAAGAGCGCTGAGTTGGGCGAGGAAGTGAGGTTGTAAAGTGAGGTTTGCGCTATCATCGTGGAGCATGCGCTCCCATGTGAACAAAGATTTTCCTCTGGCAGAGTTTCCCAGAATCGCCCGGGAACGGTTCGGCTTTGATGCTGTGGAGCTGTGCAGCGTACACTTTGCAAATACCGACACTAGATACCTGGATAGAATCAAGGACAACCTTGTGAAATATAAAATGGGCTTTGCCAACATGCCCATTGACACAGGCAATATTTCCCAGTCTGATCCCCTAAAGCGCCAGTTCGACATCGATCGGATAGTTAACTGGTTTGCAGTTGCCGAATACCTGGGAGCAGAAGCGGTTAGGGTGAACACAGGCGCACCAGAAGAAGGCTGGGACATGTCCATCACAGTGGAATCATATAAGCAACTAGCAGAAAAAGCTGCCCAGCTCAAGCTCACTCTTCTAATCGAGAATCACGGGGGAGTATCTTCCCGGCCAGAGGCAATGCTGGAAATACTGCAGCAAGTGAACGCACCAAATCTGAAGTTTTGCCCGGATTTCGGCAACTTCCCAGATGAAACACGCTACGATGACCTGGAAAAAATCATGCCGTATGCTTATATGCTCCATGCGAAAACCTACGACTTCGACTCTACAGGAGCCCATAATGCCTTTGATTTTGTTCGCTGTCTGGACATAGCCAAAAATACAGGCTTTCAAGGCGCAATCTCAGTAGAGTTTGAAGGAGATGGGGACCAATACCAGGGAGTTGAGAAAACCCTGGCCTTAATCAAAAAGAACTTGTAAACAGACAAGGGCTGCCTCAAAACTGAGTCAGCCCTTGTTTATTTGCAGAAGCCTTGAACATACAATTTGTGTATAGGTTTGTTTGCTTTCCATAGCTAAATCATACTGGCAGGAAAGCTGTAAATGGTCATAAAACCTTTTGACGGTAGTGTTGCAAAGCTTTTTCTTATTGACTATAATATAAGTGCAATGGTCGGCAATAGACCCTATAAAACAGGGAGGTGTTCGATGCAACTGGGAATTGTGGTGCGCTCATACAGCGGTTACCACTATTTGCGCACCTACGAAGTCGAAGGCGGAAGGTGGCATTTAGGCCAAGAGATCGAGTGCACTAGGCGAGGGAAGCTGAAACTTGAAAGCGATGGGATTTTAGTAGGAGATTTGGTAGAGTTCTCTACCCTGGAAGATGGCAGAGGCGTTATCGAGAAGGTTCTGCCCAGGAAAAGCCAATTAGGCAGGCCTGCAATTGCCAATATCGATCAGCTTATTGTCACCATCGCAGTGAAAGAGCCCAAGCCTAGTTTATTGATTTTAGATAGGATGTTGGTGGCAGCTGAAGCGCAGGAGCTGCGGGTTGTTATCTGCATCAACAAAAAAGATCTTCTAGGAGAAGACCCTTTTTATAAGGAACTAGCTGACATCTACAGCCAGATGGGCTATCCAGTAGTCTACACGTCTGCGAAAACAGGCGAAGGCATAGACGACTTGCGCAAAGAGCTGGAGGGTCATCTTAGCGCATTGGCAGGCCCCAGCGGCGTAGGCAAAAGCGCCATCCTCAACGCCATCCGGCCGGAATGGAACTTGCAGAGTGGAGAACTGAGCCGGTCGATCAGACGGGGGAGGCATACAACCCGCTTTGCGCAGCTTCTTGTTTTGGACTCTCAGACGCTTGTGGCAGACACCCCGGGCTTTACAGCCCTCAGACTTCCCCAATTGGCAAGGGAAGAATTGGCACATCATTTTCCGGATTTCGCATCAGCAGGTCCCTGCCGCTTCAATAACTGCCTGCACAAGGAGGAGCCTGGCTGCGCAGTGAAAAGTGCCTCGACCGTCGCCCCAAGCCGCTACCAGAACTATTTAACATTTTTATCAGAAATAGAAGAAGGAGAACGCCGTGCGAGATATTAAAATCGCTCCCTCGCTCCTTGCAGCAGACTGGGGGCAGCTTGCAGCTGAAATCAAAAGAGTGGAGCAGGCAGACCTGCTGCACTTGGACGTAATGGATGGGCACTTTGTGCCAAATATTAGTTTTGGGCCCAATTTTGTGAAGACTGTCAGAAGGCTGTCTAAACTGCCTTTAAGCGTTCACTTGATGATCACAAAGCCCTATGACTTCATCCAGGCTTTTGTGGAAGCCGGCGCCGATGAACTTTCTTTCCACGTGGAAGCAGAGGGAGATCACTGGCGCACTATCTCTGCAATTCGCGAAGCAGGCCTGAAGGCAGGGATCGCCTTAAGCCCGGCCACAGGGGTGGAGTCCATAGCGGAGCTGATTCCAATTTTAGACTTTGTCCTGGTGATGACAGTAAGCCCCGGCTTTGGCGGACAAGCCTTCATCCCAGAAATGCTCGATAAGATCAAGCGCCTGCGGGCCGCAGCAGGCGATCTGCCCATAGCTGTAGACGGAGGGGTTACGCCGGAGTTGCTTCGGCCCCTCGCAGAGGCTGGAGTGGACATAGCTGTGGCTGGCTCGGCAATTTTCCAGGAAGAGGAAATAGACTGGCAGAGGTGGCGGCTAAATTGCGAGTAGACTACCACGTTCACACAAAGCTTTGCGGCCACGCCAGGGGAGAGATGCGCCAGTACGTGGAAGCGGCAATTGAGATGGGGATCGTGAAGCTCGGCTTTGCAGACCACACCCCGCTGCCGCCGGAGAAAAAAGACCCTGGCCTTGCCATGGACGAAGCTCAGGTGGAAGGTTATGTAGAGGCAGTGTTAGCCCTCAGGGACGAATATAAAGGCCAGATCGAGATCGCTTTGGGCTTTGAAGCAGACTACATCCCCGGCTACGAAGAAGAAATAGAGCGGATCATATCTCCGTATCCAGTAGACTACGTCTACGGCTCTGTGCATTTTCTAGGGGACTGGGCTTACGACAGCCCCTACGAGCGAGAGCAGTATTCACGCTGGGATCCAGACCAACTATACTCCCTTTATTTTGACACCCTTTGCAAGGCTGCGAAAACAGGCCTTTTCGATATAATGGCCCATCCTGATTTAATCAAAAAATTCAATTACTGGCCAAATGGGCCCCTTGAGCCATACTGGCAGCAGACTGCCGCTGTTTTCAAGGAAAGCAAGGTGGCCATTGAGCTCAACAGCTCAGGCTGGCACAGGGAAGTTGGGAAAGCTTATCCTGAACTAGGCTTTTTAGAGGCCTGCTGCAAGGCCGGGGTTCCGGTTACTTTCGGCTCTGATGCCCACGCCCCTGAAGAGGTGGGAAGGGACTTCAAACTGGCAATGGAAACCCTCAAGGAAGCCGGCTACAGGCAGATAGCCGCTTTCCACAAGCGATCCTATACGCTGGTGCCCATTGGAGTATAAACCAGAGCGAAGTTAAGGGGGATTGCCAGGATCCTCGGCCTGTAGCGCATTTCCAGCTCTCTCAGCCTCCGCTCCCGCTCTAGAGCCTTCTCTTCGCCTCCACGCTCCCGCAGAGCCCGCTGGTAGTGGGACTCCAGATCCAAAATTGCCTCCCGCCAGCGGATGCGGGCGCTCCTCGCCCAATCCCGCTCCCTGCTCAGAGCCAGGGACTTGACGTGGCTGCACAGCGTCTGGAAAGCATCTTCATAGGAGATCTTCGCAGACAAAACATGGGCATCTCCCGGTTCCCTTTGGGCTTCTCCCCAAAGGGAAAGTTGTTTTAAAGTGAGCTTTTGGATCTCGCCTGTCATCAAATCCATGTTTAAGAGCAAAAGCTCCTCAAGGCGCTGGTCTGTGAGATAGACCACCTTGAAATGAACCAAAAGGCTCGGGGCAAGGGGAGAGCCGGGAAAGAAAGCCCGGGCAAAGAAGCTTTTCTGGCGAATTGTTCCCACAATCCGCTCCAGGCGGCTCGAACCTGGGCGGATCACCTCAACTTCCGGATCGTCGCACGGTTGGAAGCTGAACCTGTATTGATTCTTGTTGGGATAAGGCAGGCCTTCCAGGGCCTTGGCAAGCTCAAGGGGTGCCAAAATTTCGTAGCAGGTCTGGGTCTTTTGGATCTCAGCGCCGAAAAGAGTTAAATATTTCAGCACTACCTGTTCTGTTGGATCTTTGGCAGTCATGGACAACCTCCTCTGAATACTTCCCCCTCCGTGAGGAAAGCTATACATGGAGGGGGTGAAAGTATGGCCAAAATCAACTGTTCTGTCAGAAGCTGCTACTACTGGAACGAAGGGGGGATCTGCGGGGCAGACAGCATAATAGTGAAAAACAACAGGCCAGGAGATCTGGACGATGAACTGGCAAGCCTGGACATGGAATTGGGCAGCATAGGGGAGTTTCATGCAAATACCTCTGCAGAAACGTGCTGTGAAACCTTTCGTCCCCGGGAAGAATAGCAGGTGGCGCAAGCCACCTTATTTTTATTTCAAGAGGGCATCGTTTTGCCTGTGGATCTCGAGAATGTTCTCAAGCTCACCGCTGAGCTCCTCGTTCAGCTCTGCAAAACCTGCCAGAAGTTCCTTTTGCGAGTCTGCGTTCACGATCAACTGGAAGATCCTCTTTTCCATTGCTCCTTCAGCAAAGAGGCCTCCGAGCATCAGCTCCAGATCCCCGATTACAGCCTGGAACATGTCGATTTTCTCCTGGAGCAGGTTCAAAACGTGTTCTTCGATGGTGTCCCTGGTGCACAGATTGAAGACGTGTACAGGCCTTGTTTGCCCTAGTCTATGGATGCGGCCGATGCGCTGCTCCAGGCGCATGGGATTCCAGGGCAGGTCGTAGTTGATGAGATTGGAACAAAACTGCAGGTTCAGCCCTTCGCCGCCTGATTCTGTACACACCATCACCTGCGCTTCCCGAGAGAAGAGGAACTTTGCCCACTCTTTTCTCCCTCGGGAAAGGGAGCCGTCAAAGCCTACTGTGGGAATGCCGTTTTTCTGCAGCTTGTCTATGAGATAGCGCTGGGTGGCAACGTATTCTGTGAAGATGAGGGTCTTCTCGCCGATCTTGGACAACAGTTCCAGCACGATCTCTGCTTTGGTGTTCTCTTCGATTTCAATGGCAAGCTGATAAAGCTCCACAAGCCTTTCCCTCACTTGCGGGTTTGCAGTTGCCTGGGCCATTTTCGCCAAGGTCATGGCAGCGGCAAAAGAGGAGCTGCACACCTCCCGCTGCAGGGTGATTAGCGGGAGGACGCCTCGGTTGTCCATATTTTCTATGAAAAATCGCGCTCTTTCCCGGACGAATTTCGTCAGAGCCCTGTAGAGCACCATCTCCTGGGGTTTAAGAGAAAGGGGAATGGAGTGCACGTGCCTGGGCGGAAATTGAACGGTGCTTTCAGACCGCTTGTTGCGGATCATCACCTGACTGAGCAGGCTTCTGAGCTGAGCTGTATTTTGCGGCGTCCGCTTGTCCTTCATGAACCTTTTCTTAAAGGAACGGTATGTTCCCAAAAGCCCAGGCCGCAGGAGGTTGATCAGGTTGTACAGCTCTTTGAGATCGTTCTGCATAGGGGTGGCAGTCAGGAGGAGAAAGTGCTTCTTTTGAATCTGGCTGACGAACTGGTAGTTTTGGCTGCGCTCGTTTTTCAATTTGTGAGCCTCATCCACAACTACGAGGTCATAAGGGGTGGAAAGAATGGCCTCCCTGTGTTCCTTTCTCTTGGCTGTATCTATGGATGCGATGATCACATCGTGGTGTTCCCAGGCCCGGCTGCTGCGGTTGATCACAGCGGTGATGTCAAATTTCTGGTACAGTTCATCCTGCCACTGCCGGCAGAGAGAGGCAGGGACCAGAATGAGAATTTTTCTGGCCAAGCCCCGCAGCTGATATTCTTTGATAATGAGGCCAGCCTCAATGGTTTTACCCAAACCAACCTCATCTGCCAAAATCGCCTGGCCAGACAGCTCGCCGATCACCCGCCTTGCAGTCTCAAGCTGATGGGGGTAGGGGATGATCCCTTCCCTGCGCCAGCGCTCGCTGAGGTTGTCTAAAGCGATGAGCTTTTCCGGTTCAGAGCGCAGAACAAGTTCTTCTGCAGAGAGGGCCAGCTGGAACCAATCCCAGTCGGCAGGCTGGTTTTCTTTTATGGCAGCCAGCAGTCTCTCTTCGCTATCTGTGGGAAAATAGACGCTGATGGGATCCTCGTCAGAGGGCAGATTATCGCTGTCATGGGGTTTGTGGTCAGGGGGCAGCGTTGGCTCCACGTAGTCGATTAGGTTGATGGGAGCTGGGGTGGAGTAGAGAATGGGAACGTTAATTTCCAGCACTACGACTCTCCTTTCCGATTGTTTCCAGCTCTTGATAAATGTATAAGTTCAGCTCTTGCTGCTTTTTAGGCTCTAAAAACAGGGGCGAAGCCCGCAGGAGAGCACCGGACAGGTCAGGAGGAACCTGGTCGATGAGGGGCGGCAAAAGGTCCTCGGGAAAATCCCAGACAAAATTCATGTAAGCCTGGGGCAGCTTTTGGGCCAGGCTGCTGCCTTTTGGCACAGCCAAGTAGCTGATCTGGGCGAGGCTCGGGCTTGGCGCGCTTTGGGGAGTTGGAGGCAGTGCCCTGTAGTATTCTTCCAGCCCTTTTGAGCTTCTTGCCACCAGCATCAGAGGAGGGCGGCTCCTGGAGTACATGAGGGTGGAGAGGCCCTGCCGGTAAAGGAGCTGCCCCAGCCACACAGCAGCTGTCTTCAGGGAAGCTGCGCCCAAAGTGCTGTCCAACTGGTAAGCCCAAAACAGAGGGCTCTCCTCAAAAGGCCAGAAGACAGGGAAAAGAGCCTCTTCTCCGCGCCTTTCGAGGCGGGGCAAAAGCTCCAAAACCTCTCCCCAAGTCTGGGGAAGGTGGTTTTCCGAAAGCCCCACTTGCTGCAGACCTTTTTTGTCTGCAAACAAAAAGGAAGTGCTCACGCTGAAAGGCAGCGCATATGCCTCTTTTTCTGTGGCTAGAGGTCCCCACACCGCTGGAAAAACCCTTGCAGGAATGGGCAGCTGCCCAGGCACTGACAGGGGAAGAGGCGCAAGCAGATTCAGCTCCTGCAGCTTTTTTGCTGAGGGCCCGTCTATCAGATAAAGGCCGTCGCCTTTTCCGTAAGGAGGAGAGAGGGGCTGCAAATTCACCTTGCAGCCTAAAGCTTCCAAGAGGTTTTGGCATAATTCTGCTTCCGCAAGGAGGTTTGCCTGGTAGAAAATGGCTACCTCTGAAGGAAAGGACAGAGGCTGTACAGAAATATTCAAGGGTGGAGGGGGAGAAGATGGCCTTTCTTTCGGCCAAAAGATTAGCAGCAAGAGGGGCAGAAGCAAAAAAAGGGGCCACAGGGGAATGGAAGTTTCCTTGCCCGGTTCAGGGTCGCCTAATCTTTGAGGAGGCAACAGCCCCTCAAGGCGGAGCCTTTTGCCGATGAGCGCTTCTGTTTTTGCCCGAAGATATGCTTGCTGCTCCTCTAAAAATGATGATCTTTTCTCAGACAAAAAATAAGCCCCCCTTCAGGTGCCTTAATAGTCTTTCCAGACGGCAGAAAGTTATCTAGAAGAAACCTTGGGATTTTTATCTAGCTGTCCCGTCATTATTTTCTCGTGCTGTGCATATCTTCCAACAGGAAACGTGGAAGGTGAGAAGGATTTTTACTGCAGAACAAGAATTAATTTAGGTGGATTTATTTTTACAAGAGGTGATTGTTTTTGCGCAATACGTTTCCGCGCGGAGGGATTCACCCGCCAGATGGGAAAGAATTAACCTCTGCTCAAGCTACGCAAAAGTTACCAGCGCCTCAACTCCTGTACCTGCCTTTGGGACAACACTTAGGTGCACCGTCCCAAAGCATAGTGGAGCGAGGCCAGCAAGTGCTTTTAGGCGAGAAGATCGCAGAGTCAGGAGGCAAGGTTGGAGTGCCGGTGCACGCAAGCGTCAGCGGGGTTGTGAAAGATTTCACAACAACTACCATGCCAAACGGCACCAAATCCCTGACTGTGGTCTTGGAGAATGACGGCAAAGACACCCCAGCACCTCCCTTGAGGAGGCCCCAAAGGGAGCCTGAAGAGATTGCACCAGAGGAAATTGTGGATTTCATGGAGGAAGCTGGGCTTGTGGGCATGGGAGGTGCAGCCTTCCCTACCCATGTAAAATATCGCTTGCCTGAGGGCACTAAAATAGATACCCTGATCGTCAACGGGGCAGAGTGCGAGCCCTTCCTAACATGCGACCACAGATTGATGCTGGAGGATACAGATGATCTCATCCTGGGCATCCGGCTGATGATGAGGGCCTCTGGCGCCACTCGGGCGATTGTGGGAATCGAGGAGAACAAGCCTGATGCCATCGCTCTCCTGGAGGAGCGCTTCGCAGGACTGCCCCAGGTTGAGGTAAAGAAAGTAAAACTTAAATACCCCCAAGGAGAAGAGCGGCTGCTGATCAAAGCCGCAACTGGCAGAGAAGTTGCACCTGACGAGCTGCCTTCAAAGGCAGGGGTGATCGTCAACAACGTTGCTACAGTTGCAGCTTTGGGCCAGGCCTTCCGCACAGGGATGCCCCTCATCGAGCGGGTTGTCACTGTCACAGGTCCGGGAGTGGAGAAGCCTGGCAACTGGCGCGTACGGCTGGGCACACCTGTGGAAGAGCTGCTTGGAGCTGCCGCTTGGCGGGGAACGACAACTCTTTTAGCAGGAGGTCCCATGACAGCACCTGCTATTTTTGATTTAAAGACGCCTGTAACCAAAGCTACATCTGGGCTGGTGGCTTTGGATGAGAAGACCCAGCAAGCAGGACCCTGCATTCGCTGCGGCAGATGCGTCCAGGCCTGTCCCTTTGGGAGAATGCCCCTCTACTTTGGTCCGTACCTGGAACAGGGGAGGCTGGATGAGCTGGAGGATATGGGACTTCTGCACTGCCGTGAATGCGGCTGCTGCTCCTACGTCTGTCCTGCGCACAGACCTATTCTGCAGACTATAAGGCTTGCCAAAGCTCGGATTAGGAACCGCACTAGGGAGGTTTAAGGAGAATGGACAAATTGAAAGTCACCCCGCCACCGCATCTGCATTCAGGGGACCAGATCCGGTTTGTGATGCGGGATGTGCTTGTGGCGTTGATACCTGCGTGCCTTGCAGCCATTTACTTTTTCGGCTGGCGGGCTCTTTTAATGCTCGCTGTGGGCACAGGCAGCGCTGTCTTCTGGGAATGGCTGCTGGTCAGCAAAGAGAAGAAGACAATTGGGGATCTGTCGGCAGCAGTCACAGGGATGCTCCTGACTTTAGTCTTGCCGCCTAGTTTGCCTCTGTGGCTCATTCCTATAGGTACACTCATCGCCATCGGTTTGGGCAAGCTGATTTTCGGAGGATTGGGCTATAATCCTTTCAATCCTGCCCTAATCGGCAGGGCGGCACTGATGGCCTCCTGGCCAGCTGCCATGACCAGCTGGTTCTGGCCCAAAGGCGCTTCTCTTCCCCTTGAGAACTTCAACGCTCTCACCACAGCCACGCCTTTAGTCTTGGCTAAATACCGAGGCTTTCAAGTTGGCTACAGCCAGCTGTTTTGGGGAAACGTTGCAGGAAGCCTGGGAGAGACCTCTGCCTTTGCCATTTTACTGGGAGCTGCTTACCTGATTATAAAGCGCAGGATCGATCTGCGCATTCCCTTATCCTATCTTGCCACTGTCTTTATCCTGATGGCCATCTGGGGCAGGGATCCGGTATTCCACCTCTTGGCAGGAGGCCTTCTTTTGGGCGCCTTCTTCATGGCCACAGACTACGTAACCACTCCTGTTACACCACGGGGGAGAATTGTCTTCGGCATCGGCTGCGGCATACTTACAGTCCTGATCCGCCTCTTTGGAGGATATCCAGAAGGCGTTAACTATTCAATTCTGCTCATGAACGCTCTCTCGCCCCTCCTGGAGCGTTGGACCATGCCCGTGCCTGGAAGGAGGAGTAGCCGTGCGTGAGGGAATGAAACTTGCTGTAACTTTGATGCTGATCTGTGGGCTTGCAGGCCTCGCTTTGAGTTTTGTCAATGAATTTACAAGCGGGCGGATCGCCCAAGAGCAGGAAAGGCGTTTGGCAGGCTCTTTATCTAGTGCCCTGGCTGCTGAAGATTATTTGGAGCTGGAAGATGTAACAGCACAGCTGCGAGAGCAGGAAAGGTTCGCAGATCTGCTGGCCATTTGGGAGACGAAAAACCCTGCAGGTTACGTTGTGCAGGTTGCTCCCACCGGCTACGGCGGCAGGATCAACTGCCTTGTAGGCATCAGCCAGGCTGGAGTTATCCAGGGCGTTGTGATCAATCAGCACAGCGAAACCCCTGGCCTTGGGTCCAAGATCGTTGAGGACAGCTTTTTGGATCAGTACAAAGGAAACAAAGCTGGCCAGAAGCTTGCAGTAAAGAACGACGGGGGGAAAATTGCGGCGGTCAGCGGCGCTACAGTCTCCTCCAGGGCAGTGACAGCTGGCGTGAACACTGCGCTTGCTGTTTTTGAGGAGGTGTCCAAATGAGCTTGTTGAAAGTTTTCAAAAACGGCCTGACCCGAGAGAATCCCACCTTCAGGCTTGTTTTGGGAATGTGCCCTACTTTGGCTGTCACAACCTCTCTCATGGGGGGCCTTGGGATGGGCATTGCCACCACTTTGGTTCTGGCAGGCTCCAACCTGATCATTTCCCTGCTGCGGAACGTGATTCCAGATAAGATCAGGATTCCCTGCTATATTGTGGTGATTGCCACTTTGGTGACTATCATCGACAACCTAATGCAGGCTTTTCTGCCTGCTTTGGCAGAGGTATTGGGGATCTTCATCCCTTTGATTGTGGTCAACTGCATTATCCTGGCAAGGGCAGAAACCTTTGCCTCAAAGAACGGCCTTGTCCCTTCCCTTGTGGATGGCTTTGGGATGGGACTTGGGTTCACTGTTTCTTTATCTGTATTGGGAACCATCCGGGAAATCTTGGGCACTGGCACCTTTGCCCAGGCAGCAGACTTTGGTTTTGCCGGGGTTCAGCTGATGCCTGAGCAAGCAGCTGGGCTAATCATGATCCTTCCCCCAGGAGCCTTTATCACTTTGGGGCTTCTGATGGGCTTTTTGAATCAATACCTTGAGGGCAAAGGAGGAAACAGCGGTGGAGCAGCCTAATATGCTGGTGATTTTTTTCAGTGCAGTGCTGATCAATAATTTCGTTTTGGTGAGATTTTTAGGCATCTGTCCCTTCCTTGGAGTTTCTCAAAAGCTTGAAACAGCAGTGGGCATGGGCTTTGCCGTGACCTTTGTCATGGGAATGGCTTCAGCTGTGACCTGGATTTTCAACCAGTACCTTTTAATTCCCTTTGGCCTTGAATATCTGCAGACCATCGCTTTCATCCTGATTATAGCGAGCCTCGTGCAGTTTGTGGAAATGGTGCTGCAAAAGTCCGCACCCGGCCTTTATCAGGCTTTGGGCGTGTACCTGCCTCTGATCACCACCAACTGCGCTGTCTTGGGCGTGGCTCTGATTAACGTGAACCAAGGGTACGGCTTTCTGGCCACAGTGATCAACGGTGTAGGCGCAGCCATAGGCTTCACCCTGGCCATTGTCCTTTTCGCAGGACTGAGGGAGCGACTTGCAGGCGCACCAATCGGGCGGGCCTGGCAGGGTTTTCCCATCGCTCTCGTCACAGCCGGCCTGCTTTCCATTGCCTTTATGGGTTTTTCCGGGTTTGATCTCAGCAAGCTTTTCGGCTAGGAGGAACAAATAATGACAATTGTCTATACAGTAGCAATCCTGGCGGCATCTGGCCTTTTGTTCGGCGCGGTTCTCGCTTTTGCCTCCAGGGTGTTCGCAGTGGAAACGGATCCTACTGTTGAAGCAATCACAGAAGCTCTCCCCGGCGCCAACTGCGGCGCTTGCGGTTATCCTGGCTGCAGCAGCTACGCCCAGGCAGTGGCTGCAGGCAAAGCAGGTACTGGCCTGTGCATTCCAGGTGGTGATGACACTGCAGCGAAAATCGCAGAGATTATGGGAGTTGAACCTGTAGACATTGAAGAGAAAATCGCTTTCGTCCGCTGCCGGGGAAAAGACTGCCAGGAGCTGTTTGTCTACGACGGAATCAAGGAATGCCTCGCAGCTCACCAGCTGGGGGGGGGACACAAAGCCTGCTCGTGGGCTTGTTTGGGCTTTGGCGACTGCGTCCGGGTCTGCCGCTTCGATGCTATCTCCATGGGCCCTGACGGGCTGCCTGTTGTAGACTACGCAAAGTGTACCGGCTGCGGCCTGTGCGCGGAAGCTTGTCCCAGGGATGTAATTGGGATGCTGCCAGATGAAGCACAGGTCATGATCGCCTGCGGTTCCCACGATAAAGGAGCTGTGGTGCGGAAGATTTGTAAAGACGGCTGCATAGGCTGTGGTATTTGCGCGAGAAATTGTCCGCAAAAAGCCATCACCATGGTGGATAACCTGGCTGTCATCGATTACGAAAAATGCGATGCCTGCGGCGTCTGTGTGGAAAAGTGTCCTACTGGAACCATAGTTTGGAAAGAAAGTTAGGACCTGCCTGAAAGTTCCATTCATTAATTTACAATTGGCAGGTGTTTTCTACTTGTCTTTTAGAAGTCTGAGTGTTAAACTTAACATGAAGTGGCAAAGGAAGTCTTTCTTTTTGGGTTTAGGGATTGTGCTGCTGGTTTCCGTCAGCATAATCTCCTTTCTTTATAACCGCAGAATGAAGCCCTTCGTCCATCGGGAATTTGCTTTGGACACTCTGGTGGAGATCCAGATATGGGGTCCTGATGCCAAAGACGCTGCAAAAGCTGCCATGGCTGAGATCAGGCGGATCGAAGGGCTGCTTTCCCGCTATCAGCCAGGCAGCGTTCTAGTCCGCCTTGCGGAAAGCGGAGGGGGCGAGGTGGATGAGGCAATCTACCACGTTTTGGGACAAGCTCTCGAGATCGCCTCAGCAAGCGGCGGCGCTTACGATCCCACAGTAGGAGAGCTGAGCCTCCTCTGGCAGAGGGCCCGGGAAAAAGAGGAGCTCCCTGAAAGAGAGGAGATCCTGAAGGCTCTGGAAGGTGTGGGCTGGCAGCAGGTGAAGCTCATCCCGCCTAACAAGGTTATGCTTCCCCCTGGGCTGCAGCTTGATCTGGGGGGTGCTGCCAAGGGATATGCTGTGGACAGAGCCCTTGAAGTGCTCAAAGGGCAGGGGATAGAGCGGGCCCTTGTAAATGCAGGGGGACAGATCGGCATCTTGGGCGAAGCTCCCCGGGGCCTTTGGCGAGTTGGCGTCAAGGATCCAAGAGAAGCGGGGCTCCTTACTGTGCTCGAGGTCAAGGAGGGGGCTGTGTCCACCTCAGGCGACTACCAAAGGTTTTTCATCAGTGGAGGCAGGCGCTACCACCACCTTGTGGATCCAACCACAGGCTATCCAGCCTGGGATTGTCAAAGCGCCACT
Source organism: Clostridia bacterium DTU084 (assembly GCA_001512905.1). Classification (GTDB taxonomy): domain Bacteria; phylum Bacillota; class DTU084; order DTU084; family DTU084; genus DTU084. The sequence continues at coordinate 26,932 of LFTB01000053.1, read as the reverse complement.
GTGGTGGCAGAAACAGGTCTGCTTGCAGATCTCCTTTCCACAGCCTGCTTCATCATGGGGCCAGAGATGGGCATGGCGCTGGTTGAGAGGTACGGCGCTGAGGCTCTGGTTGTAGACAAGGATGGCAGAGTTCATGCAACAGGAGATCTCTGCTATGAGCCCGTGAAAGGGAGAGATTAGTGAGGAGAAATTACGACAAAAATCCAGCCATCCTTTTGCTGTTGATTTTGGTTGGCATTTTAACAGGCAGCGTTTTGGGACAGGCTTTAGGCGATGTGGTTCCTTTCCTCAGCCACTCTGTGCAGGCAGGCTTTCCCCCTGTGACCCTAAAACTTGCCGATGCCCTGGAGTTTACCATCGGATTCAGCTTGAAATTTAATTTTGCCACTGTCTTAGGGGTGGTTGCTGCCATTTGGGGGTACAGGAGGCTGTAGCGATGAAGCAGAAGCTGATTTTAGCCTCAGCCTCGCCGCGGCGGGCAGCTATCCTAAAGCAGCTGGGCATTCCTTTTGAAGTGCAAGTGAGCCAGGTGCAGGAGGAAAATGTGCAGGGCCCTATTCATCTGCAGGCTGAGCAGCTTGCGTTAGCTAAAGCCAGGGCTGTTGCCCAATTTAGAGAGGGCCTGATTTTAGGTGCAGATACGGTAGTTGCCGTAGAGGGGGAGATTTTAGGAAAGCCTGAAGATGAAGCTGATGCAGTCAGAATGCTCCAAAAGCTTTCCGGCAAGGAGCATCAAGTGGTGACTGGCCTCGCTCTCGTTGAGGGGAAGGGCGGCAGGGAGTTCTGCAGCCACGAGCTGACATTTGTCCAGATGCGTCCTTTATCTCGAGAAGAAATCCTGCGCTATGTAGCCACAGGAGAGCCCCTGGACAAGGCCGGCGCTTACGGGATCCAGGGCTTGGGCGCTGCCCTTGTGCGCGAGATCCGGGGCTGTTATTACAATGTAGTGGGACTGCCTGTGGGGCTGCTTGTGGATCAGCTGGCTAACTTTGGCATTGCTGTGCCTTGAGGAGGTATAGAATGAAAAAAGTTAGGTATCAGGTGAGGATTGGGGATCTACCGCAGCACACAAGGCCCAGGGAGAGGCTTCTCTCTGACGGCGCGAGCGCACTTGCAGATAGGGAACTGTTGGCTATTGTACTGCGCACAGGAACCGCCCGCAGCTCTGCTTTGGGGCTTGCAGACGAGGTTCTGGCCAAGTTTGGAGATCTGCGGAGACTTGCCCAGGCTTCAGCGGAAGAGCTGATTCAGCTTGAGGGAATTGGGCCTGCCAAGGCAGCGCAGATTTTGGCAGCCATGGAATTGGGAAGGCGAGCACAAAACACCAGGTTCAAGCCTGGGGTCAAGATATCTTCGCCCCAAGATGTATCCCGCCTCCTCGGAGAGATGGCAGACTACGACCGGGAGCATTTCCGGATCCTGCTTTTGAACTCAAAGAACCGGGTGATGTCTGTGCAGACGGTTTCCATCGGGAGCCTGGCCTCAGCAATAGTACATCCCCGGGAGCTGTTCAAAGAAGCCATCCGCCGCAGCGCTGCAGCGCTGATTTTAGTTCACAACCATCCCAGTGGGGATCCCGCACCCAGCAGGGAAGACATCAGCCTGACCACACGGCTGGTGAACGCAGGAAAGCTTCTGGGAATTGAAATTTTAGATCACATTATCATCGGACGCAACTCTTACTGCAGCTTGCGGGAGCAAGGATATTTTCCACTTAAACTAGCCAGTTAGATGAGGAAAGGGGTCTTTGAAGATGGGTTTATTCGGGCGTTATACCCGCGATTTGGGAATTGACTTAGGCACAGCCAATACGCTGGTTTTCCAGAGGGGCAAAGGCCTGGTTCTGCAGGAACCGTCTGTAGTGGCCATCCACAGGGAAAGCGGCGAAGTTTTTGCAGTGGGCAACAAGGCTAAGGAGATGGTAGGGCGCACCCCAGGCAACATTGTGGCCACCCGGCCCATGAAAGACGGGGCTATTGCCAATTTCGAGATCACCCGTGCCATGTTGAGCCACTTTATCAAAGGAGCCCAAAAGCGGCGGGGCTTGTTCAAACCCAGAGTTGTTGTTTCAGTGCCCTCGGGAGTGACTGAAGTTGAAAAACGGGCGGTCCTGGACGCTGCCATCCAGGCTGGTGCCAGGGACGCAGCGTTAATTGAAGAGCCCATGGCTGCAGCCATCGGGGCAGGCCTTCCTGTCCACGAACCTACAGGCAATATGATCGTGGACATTGGCGGCGGCACCACAGAGGTTGCGGTGATCTCTTTGGGCGGCATTGTGGCCAGCAAAAGCGAGCGCACAGCAGGCGACAAAATGGACGAGGCAATCATAGGGCATGTACGCCGCACATATAATTTAATGATCGGCGAGCGTACAGCTGAAGAGATCAAGAAAGAAATCGGCTCTGCTTATGCAGGCGATGACGAAGGAAACCGTACCATGGAAGTCCGGGGCAGGGATCTGGTCACAGGCCTGCCCAAGACAATCGAGATCAACGAGAAGGAAATCCGTGTTTCCCTCAGCGAGCCTGTTGCCAACATCGTGGAGGCTGTGCGGAACACTTTGGAGAAAACACCGCCGGAGCTTGCTGCAGATATTATGGACAAGGGGATTCTCCTTACCGGCGGAGGAGCTCTCTTGAGAGGGCTGGCAAAACTCTTGAGCACTGAGACAGGCATGCCAGTGTATCTGGCGGAAGATCCCTTAACCTGCGTTGCCAGGGGTACAGGGGCGTCGCTGGAGAATTTCAAAGTGATGAAGCGGGTTCTCATCACTTCCAAGAAAATGGATTAGGAAAAGAGTTTTCAGTAGGAGGGGAGAGGAGTGCAGAGGGAGCTTGATCGCCGGGTGCGGGGTTTTTTGATCGCAGCTGCTTTTTTGGCCATACTGTGCCTGATTTACCTTACAGCAGAAGACAGGCCTCAGGTGAGCAAGCTGGAAGAAGCCATCACAGAGGCATTGGCACCTGTGTCCCAGTTCTTTTACCGGACTTCCTCTGCACTTTCCAGCGCTTGGCGGCAAGTGGTGCTGTGGAGCAAGCTGGACGAGGAGAACCGCGCTTTCAGAGAGAAAATCGGAGAGCTTGAGGCGGAGATCGTTCGGCTGGAAGAGTACCGCTTGGAAAACCAGAGGCTGCGGACCCTCCTGAACTTTCAAGAAAGGAACAAAGAGCAGCTGGAGCTTCTGCCGGCTCAAGTTATAGGCAGGGATCCCAGCAACTGGCTGAGCACCATCACCATCGACCAAGGCCTCGACGCTGGCGTGAAAAAAGATCAGGCAGTGATCACAGCAAGCGGCATTGTGGGGGTGGTGCGAAGCGCAACGAAAAACACTGCCAACGTGCTGCTTCTGTCTGACGCCAGGATGGCAATTGGCGGGTTAGTGCGCAGCACAAGACACCTGGTGCTCGTCGAAGGGAAAGCAGACAAGCCCGGCTACTGCAGCGTCCGGGGGCTCACTGCTGATGTAACATTGAGAAAGGGAGATTTGATTATCAGCTCGGGTCTGGGGGGAATCTTCCCCAAAGGTTTGCTCATTGGCGAGATTACGGAAGTAGAGCAGGGCAAATACGGCCTGGGCTTTCAGGGCCTCCTGCGCCCGGCAGTGGACCTGGGCAAGCTTGAAGAAGTGTTTGTGGTGAAGAACTTCCAAGCACCTCCCCTTGAGGAAGAAAGTGAGCAGCAATGAAAAAGATTGTGATCACAGCCGCCGGCATTTTGGTTTCCTTACTTTTTCAGATGACCGGCTTTCATTTTTTGCGGGTCTTTGGGGTGAAACCAGATCTTTTGCTGATTTGGGTCGTCCTGGTGGGCCTTTTGTGCGGCGGGTCTCTTTCAGTTGCAGCTGGGACTGTTGGCGGTCTGCTGATGGATCTGCTGACAGGCAGATTTATCGGCCTTTCCTTGGCTACAGGGATGCTAGTGGGGTGGCTGGCAGGGCAAATTGCCAATCGCGCTTTTAGTGAACATTGGCTGGTGCCTGTAGGGGCTGTGGGGTTTTGTACCTTGGCAGGGGAAGCCTTTTACCTGTTTTTGGGCACCTCTTTCGGCATGAACTGGCCAATCTGGCAGGCAGTCAAGTTAGTTATCCTGCCCACTGCCGCCTACAACATGTTCCTTACAGTTATTATTTGGCCATTGGCGAGAAAACTGTTTGTTGACAGGCCAGCTTATGTGGTTTGGAGAAGAGGTTGACAGCCATGACCAACAAACAACTGGAAACCAGATTGAAAGTTTTCGCCTACGTCCTCGTGGGCATTTTTTTCATTATTCTTGCCAGGCTCTGGTACATGCAGATCATCCGCGGCGAGCACTACTCTACTCTGGCCGAAGGCAACAGGATTCGCAGGATTCCTGTGACGGCCCCAAGAGGCATTTTTTACGACAGGAACGGCGAGCCGTTGGTTTCCAGCAGGCTTTCCTTTACAGTTTCCATTCTGCCCACAGCCCTGACTGAGAACAGGGAAGAGGTTTACGAGGAGCTTGCCGAAATCATCGGCATCAGCAGCAGCGAAATCAAACAGGAAGTTGAAAAGTCAGCGAACCGCCCTTTTGAACCAGTGCGCCTCTTGCGGGATGCATCGCCTGAGATAGTCACCAAGATCGAAGAGCGCAGACTGGACCTTCCTGGAGTGATTGTGGAGGAGATGCCTGTCCGCAACTACATTTACGGGGAGTTTGCCAGCCACCTCTTCGGCTATCTAGGCAAAATCAGCGAAGAGGAATTGGTCCAGTGGCGGGATGAAGGCTACCGGATGACTGACGTAGTGGGCAAGACAGGGCTGGAGCGGGTCTACGAGAAATATTTGAAGGGCCAGGACGGCGGCGAGCAGGTGGAGGTGGACGCTGCTGGAAGGCCCATCAGCCTTCTGGGCTTTGCCAATCCTGTGCCTGGAAACGACCTCCTTTTAACCATCGACCACAAGGTCCAGCTGGCAGCAGAGGAGGCGCTGGACCAGCAGCTGGAGGCCATGGCAAAGAGCAAATACCCAAATGCCAAGGCTGGCTCTGTGGTGGTTCTGGACGTGGAGACAGGACAGGTTCTCGCCATGGCAAGCAAACCAGGCTACGACCCCAATTCCTTTGTCGGAGGGATCTCCAGCAAAGAGCTGGAGGAAATGCTGAAAAACCCATACCATCCCTTTACCAGCAGGGTCCTGCGGGTGGCAGAGCCCCCTGGATCCATTTTCAAACTCATCACTGCCACTGCTGCTTTGGAGACAGGCAAGGTTACCCTGCACGACAGGTTTTACTGCACAGGCAAAGATCGCTACGGCAAGCGGTGCTGGCGGCACAGCGGCCACGGCCAGCAGACTCTGCTTGAAGGAATAAAAAATTCCTGCAATATTGTCTTCTACGAATTGGGCCGGAGAGTTGGTATCGATGAATTAGCCCGCTACGCCAGGATGTACGGTTTGGGCAAGCCCACAGGCTTCGAGCTGCCTGGAGAGCGGGCAGGGCTTGTGCCGGACAGGCAGTGGAAGCGAGAAAATTTCAAGCGGGCAGACAATCAGATCTGGTACGAGGCGGAAACCATGGACGTGGCCATCGGCCAGGGAGCGCTTCAGACCACACCCCTGCAGATGGCAAGCGCCATCGCTGCCATAGGCAACGGCGGCACAATTTACAGGCCTTATGTGGTGCAGAAGGTCCTCTCCCCCGAAGGGGAGGAATTGAAGTCCTTCCAGCCTGTTGCCACAGGGCAGCTGCAGGTGTCCCCTGACACCCTGGCAGTGCTGCGGCAAGGGATGCAGGACGTTACTGATCCAGGAGGCACAGCCTATGGGGCCTTTGCAGGCTTTCCCGTTGCAGTGGGGGGGAAGACAGGAACTGCGCAGAACTCCCAAGGCGACGACCACGCCTGGTTTGTGGCCCTGGCGCCAATTGAAGACCCTGAGGTTGCCATAGTTGTCTTCATCGAACAGGGAGGCAGCGGCGGCGGCTTTGCTGCCCCTGTGGCCCGGAAGGTATTGGCTTCCTACTTTAACGTGGAGCAAAAAGAAGAGCAAGCGGCTCAAAAGGCGTCCAGCCAAGGGGCAGAGAATGAATCAGACGGGGGGCAGACGCCTAGCCAGGAGCAGTCAGCACCTGAAGAGGAGCCACAAGCCCAAGAGCTTCCATCCGATGTACCTGCTCTGCCGCCGTCCAACAACACCTCCCCAGAGGAACAAGAAGAGGCGGAACAGCTAGATGAGGGTTAGATTTTTCTCGAAAAGCAGGAATAAAGTCTTTTGGCAACGAATATCAAATTTAGTTTTGTGATGGAGGGAAAAAATTTGGTCAAGGCGCCTTTGACAATTAAAGGGAACAACAGTGGCCTTACCATCTATCTTTCCGAAGAAGGAGAGTTTGTCCAGATTCTCGAGGCTTTGAGGGACAAGCTTAGAGAAAGCGGTGCCTTTTTTGCAGGTGCCACAGTTTCCGTGCAGTTGGGCAGGCGAGAACTGAGCTGGATGGAATTGTCAAGCCTCGTAGGGGAGCTTGAAGGAGCAGGCCTTGAGGTTAGGATTGGCGGTGGGGAGGTCAAGCGGAAGCCGGCTTCGGCTCGCCCCAGTGAAGAAGCGAAAGAAACAACTACGCAGCTGGTGAAGGGAACTCTTCGCTCAGGACAGCGGATTCACTATGACGGCAACGTGGTGATTTTAGGGGATGTAAATCCAGGCGCCGAAGTTGTGGCCACAGGAGACATCATCGTGTTAGGCGCTTGCCGCGGCGTGTGTCATGCAGGAGCCAAGGGAAACACCACAAGTTCCGTGCTGGCGCTGCGACTCAAACCTACACAGCTGCGAATTGCGGACTTCATCGCCCGTTCCCCAGACAATGAAGTTCACGACAGCGGTGTGCCTGAGGTGGCAAGAATGAAGAACAATACAGTGGTTATCGAAACTTACAGTAGCGAAATTATGGCAAGATAGCGGGAGGGACTTAAATGGACGGAATGGTGCTCGTCATTACCTCTGGGAAGGGAGGAGTTGGGAAAACCACCACAGTTGCCAACATCGGAGCTGCTTTGGCAGCCCTGGGCAGGCGGGTCGTGCTTGTTGATGCAGATATTGGCTTGCGGAATTTGGACGTGGTGATGGGGCTGGAGAACCGGATTGTCTACGATATTGTTAACGTAATGGAAAACAAGGATCTGCCAGTGCGGAAAGCCCTGATTAAAGACAAGCGGGTGGAATCCCTATTTCTCTTGCCTGCTGCCCAGACCAGGGACAAGGATGCCATCAAGCCTGAGCAGATGAAAGAGCTCTGCGAGGAGCTGCGGCAAGAATTCGATTACGTGCTCATAGACTGCCCTGCAGGAATCGAGCAGGGATTCCGCAATGCAGTTGCAGGTGCGGATCTGGCTCTCATCGTCACCACCCCTGAGGTTTCAGCTGTCAGGGACGCAGACAGGATCATAGGTCTGGTGGAGGCAGAAGGCCTGCGGGGTCCGAGGCTCATCCTCAATCGCCTGCGCCCGGATATGGTCAAGCGGAGAGAAATGATGGATATAGAAGATGTGCTTGATATTCTCCACATTGATCTGTTGGGCGTTGTGCCAGATGACGAAGCCATCATTATCTCTACAAACAAAGGCGAACCAATTGCCTTCGACAATAACTCCAAAGCTGGACAAGCCTACCGCAATATCGCAAGGCGGCTTGAAGGGGAGGAAGTACCCTTTCAGAGTTTTGACAACCCCAGCTTCTTCCAGCGGCTGCGGCAGCTGGTGGGAATGGATAAATAAAAGATTGGAGGGGCAGGGTTTTGGCTTTACTAGATTTTTTGAGCAGGGTTTTGAACCGGGATGAAGGCAGCAAAGAAACTGCAAAACAGCGGCTGCAGCTAGTTTTGGTACAGGATCGGGCCAGCGTTAATCCCCATCTTTTGGAAGAATTGAAAGAGGATCTCATCGGGGTTATCTCCCGCTACCTTGAAATAGACCTCTCTGCAATGGAGATCAATTTGGAAAGCGGCGGGGGAGATACAGTTGCCCTGGTTGCCAACATTCCTGTCAGGCAGGTGCGGCGCTCTCAACAGAAGTGAAATAATTAGCAGTTTTGTCGCTTGCCACCAAGTACGAAATCAGCTATCATTGTACATATCCAACTAAAGTGGAGGGATCAAGGTGGAAAGGCGGCTTGTAAAGTATATTGATTGGGGCATCCTGGGCGGAGTTTTAGCCCTAATCGGCATCGGCCTTGTGGCAATTTTCAGCGCCACCCATTCCAATATGGCCTTAAACCAAGGCGATTCATTTTATTTCTTGAAAAAGCAGCTCTTTGCTGCCTGCATTGGCCTTGGCCTCGGTTACTTTCTTTTAAACCTTGATCACCGCACTTTAGGGAGATTAGCTTGGCCTATTTACTATTTAAGCCTTGCCCTGTTAGGGGCGGTGCTGATCTTCGGCCGGGAGGTTAATGGCGCGAAAAGCTGGCTTTACATCGGCCCCATGGCGATGCAAGTTGCGGAGCTGGCCAAACTCGGGGTGATCATTTCTCTGGCTCAATACCTTTCCCAGAAAGAAGAGCTTGATACCTGGCCGAGTCTGTTCGGCGCCCTGGTGATGGTTGGCATCCCTATGCTCCTCATTCTCCTGCAGCCAGACTTCGGCACAGCCATGGTCTTTGTGGGGATCGCCTTTGGAATGCTCTACATGGCAGGAGCAAGACCCGCACACCTTGCCATTCTCGCTGCCATTGGCATCTTTGTGGTTTTGCCTCTGGGTTATTTCTTCATTCTAAAGCCTTATCAGAAGATGCGGCTCCTCATCTTCCTCAATCCCTATCAGGATGCCCGAGGGTACGGTTACAATATTATCCAGTCCATGATCGCAGTGGGCAGCGGGAGGCTTTTTGGCGAGGGAATCCTTCAGGGCAGACAGGGACAGTTGAATTTTCTCCCAGAGCACCACACGGACTTCATCTTTCCAGTGATCGCTGAAGAGTCCGGCTTCATCGGCTGCCTGCTGGTTTTGGGCCTCTTTTTCTACGTTCTGTGGCGTATTCTCCACGTGATCTCCGAAGCGAGGGATCTGTACAGCATTCTCATCTGCACAGGTGTTTTTTCCATGTTCCTTTTCCACATTTTGGTCAACATCGGCATGACCATCGGCATTATGCCCATCACCGGCATTCCCCTTCCTTTCATCAGCTACGGCGGCAGTTCCCTCATGGCCAACCTCATGTGCGTTGCTCTGGTCCTCAACGTTCACATGCGCAGACAGAAAATTCTTTTCTGATTAGGAAGGAATTTCTAATTCAAGGACGAAATGTTTAAAAGTAAATCGATTTACTAACAGAAAGGGAGCTTTCAATAATTGAAAAAGCGCAGAAGAAGGGTTACAAGCAAGATGGTGGCTGAGAGGGCCGGTGTTTCCCTCACAGCAGTCTCTTTCGTCCTAAACGGAGATCCCCAAGGGAAGATCAGCGATGAAACCAAAAGGCGGATTCTCGATGCCATGGCTGAGCTCAACTACAAACCGAACCTGCTCGCACGCTCTATGCGTACCCGCAAAACCCAAACCATAGGCATTATTACAACTGGCATTGCTAGCGGCTGGTTCACCAAAATTGTCCTGGGGGCAGAGGAAGTTCTGCAGGAGATGAAATATCAAATTCTATTAGGGAGTGTGAGCCAGGGGTCTACCAGGGTAAAAAGCATGAAGACAAACATCGAGCTCCTTCTTTCTAGACAGGTGGATGGGCTCATCATTATCACAGGCTCAGAGCCCCAGGCAGAAGAAGCATTAGAGCCTTTGGTCGATGCTGGGGCGCCTGCTGTGCTGGTGAATTATTACTCAGAACGAGAGCTTCCTTTTGGCAGAGTTTATATCGGTTACAAAGAAGCGGGCTTTAAAGCCATTGAGCATCTATATAAGCAGGGAAGGCGCAGAATTGCCTATTTAGGTGCACCAAAAGAGAAGATCTCTGGCTTTACGCGAGAGATTTACGAAGGGTACTTGGAGGGTCTAAAGCATTTTTCTCTTCCTTTTTTAGAGGAACTAGTCTGGCTTCCTAAAACTGAAATTGATCATTATCAGATGGGAAGAAAGCTCGCTCAAGAGGTCTTGGAAGCTGGAGCGGATGCTGTTTACTGCCTCAATGACTACATCGCCTTTGGCATTCTTGCCGAGCTTAACAGGCTTAACATACAGGTGCCCCGGCAGCTTGCAGTTGTGGGCAACGACAACATCGAGGCTGGCAAATTTGTCGAGCCTTCGCTTACCAGCGTCGATATGATGCTTGAATCTTGCGGCGCCAAGGCAGGAGAGCTGCTTTTGACAATGCTCTCAGGGGAAAAGCCCGCATCTCCCCTGTACGGTTCAGTTGAACTGATTGTTAGGGACTCCTCAAGGGCACTGTGAGAGCCCAGGGAGGCCTTTATAATGAAAATAAAAAAACTCAGAAGGAGGGGACTTTTTTGGAAAAACTAGCTATCCACGGCGGCAGGCCAGTGAGGGAGAAGCCTTTCCCGCCGCGGGTCATCTTCGGAGAGGAGGAACTTGCAGCAGCCCTGGATGTGATCGAGAAGACCATGACGGGAGATCAGGCGCTGGACCGGTACGGCGGCAGGCATGTGGACGCGTACGAGCAGGAGTTTGCAGAGTATTTCGGCGCCAAGTACGCAACCAGCACCAGCTCCGGCACAGCAGCAGTGCACACTGCCATAGCAGCTTTGGGGCTGGAGCCTTTGGACGAGGTGATCACCACCCCCATCACAGATCCAGGTACTGTGGCTGCCATTCTTTTTCAGAACTGCATTCCGGTCTTTGCAGACGTAGACTACAACACCCTCAACATCACAGCAGAAGGAATCGAGGGCTGCCTCAGCGACAGAACCAAAGCGATTGTTGTAGTGCACCTGGCAGGGCAGAGCGCAGAGATGGAACCAATTTTGGAACTGGCAAGGCGCAATCACCTCTATGTGATCGAAGACTGCGCCCAGGCCCACGGCGCCAAATACAGGGGTAAATACGTGGGCACCATGGGAGATCTAGGTGCAGTGAGCTTGATGTCCAGCAAGCACACAACCTCAGGGGGCCAGGGAGGCATGGTCCTCACAAACTGCATTCACCTATATTGGCAAGCAAAACGCTTTGCAGACCGGGGGAAGCCCTTTAACTCCCAAGATCCCACCAACCTCTTTTTAGGCAACAATTACCGGATGACAGAGCTTGAGGCTGCCATCGGCAGAGCGCAGCTTAAGAAGCTTGAGTCCATCAAGGAAAAGAGGCAGTGGATTGTGAGGGAATTGAAAAAGCGCCTCGCCCACTGTGCAACCTCCCTTTGGAAAGTTTCCCACGAGGCCAATCCTTGGTTCTGCTTCCTCCGCTTCGACGCCGAGAACATGAACGCTGACAAAGTAACCTTTGCCGAAGCCCTGGCAAAAGAGGGGATTCCTGTAGGCGCTCACTATGTAGTACCCATTTACCAGCAGACCTGGATCAGAGAGCGGCGCGCCTACGGCAGCTCAGGATACCCCTGGAGCGATCAGAAAGCCAGACCCATCGACTATACTGGCTGCTGCCCTGTGGCAGAGAAAGCTCTCAGCGATCATTTCACCCTCTACATCCACGAAGGTTGGGGCGAAGAAGAGTTGGAAGATACAGTTCGGGCAATCGAGAAGGTTGAGGCTTATTATCGGAAGTAAATCGTTTTAAAGGAGAGATAAAGAGAAGAAAACAGCCATTTTCACAGTTGTTTTTAACAGACGCAGCGTTCAGGAAGCCATGCGGCTGGCTAAAGGCTTCGGCTATGATGGAGTTGAGCTGTGGGGAAGGGAACCGCACATTTCGGCAGATACAACCTATGAACGTGCTTCTGAGATCCGAGAGCTGGCAGCTGAGCTCGGCCTTGAGATCGCGGGTATCGGCGCATATCTAGGCCGTTTTCTCACCATGAGCGATGCTCAGTGCGAAGAGGTCCTAGAGGAGCTGAAAAAATATTTCCAGGTTATGGAGTGGCTGGGTACGGACCTCATTCGGGTGTGGCCAGGCGGACCCAATGCCTTTCTGGCCCAGGACTATCATTACGCAAAAGCAGCCCATTGGCTGCAGAGGTGCGGCGATTTGGCCGCAGAGCGCGGTGTGAGGCTGGCCATGGAGATCCACAACGGCAGCCTTACCGAGATCGTTGAAGGGGCAGAGCGCCTCTTGGCCATGATCCAACGTGACAACGTTGGAGTTATTCGCGATGCAGGGAACATGTACATCACAGGCACAGACTACGGCGAAGAGACTGTACAGAGGCTGGGGGAGAAGATCTTCCACGTCCACGTGAAAGACGAACTGCACATTGAAGACGAAAGCCTGCCAGGTTCCTTTAGAGACCTTACAGCTCGGGGCAACGAGCTTTTCCAGCAGCAGATGCTGGGAGAAGGAGCAGTGGATCACCTGCCTTTATTCCGAGCTCTGAAGAAGATGGGCTACTCCGGCTTTCTGTCTGCAGAATGCCACGCAGCAAAGCCAGACCTCTACAGAGCTGAAAAAGATCTTGAGGCAATTAAAGGGCTGCTTGCCCAAATATAACCAAGGAGGCGTGAAAATGAGCGAACTTGCAATTTTCGGCGGCCCTCGGGCTGTCACGAAGGAACCAGGGGACCTTTTTACCTGGCCAATCATTACAGAGGAAGACGAAGCTGCAGTTTTAGAGGTACTGCGGAGAGGCGCCATGAGCGGCACAGATGTGACCAAAAAGTTCGAGGAGGAATTTGCTGCCTGGCAGGGGGCTGAGTACGCGCTGGGCTTCAACAACGGCACTTCAGCGCTGCATGCAGCCATGTTTGCCTGCGGACTGGGGATAGGGGATGAGTTGATCTGTCCATCCATCACCTACTGGGCCTCGGCCCTACAGGCATTCTCTCTAGGTGCTACTGTTGTCTTTGCAGAAATCGATCCAGTCACCTTGTGCCTGGACCCTGAGGATCTGGAAAAAAGGATCACACCCCGCACCAAAGCGATTATGGTGGTCCATTACTTGGGCCATCCTGCGCCCATGGACGAAATTATGGAAATTGCTAACCGCCACGGCATCAAGGTGATCGAGGACGTCTCCCACGCCCAGGGGAGCCTGTACAAAGGTAAGAAAGTGGGCACTATCGGTCATGTAGGGGCCATGAGCTTGATGACCGGCAAGGCCTTCCCCATAGGCGAGGGAGGGATGCTGGTCACAAACGACCGGGAGATCTACGAGCGGGCCATTGCTTTAGGACATTACGAGCGCTTTGACGAGCAAATCCAGACAGAGTCTCTCCGCCCGTATATTGGCCTTCCCTTAGGGGGCTACAAATACAGAATGCACCAGCTGAGCTCTGCTGTAGGCAGGGTGCAGCTGAAATACTACGACGAGCGCACCTGTGAGATCAGAAAGGCCATGGACTACTTCTGGGAGCTTTTGGAAGACGTACCAGTCCTCAGACCCCACAGGCCCAAAGATCCGTCCAGCCATATGGGCGGCTACTATTACCCCCACGGCCTCTACATTAAAGAAGAGCTAGAGGGTCTGTCTGTGTCCCGCTTTGCTGAAGCTGTGCGGACAGAAGGAGTTCCTGACTGCTGCCCCGGCTGCAACAGACCGCTGCATCTGCACCCTGTCTTCAATACCTGCGACGTATACGGTGCAGGCAAGCCTACCAGGATCGCAAACTCTCCTGTGGACATAAGACAGGAGCCGGGAAGTCTGCCTGTGAGCGAGTCTATTGGTACGAGGGTGATTGGGATTCCCTGGTTCAAGCGCTACAGGCCTGAACTGATTGAAGAATACGCCCAAGCCTTCCGGAAGGTGGCCGAAAACTACAAGGAACTGTTGGCAGAAGATCCGGGCGATCCACCTGACTTAGGCGGCTGGCACTTTTTCAGGCACAGCAGTTAATCACCTACCCTGATCTGAAGGGAGAGATGAAAGATGAAATTTTTGATCTGCACAGACCTTGAAGGAGTTGCCTGCGTCGTCGGCAGTGCAGGCCAACCGCTGAACAGAGAGCATAAACAATACGAGTTTGCGCAGCAGATGCTGACGAAGGAGGTTAATGCGGCCATAGACGGGCTGAGGAGTATTTCGAGCGACGCAGAGATCATCGTCGGGGACGGGCACAGCGACGGCACAGCCAACATCATCTACAATGAGCTGAGAAGGGGCGTGCAAATTCTCTTGGGGGTCCCCAGGCCAAGACAGCTGTCTGTATTGGACAGCACTTTCTCTGGGGTTCTCCTCATCGGCTATCATCCTATGGCAGGCGTCAAGGGCGGGGTTCTCTCTCACAGCTTTTCTTCAGCCAGCATTCATAACATGTGGCTAAACGGCCGCCTCATCGGCGAGATCGGCCTGACTGCAGCCCAGGCAGGCTCCCTTGGCGTGCCAGTGATCTTTGTCTCCAGCTGCAGGGCAGGGACAGAGGAAGCAAAAGAGTGGATTGAGGGAGTGGAAACTGTAGCAGTAAAGGAAGGATACGGTAGAAACTTCGCCCTGTCCCTGCACCCTGAAGATGCCCAGGAGCAGATTCGCAAAGGTGTGGCCAGGGCAGTGGAGCGAATCCGCGAGATTCAGCCGGTGAAGATACCACCTCCCTACGAGCTGCGAATCGAATACAAGCTGGAGAGCACAGCTGAGGCTGAGGTCCGAGCCAGAGGCAGCATAAGGCTTGACTCCCGCACTGTGGCTCGGAGATCGGACAACATCTTTGAGGTGTACTGAATTTGAAGCAGGGGGCGAGAGAATGATTATCGATGCACACAACCACCCAGACTGGCACGGGCACAATTTGGAGCGTTTTTTGGCCAATATGGAAAAGTACAATATCGATAAGACCTGGCTTCTCAGCTGGGTGTCTCCCCAAGACGAATGGAATCCTGGTACTATCCCCGTGATCTGCGATGCAGGTCCAGGGGGTCCCATTCCCTTTTCCCGCTGCTTGTCTTATGCAGAGCGGGCGCCGGGGAAATTCGTTTTAGGCTATGCGCCAGATCCCAGAAAGCCGGATGCAGTAGACAGGCTCGCAGCCAGCATAGACATTTATGGAGTGAAGGTATGTGGGGAGCTGAAGCTGAGGATGATGTACGACAACCCAGATGCGCTGCGGCTTTTCCGCTACTGCGGAAAGCGCAAGATACCTGTGGTTGTCCACATAGACTACGAATTCGATACAGGCAGGCGGTACCCCCGGCCCAACTACTGGTACGGAGGGGGAATTGAGGCTTTCCAGCGGGCTGTGGCTGCCTGTCCGGAAACCATTTTCCTGGGCCACGCCCCAGGCTTTTGGGCGCACATTTCAGGGGACGATAAATACGACAAAGAGACTTATCCTACCGGAAAAGTATTACCAGGCGGGAAGCTCATTGAGATGCTCCGCACCTATCCAAACCTCTACTGCGATCTGTCGGCAGGATCTGGACTTAATGCGTTGACGCGGGATCCTGAATATGCCAAGGAATTCATCTTGGAGTTTCAGGACAGGATCCTCTACGGCCGCGACTACTTTGACAACAAACACCAAGAGTTCTTAAATTCCCTGGGACTGCCGCAGGAGGTATTGGAAAAAATCTATGCAGGCAATGCCTTAAGGCTTGTACCATTAGGAGAATAGGAGGGAGATCATGTTTATCGATATCCATGTCCACACAAGAAAAAGGCCGGGTCCTCCGCGCCTCGACGGCAGGCAGGCCTATGCTACCCCTGAATACTTAATAGAGCGCTATGACAAGCTCGGCATAGAGAAGGCAGTTCTTTTGCCTGGTGTTAGTCCGGAATGCAGCACTATCCCACAATCCAACCAGGAGATCCAGGAGATCTGCGAGGAGTACCCAGACAGATTCATTCCCTTCTGCAACGTAGACCCCCGCTCTCTGACCAATTCAGCAGACAGCCCCTTGGATCACCTCTTAGGATACTATAAAGAGCAAGGCTTCAAGGGGATTGGTGAAGTAACAGCTAACCTGCCCATCTCAGATCCATTTGTGCAGAACCTGTTCAAACATGCGGAAAATGTCGGCTTGCCCCTCACCTTTCATCTGGCAGGACAAATAGGCGGTATCTACGGCCTCTACGACGAGCCGGGTCTTCCGCAGCTTGAGCGGAGCCTGGCGCGCTTCCCCAAGCTCAAGTTCTTTGCCCACTCCCAAACCTTCTGGGCAGAGATGGGAAGGCTCAGGACTCCAGCAGACAGGTTCGGTTATCCAGACTACCCAATCGATGAGGAGGGGGTGGTGCCGAAACTTTTCCGGCGCTACGAAAACCTCTACGGCGATCTCTCTGCCATGAGCGGCTACAATGCTTTAGCAAGGGACAGGGAATACGCAGTGCAATTTCTCAATGAATTCCAGGACAGGTTGATGTTCGGCACAGACATCTGCGCCCCAGACACTCCTACGCCCCTTGTGGATTTTCTCCTCCAGCTGCGGGATGAGAAATTAATCAGCGAAGAAGTATTCCGCAAGGTGGCAAAAGAGAACGCACAGAGACTGCTTGAGCTATAACGATTTTTTGAAGGGCAGGGTATTAAAACGAATCTTTATGCAGATTGCTGACGGTTAAGGAGCGGATTATCTTTTCAGAAAGAGTAAAGCCGGATTCATCGAAATCTGGCTTTATTCTTTTTCAGTCTAAAGGGAAATGGCAACAAACAGCGAATAGATTTAAGAAAGTTTCTAAGAAGGGTGAATCACAGTGCGTTTTGATCTGCATGTCCACACATCACGGTATTCTGGCTGCAGTAAGACTCCGCCTGAAGAGATGGCGCAAAGGGCTCAGCAGGTGGGCTTGGATGGGATAGTGATCACAGAACACGGCCGGATTTGGAGCGATGAGGAGCACGCCGCTCTTCAGTCTGCATTTCCAGAACTGGTCATTTTACGAGGTGTTGAGGTGCGATCTGCCTTTGGCGATGACTTTCTAATCTACGGAACTTTGGATTCTTCTGCCTTTTGGCAGAACATGGAAGCAGAGGAGCTTTTCGAGAAAGCTGAAGCTTTAGGGTGTGCTGTGGTATTGGCACACCCTTATCGTTATGATCCGGAAGTTGATCCTGCGGTCTTCTCACGACAGCTTGACGCTCTAGAGTGCCTCAGCTTTCACGTCCGCGGTTATATGGAAAGTCAGATCACACAGCTGCAAAGAAAGCTCGAGCTGCCCTGTTTTGCAAGCAGCGATGCCCATGATCCGGAAGTGGTTGGCCTGTATGGGCTCGAGTTTCATCATCCTATCTCATCGGAAAAAGAGCTGGCAGAGAGCCTCAAGCAGAAACACTTTAGTCCTTTTGTAGAAGAAGAGCGGGTAGAGGAATTTAACGCCCAGTTTCGGAAAGAGCTGCCTGAAGTGAAAAAGCTCCTCGCCCAAGGAAAAGAATTTGGCGAAATTCACGGCAGATACCCCCGCTTCAACTGGGGGATGCTGAAAGCTCTGAAGGCGGGCGGCGATATAGAGCTCCTTTATAGAGCTTGATAATGGAACAGGTTTTAAATTAGCTGAAAATTTTAGCAGGAGAGACGAAGCAGGCATTGTATCATTTTCTTTAGGAAGTTGTTTGGACAATCAGCAACCTTTGTGCTAGCTAATTTTTTTAATCTTCTGCCAAGAGTTGATTTGTACAGTGCCAATTGAGAAGATTGGGGGGAACGAGATGAATATTTCGCAGGCTACCCTTAGGTATATGGAGGACGATTCTTTGGGGGAAGCAGAAGTTTACAAAATCGTCGAAACCGAAAGCAATCCGGAAAAGGGGCTGATCAACAGCAAAACGGAACTGGCTAGAAGGCTGCAAAACAGCAAAGTAGGGGAAACTATAGAGCTCAGTACAGGAGCTAAATATTATGTAGTTGATCTGGTAGAAGAGCTTGATTTGTTTACGCTGGTGAAAATGTGCAAGCAGGCGTGCCTGGAAAAAAGGGATCAAGATGCAGTTGAGCTCAGCTGGAAGCTGACAGAATTCTTGTCTGAAACGGCTGGAATACCCGAGGAAGTAAACAAAATAAAGGATAAGGCTGTTTCAGCCCATTTAAATCTAGGCGAGCTGGACAAAGCGGTTCAGTGGCTCGGAAGGCTTGAAGCGTTCGGTGTTGATGTTCTATTAATAAAACAAAAATTATTGGAAATGAAACGGCTACAGCGAGGCATTCCCCTTGAGAACCTCGCAGATACTTCAGTACTGAACACATTGGGAGGACTTCATAAAGACCTCAAGGCGTATGATCAAGCTTACAAGCTGTACAAAAAGAGCTTTGCCCTAGACAATACAAATTTTGTTGCCTTAAATGGCCTGGGAGGGATATGCAGAAAGCTCAACCGATACAAAGAAGGAATAGGGTACTACAAAAAAGCACTTGCACTTGCCTCAAAGCCAGAAAACAAGATAGTTTCTTTAGTCTGGTTAGGAGGAATCTACCGCGATTTGGAAATGCACACAGAGGCAATAAAAGTTTATAAACTTGCTTTGGGGATAAATGGAAAAGATAGGTATGCACATAACGGACTGGGAGCTGTCTATTTTGATTTAGGCAGATTCAATGAGGGTCAAGCGCATTTTTGGGCTACAAAGGACATCCGTTTCTTATTTAAGCTGTTTAAACGATATAAACGCAAAAAGATGCGGGATAAAGCAGAGGAATGTCTAAGAACTATTTTGAGAATAGATCCCAACAACAGAACAGCCAAATATTTGCTTGGAATTTAGCAGAAGTGTGGATAAGCTTGCTGAATATGTGAGCTGAGCCTTGTGGCAAATCTATTTTAAAGGACACGAGAAAATAAGCCCACAAAAATTCGCACAGCTGATAGCACTGCTCAAAACCGCTACTTTGGGGAATACTTTAAGCCCCATAATTGGTAAGCTTTACTGAACAATCATTTCTGCGATCAACACCATCAGCTCGATTTTTAATAAATCAGCCAATATAACCGATCCTGAGGTCAAGGAATAACATATTTAGATGCTGAGAACCTCGCGGAGCTTTAAAAGCTTGATGAAAATCAGTTAGATAAACAGCTGTGCATGGAAATAAAGAAACGGCTGGGAGTATTTGGGTATCTATCGGAAACAGAGCTTTCATTGATGGCCACAAATAAAGCAGCAAAAGGATTGGGAATAGAAAGGGAGCTGACACCTGGTCAAATGGCTGCGGCAGTTGCCCAAAGGCACTAATGAGCAGAAAAATTAAATGGAAGCTGGCTCTAGAAAGGTATAGCTGGAATGCCTGCATCGGATGGTCTGCAAAGCTGGAATTTTACCAAAGGCTTGCTGTAGAAGCAGTTCTCTACAAACTGCATGCCTCAGATCACCCGTCTTCGCTGCGAGAATCCGAGGAAAGAGGAGAGATGATCAGCAGCGAAGGCGTCAATCACGTCGGCTTTAA
This sequence comes from Clostridia bacterium DTU084, assembly GCA_001512905.1. Taxonomy (GTDB): domain Bacteria; phylum Bacillota; class DTU084; order DTU084; family DTU084; genus DTU084. The sequence goes on along the minus strand of LFTB01000053.1, from coordinate 7,611 downwards.
ATCCCTCGGATGTGTGGAGGAAGGCTTTTTTATATAGTCGAGAATGGGTAAGTCCGAATTTTCGACATCTTCAAGAAGAGCGATTTAAATGATGCTGTAAGAAGGCTGAAAGCCAAGATAGCATAATTCCAAGCTTCTCTTATCCTCAGATGATCAAAGAAGGGAATTTGCCATGAAAATCCAAAAGTTAGCTGCTGCAGCCTGCAGCTGCGGCAGAAAACATCAGATACCCATCCGTGAGATTGAAATAGCCCCAAATCTCCTTTCCCATTTGTACCAAAAGCTGGCCGGTTTGGGGTCATGGGACAAGCTTCTCCTGGTAGCAGATGAGAACACCTGGTCTGCGGCAGGGGCGCAGGTGGAGGAGGCGTTAGCTTGCAGGTATGCTTTAGAGAAGGTGATCCTGTCTGCAGGCTTCAAGCCTGACGAGGAGAGCGTGGATGCGATTTTATCCTCCTCTGCTCACCGTCCAGATCTCCTTTTGGCAGTTGGCTCCGGCACGATCACGGATCTCGTGCGCTACGCTGCTGCAAACATATTGAAGATTCCATTTGTTTCCATCCCCACAGCCCCCTCCATGGATGGCTACGCTTCCACAGTTTCAGCCATGACCTTCAATGGGTTTAAAATAACCAAACCTGCAAGACCGCCTTTAGCTATTTACGGCGATCTGGCAGTTCTCGCCAAAGCTCCCCAGCGGCTTATCTCTGCAGGAGCTGCAGATCTACTAGGTAAATATACAGCCCTCTCTGATTGGATCCTGGCCCGGGAGCTGGAGGGAGAGTACTACTGTCCCTACATCGCAGGCTTGGTACAAGATGCAGCGGACAGCTGCAGGATAGATACTGCAGCCATTGAGGAAGGCCGGGAAGATGCCATCGCAAAACTTACCGAAGGGCTAATTCTCAGCGGGATCGGCATTCTCATGGCAGGAAGCTCGAGGCCTGCCTCAGGTTCTGAACACCACCTGGCCCACTTTTGGGAGATGAAAGAGCAGCTCGAAGGCGGTAAGGAGCACCTCCACGGGGAAAAAGTGGCTGTAGGTTCAGTTCTCTCTGCCAAGGCATACCAATTTTTCTTGGAACAGGCTCTGGACCTGGCCAGCATCCGCTCCAGCTGGCGGACAGGAGGCTTGAGTTGGGAGGAATATAAAGAGAAGCTTACAGAGGTATATGGACCTTTGGCAGGGGAGCTGCCCGTTATGCAGGCAGGCCCGGCAACTTACGAGCCACCCCGTTTTTCAGGCAGACTAGCTTCTGCTCGCTCCAAAATAAAGCCGCCGTCAGTCCGTGCTATCCAAGAGAGGCTGCGCAGTACAGGCGCCCCTGCTAGTTATCAAGAGCTTGGGCTGCCTAAAAAGTGGGTGGAGGATGCAATTCTCTACGGCTGGGAAGTGCGGGAGAGGTACACAATTTTTACCCTCCTTGCGCAGCTTGGTCTTCTCCCCAAGGTTCTAGATGCCATTTTGGCTTGATGCTGCGTTCATAAAGCATTTTGAAGGCCAGCCTGACAGCAATAATTATGGAGCTAAAAAGGATTCTAGAGCTGGAAAGAGAATATCAACAAGAAGAGAAGAATGTCTGGGACTTTAAATGGAGGGTAGATCTTGTCTGAACCAATAATCAAGATTCAGGATCTCAGCAAGAGCTTTGATACTCCAGATGGAGAAATCAAGGTGCTGGATGGAATAAATCTCGAAATTTACAGGGGAGAGATTTTCGGCATTATCGGCGTCAGCGGTGCTGGCAAAAGCACCCTGGTCCGGTGCATTAACTTTTTGGAAAGGCCCACAAGCGGCAAGGTTTTCTTCGATGGTAAGGACTTGGCTTCCCTTTCTCAAAAAGAGCTCTACCGCACCAGACAATCCATGGGGATGATCTTCCAGCAGTTTAACCTCTTGATGCAGAGGACAGCTTTGGACAACGTCTGTTTCCCCCTGGAAATAGCCGGCACTGATAAGAAAACAGCCCGCAAAAAAGCGAAAGAACTCCTGGAGCTGGTAGGTTTGCCTGATAAGGCCAATTCATACCCCAGCCAGCTGTCTGGAGGACAGCGGCAAAGGGTGGCCATCGCCAGGGCTCTGGCCACAGATCCCAAAGTGCTGCTCTGCGATGAGGCAACAAGCGCCCTGGATCCTTCAACCACCCGGGAAGTGCTTGCCCTTTTGAAGGACATCAACAAGCGCCTCAACGTCACTATCGTAGTGATTACTCACGAGATGAAGGTTGTAGAAGAGATCTGCAACCGGGTGGCCATTATCGACAGCCACCTGATCGCGGAGATCGGGACAGTGGAGGAGATCTTTGCCAGGCCAAAATCTCAGGCAGCCCGAAGGCTTTTTTATCCTGAAGGAAAGCAGCTTGCCCTTCACGGCGACAGATGCTGCCGCATTGTCTTCGACGGCAATTCAGCCTCAGAGCCTGTAATTGCAGATATGGTGTTGAGGTTCCGCACAACCGTCAATATCCTTTTTGCTGACACAAAAAACATCGACGGAAAGGCTTTCGGTCAGATTGTCATCCAGCTGCCGCAAGAAGAAGGAGTGGCAGACAGAATGATCGAATACTTAAAAGCAAAAGGCCTTGCTGTCGAGGAGGTTGAAGGATTTGTTTGATCCTGTGATTGTAAAAATGCTTGCCGAGGGCTTTTTGGAAACCCTCTACATGACCTTCGTCTCTTCAGCAGTAGCGTACCTCCTCGGTCTGCCCTTGGGTATTGTGCTGGTTGTGACAGATAAAGGCGGAATCAGGCCAATTCCCTGGTTGAACTGGTTTTTGGGAGTTGTCATTAACCTACTGCGTTCAGTTCCCTTTCTTATTCTGCTGATCACAGTGATTCCCATTACCAGGTTCATCACAGGCACAACCTTAGGTTCCACAGCCACCATTGTTCCCCTTGTGATCGCAGCAGCCCCTTTCATTGCGCGGCTGGTCGAAAGCTCGCTGAAAGAGGTGGACAAGGGCGTGATCGAGGCAGCCCAGTCCATGGGCGCATCACCCCTTCAGATCGTCTTTAAAGTGATGCTGCCCGAAGCGCGGCCTTCGCTGATTGTAGGCAGCGCCATAGCTGTTACGACCATCCTCAGTTATTCTGCGATGACAGGTTTTGTCGGGGGAGGGGGACTTGGCGATATTGCCATCCGCTACGGCTACTACCGCTATCAGACAGGGATTATGCTGATCACAGTAGTGCTTTTAGTAATTATTGTGCAGGTCTTACAGGAATTAGGGATGAAACTGGCGAAAATAAGCGATAAAAGAAATTAAATTTGGAGGGATAGTGATGAAAAAGAAACTACTTTTACTTCTAATTGCTGCTGCAGTAGTGCTTTTTGCTGCTGGCTGCTCCCGAAACAAAAGCGACGTGGAAACAGGGGCAACTGAAGAGGCAAAGAAGATTGTGGTTGGCGCCACCCCCACACCTCATGCAGAGATCTTGAACGTTGCCAAAGAGGTTCTGGCTGAGGAAGGCTATGAGCTGGAAATCGTAGAGTTCACCGACTACATCCAGCCCAACAAGATGCTGGAAAGCAAGGAACTTGACGCCAACTACTTCCAGCACAAACCATATTTGGACGACTACAACGAGGAAAACAAAACAGATCTTGTTTCCATCGCCGCCATCCATTACGAACCGTTGGGCATTTATCCAGGCAAAACCAAAACCCTGGAGGAATTAAAAGACAATGCCCAGGTGGCTGTTCCCAACGACACCACCAATGAAGCCAGGGCACTTTTGCTTTTAGAAGCGCAGGGTTTGATTAAATTAAGGGAAAATGCAGGACTCAAAGCCACAATCAATGATATTGTGGAAAACCCAAAGAACCTCAAGATCATCGAAATTGAAGCAGCCCAGCTTGCCCGCTCTCTGCCGGATGTGGACATTGCAGTTATCAACGGCAACTACGCCATCCAGGCAGGCTTAAATGTTGCAACAGACGCCTTGGCCATGGAGGAAAAAGATTCTCTGGCAGCTACAACTTATGCCAACATCGTTGCAGTGCGCAGCGGCGATGAGGAGAGGGAAGACTTAAAAGCTTTAGTCAAAGCCCTCACAAGCGAGAAGGTCAAGAAATTCATTGAAGAAAAATATCAAGGCTCAGTTGTGCCTGTCTTCTAACAGCGCACTGCTGGGCGATAGATAGGGATGCACGGAATTAAACAAAGCTGACAAGCGGAGCTCCTGGCTAGGAGATCCGCTTTGTTTTTCAAAGGGAAAGTTAAATCGGTGGAGAATATGTAACCAGACTCTAAAGGGAGGAAGGATTCCATGCGGACTTTTGAGGTTACTTTTCCCAGCCTTAATAGCCAACACTACAGCAAGAAAATCACAGCTTTGGTTGTAGCGCCAGAAAAAATCAGCCCTGACACCGGCGCCATGCTCTTCACCCACGGCTGGGGCGGCAATCGCTTTCAGCATCAGGATAAGATGGAGTATGCCTGCCAAAACTACAACCTCGTCTGCGTTGCTGCAGAATACCGCCAAAGCGGGTACGACTTCGACCCAGTCTCCGGCGCCGGCTCATACGTACCCTATGACGCTAGCTTCTACCAGGTGATAGACTCCCTCGGTGCCCTGCGGTTTGTTTTGGAAACGTACCAGCTGGATGGCTGCCGCATCTACCACTACGGCGGCAGTCAAGGAGGGCAGATTTGTTTGCTCAGCAGTATTTATGCTCCCAACACTTTTGCCGGCATCTACGCTTCCTGTCCCCTGACTCACCTTGATGAAAGCAAGATCGAGCTTGCAGGCAGACACTTTTCCCCCGCGGAACTGGCAGCCCGGGACGCAATTCTCCATGCAGAACGGATTAACTGTCCAGTCTTCCTTGAACATGGAACAGCAGATACTGTAGTGAACCACGAAACCCACACTAAAGCCTTGGCTGACAAACTGGAAGCTTTAGGCAAACAGGTCCTTGTGCGCTATTATGAAGGTGGGGAGCACGATCTCCAGCCTGCTACCACCAAGCTCGAAGCGTTCAAGGCAATGGTGCCCAAGCTCATGGAGTGCAGAAAAGACAACCAGGAGCACGATTTTAACTTAAAGGGCAAGGTGCTTATTCCCTGCGGGGAGAAGACTTTGGTTGTAGATTGGTCTTGTGTGCAGACCAGCACTGAACTGTTAAGGTTTGTCTGAGATCTCTATACTTTGAGAAAAACCAAACATGGGGGGATTGCAGTGAAATTTTATCTGTCTTCTGATTTGGAAGGGGTAGCTTGTGTAACGGGCCTGGCTGGCCAGACTTTGAGCAGCGCTCCTGCACAGTACGAGCTTGCCAGGAAAATGTGCACAGCCGAAATCAATGCGGCCATCGATGGGCTGAAGACTGCAGGAGAAGTAGAGATTATCGTTGAGGACGGACACGGCAACGGCACGTCAAATCTTCTCTACGATGAACTTAGAAGGGGAGTGAAGATCCTCTCAGGGGTGCCCAGGCCAAGGCGGCTGACAGGACTGGACGAGTCTTTTGCAGGCGTTATCTTGATCGGCTACCATCCCATGGCGGGGGTTGAAGGAGGAGTTCTTTCCCACACATTCTCTTCTGTGGCAGTTCACAATATGTGGCTGAACGGCCGTCCCGTTGGCGAGATCGGCCTTACTGCAGTGCAGGCTGGCTCCTTGGGCGTGCCGGTTATTTTCGTTTCCAGCTGCAAAGCAGGGGTCCAGGAAGCAAAAGATTGGATTCCCGGCGTGAAAACCGTGGCAGTGAAGGAAGGTTTCGGAAGAAACTGTGCTTTGTCCCTCCATCCGCAAGATGCTCAGGATAAGATTAGAGAGGCTGTCAAGCGGGCAGTAGCAAATCTGGATATGTTCAAGCCGGTGCGCCTGAATCCGCCCTATGAGCTGAAAATCGAATATAAACTAGAGAGCACAGCAGAGGCAGTATGCAGGAGAGAGGATTGTATAAGGGTGGATGCTAGGACCATTCTAAAGCGCTCGAGGGACATCTTTGCCTTGTACTGATGGGGGGATAGCTATGAGCTGCTATTTTGTTCAAGAAGGCCAGATGTTCACTTTGGGGAACAGGTTCATCGAGAGGACTTGGGTATATGGCAAAGGAAACTTTGCCACAGCCTCGCTTTTGAATAAGCTTACAGGCAGGAGATGGCTGAACTCTCACCTTGATGAGCCCGAGTTCTTCTATGAAGGTTTAACCGGCATGCTGAATGAGACAATAGAGGCAGCCGAAATAGAGCTTTTGGACGTGAAAGTGAAAGAAGGGGAACATTCTCTTGAGGCCAGCTTCTACCTGCGGATTCCCTTCCATGGAGTAGAGCTGATCCGCCATGCTTATGCTTACGAAAATGCGCCGTGCATCAGAACCTTCCTGGAAGTGAAAGCCCACAATTTGCCTCGAGGGGATTTTTTCGGCAGCCTGCGGCATGTGGTTCTCGACTCTTATCCCCTGGCTCTAGAGCCTGACAGTCTCACTGCCTGCGAACTTTTCACCCGCACAGACCGAACAGACGAGTTGGTGTGCAGGAGCAAACCAGAAAAGATCACATCTGCAAACCTGGTCTTTTCCCTGGATAGGGAAGGAGAGGGAGCCTTTTTTCTCAAAGAAAGCCCTGTCTTTACTGATCAGCGGCCTGAAGCTGCAGGAAATTTCCAGATCACCCCACACTGCATTCACACTTTGGGCTGGGGGATCAGAGCTGAGGAATTTACAGCAGAAAAACATCTGAAGACTTATAGTTCTGTGGTAGGTTTTTTCCAAAACACGTTCGAAAACGGCCTTATTGCTTTGAAAGACTATCAGAGGGCAAGAAATCCTTTAGTGCCGGAACGGGATTATATGGTAATGGCAAACCCCTGGGGGGACCGCAGGTGCGAAGAGCACATGTCTGAAGGATTCGTTTTGAAGGAACTTGCAGCCTGCAGAAAGCTCGGCGCCACACACTACCAATTGGACGACGGCTGGCAGAAAGGCAACGGCCTCAGGCAGATTGTCAACAACAGGGCTATTGACGAAGAGTATTGGCAGATTGATCCGGAGCGCTTTCCCAACGGCTTCGCTCCGATAAAGGAAAAAGCAGACGAACTTGGGATAAAACTCGGACTTTGGTTTGCTCCAGATCGCAATAGACTATATAGAAACTACAAAACAGAGGCAGACCTCCTCGTCCGCTACTGCCGGGAGTATGGGTTCAAGCAGATTAAACTGGATGCGGTTCAATTGCGCACCAAAGAAGCAGAGGATAATTTCGAGAAGCTGATGGCAGCTGTTCAGGCCCAGCACAGGGATGTTGCCTTTAATCTGGACATCACAGGCAGCCAGGATGCTAGAGGCGGGTATTTCCTATTTCAGGAGTACGGCAATATATTTTTGGAGAACCGCTACACTGACTGGGCTAACTACTATCCATACAAAACCCTGAGGAACCTGTGGGATCTGGCTGCCTTCGTTCCCCCGCAGAAACTGCAGATCGAGTTTTTGAATATAGACCGCAACCACGACAAATATCCGGAAAACCATCCCCTGGCTCCTGCAAACTATTCCTATGAGTACGTGTGCGCCATCACCATGTTCGCGAATCCCCTCTGCTGGTTTGAACGAATTTAAAACGGCGCATTCCCCACCCAATACGGAGTATGGGTGGGGTTAGC